>JAHEBL010000122.1 GCA_024642265.1 Haliea sp. | reverse complement strand
GTGCGCGGATAGGCAAAGAACTGCGGATCCTGGCCACGCGGGCGGGTATTGGGTACCGGCACGCTGGCCGACCGCTCGCCCGGGGGCAGTGACACCACCTCCTCTACCGCCACAAAGCTGGTGTAAGGACTGAGCAGCTGATGCTGCAGCGCGATAGGCAGCACCTCCGCCCGCACCGCGTCCTCGCCGCGACCCAGTACTATCTGGTCCAGCAGGCCGGTAATTTTGGCTCTGGCCCACAGGCTGGCGACGCCCTTGTGGCTCACGGCCGGGTCGGCCTGAGCATCGCCTGTCAGTTGCAGCACCTGGCGCCATGGCCGACCGGAGATATCACCACTGACCACCACCTCCCCCAGCGGTTGCGCCGGCCCAAAACTGACGGACACCAGCAGGGGCTCGCCCAGGTAGAGATCGGGCAGTCGCTCGGGCCAGGCTTCCACCTGCCGCGACGACGATGTGGCAGGCCATGCCACGTCCAGGTCGACCACCGCGGATTGTGACAGCTGCGAAAACAGGGCGGCCATCTTGTCGCCCACTTCCTCCAGCGAGCCGATGTGGGTGTGGCTGCCCCGGCCAAAGCGCGCCGCCTCGCGCATAAACCAGCTGTTCGGGGCGGAGCCTATGCCGACGGTAAACAGGCGACTGTTGCCCACCCGTGCGCTGATTTCCCCGAACAGCGCCACCTCGTTGCCCACCGCCCCATCGGTGATGAATATCACCTGCCGCAGCGGCAACTGCTCCTCCAGGGCATCTTTCTCCCGGGGGGGCTCCAGCGCGGCGCGCAGGGCAGGCAGCATCTCCGTGCCGCCGGTAGCCCGCAGCAGCCGGACAAACTCCTGCGCCTGCTGGACATGATGACGGGTGGCTGGCACGGGCCTGCGGTACAGCGCCCTGTGGCTGGAATTGAACTCGATGATATTGAAGCGGTCCTCGGGACGCAGTTGCCGCAACGCCCGGGACACGCTGTCCCGCGCCTGTTCTATGGCAATGCCGCCCATCGAACCGGACGTATCGACCACGAAGATCAGTTCCCGCGGCGGCGCCGGCGCGGCGCGCCCGGCGGCCGGCGGCAGCACCATCAACAGGCCGAAATACTCGCCTTCCACCTGTTCGGTGAACAGCGCGGCGGTCGGCGCCGAGCCGCTGACAGCTTGCCAGCGCAGGACAAAGTCGCGGTCCATCTCGGTGACGCCGGCGGCCAGGGAAATGGTATATACCCCTGCCCTGCGGGCCAGCGCGATATCGTGGTAGGGCGCATCCACACTGGCCAGCGGCATGCCCATGTCCAGGCGCACGCTCACCGTCAGCGGATTGAGGGGCGCGTTCTCATCGCCCTCCTGCGGATACTGCAGCGAAGAGATGGCGGCGGCATCGGGAACCTGGTCGGTCGGTACTGCCCAGCCCAGGTAGGGATTGACCGACAGCGCAGCGGGGGACTCCTCGCCCGCGGCTGCCGCGACGGGTGTGCCCGGCATGTAACGCGGCGTGACGGTGGTGGGAAAACGCAGGGAGAATTCCCCGTTGGCAAAGGCCACCTGTTGCACATATTCAAGCCGCACGATCACAGTTTCCCCGGCGTTGATATTGGCCACCCGGTTGGTGAAGAGATTGGGACGCTGCTGTTCCACCAGACTGGCTTTCTTGCCGGCCGCTTTTGCCTCACTGTAGATTTTCTGCGCAGCGGCTCTTGCGCGGATTTTGCCGACGATGCGCCGCTCGCCGATCACCATTTCCATATAACGCACGGCGGCATTGTCCGGCAGCGGAAAACCATACACCCCCTCTACCGCGCGCCCCGTGTCATTGCGAAAGGACTGCTCCACCGCAACCGTGGCGATCATGCCGCTGATGTCGATGTGAACCTTGCTGCCCAGCACGATAGCCGGTGTGTAATGACCCGGTTGATCGCCGGCGAACAGCAGCTCGCCGCTGGCCAGGCTGTCCAGGGAGGCGTCGCTCCACTCCCCGGTCGTCGCCCGGACGGGCGTGGCGCAAAGCACCAGCAACAGCAGCGCTGCGACCACCGCCGCGGGCAGCGCGCGGAACACCAGCCACAGGGGCAGGCCCCCCAGTCGCTGTGCGTCCCGGCTGAGCTGAAAATAAATATCATTGTTCATCGCTTGATCCCCGTTGGCGTGAGGGATTCATTAAGCGGCAACTATCTGGCGACAATATGCCCCGATTGTGGCGATCTGCTGAGCAATAATGGCGAATTGTGGCGGGCGCTTGTGATACGGGTCGTTATTTGAAAGTATGGGCGCCTTCAGCTGCAACCGGTTGCCCCCTGCACATGCCCCACCACATCGCTATCGTGGAAGATGAAGCCAGCATCGCGGCCAACTACCGGGACACCCTGCAACGCCAGGGCTTCCGGGTGTCCCTGTTCCAGGACCGCACGGCCGCCAGTCGCGCCTTCGGCCGGGAGCTGCCCGACCTTGCCATCATCGACGTGGGCCTCGGGGACGAGGTGGAAGGCGGTTTCGAACTCTGTCGCGACCTGCGCAGCCGCTGCCCCGAGTTGCCGATCGTGTTCCTGACCGCGCGGGATTCCGAGCTGGATATTATCTCGGGGCTGCGCCTGGGCGCGGATGACTACCTCACCAAGGACATCAGCCAGGCCCATATGCTGGCCCGCATCGTCGCGCTGTTCCGCCGGGTGCAGGCCCTGCGCAGCCCGGTACTGGAAGAGCACATCGTCCAGCGCGGCCCGCTCAGCCTGAACCTCGAGCGCATGACCAGCCAGTGGCAATCCAGTGCGGTGGACCTGACCGTCACGGAGTTCTGGATTGTGCATGCGCTGGCCAGGCACCCCGGTCATGTCAAGAACCGGCAGCAGCTGATGGAATCGGCAAACGTCGTGCTCGATGACAATACCATCACGTCACATATCAAGCGTATCCGCCGCAAGTTCCAGGCGGTCGACGCGGACTTTGCCGCCATCGAGACCGCCTATGGTGTCGGCTACCGTTGGACGGGAGCCTGATGCCCTCCCCTGCTGACGACATCACGGGCAGAGGTCTGGGCGGGTGACCCTGCGCCGGCAACTCCTGCTGGTCAGCCTGCTGCTGCTCTCCCTGCCCTGGGCGGGCTGCCAGTTCATCCGGGAAATGGAAGGCGCCCTGCGCCACGGCCAGGAGCAGTCACTGCAGGCTACCGCACAGGCGGTGGCGGCGGTGCTGGGCGAGCGGGAGGAGCTGCTATACCCCAACCCCCTGCGGCGCCTGGCACCACCAGACAACTCGAAACCCATCTATGCCCATCCCACCAAGCAAGTCCTCATCGTCGATGGTTACGATGACGGCTGGGAAGAGATTCCCAGCGTCCGGCTGGACAGCGAGCCGGCCGCCGCGCCGCTGGCGGTTATCTATCAGGCCGCTACCCGCGACGACTCCCTGTACCTGATGCTGCGGGTGCGGGACCCCGAGGTGATCTTCCACAACCCGGGCTTATCCGCCGAGTCCAATGGCGATCGCCTGGTATTGCGCACCTGGCAGAACGGCAGGCGCCAGGAGTACGTGATTGCCACTGCGGCGCCGGGCAGCGTGCGGGCCTTGCCGCTGGGCGCCTTGCAACCCGGTTTTGATGCCGGGCGTATTCACGGCTTCTGGCAGGACGCGGCGGGGGGATTCACGCTGGAACTCGAAATTCCCCTGGACTACACCGGCGGGCGGCTGGGTTTCTACCTGGTCAACGTGGGGCGGCGCCCCGGCGGAAAATTTGAAACCCTGGGCAATATCAGCCCACTGGAAACCGTCGCACCCCCGTGGTTGATCTACAGCCCGGCGGCGCTGCAACGGACCCTGGCACCCTTCAGCGACAAGGGCAGCGAACTGCAGGTTGTGGACAAGGACAACTGGCTGGTGGCCGACGTGTCAGCGGGCGGCAGGCCCCGTGGGGACAACGCGGAGACCTTCTGGTTGCTGCGCGTGCTGTACCGCAGCATCCTGTCCCAGGGCGGCCTCGACGCGCCACCGGCCGCCAGTGGCACGGGCCATGTGGCCGGGGAGGAAATTGCCTCGGCCCTGGCGGGCATCGGCGCCAACCATCGCTACCAGGACCCGAACTACACAACCCGCACCATCCTGTCGGCAGCCGTCCCCGTCGTCCATGACAGCGGCGTGATCGGCGCGGTCGTGGCGCGCCAGAGCGGCGAACAGTACCTGTCACTCACCGACCAGGCCTTCAGTCGACTGCTGGGCTACAGCCTGCTCGCCCTGTGCGCCGGGGCGCTCGGGCTGCTCGGCTACGCCAGCCTGCTGTCCTGGCGCATCGGCAAACTGAGCCGGGCGGCGCGCAGCGCCATCCGCGCCGAAGGGCGGGCCGCCGGCGCGTTCCCACGCAGTGCAGCGAAAGATGAAATTGGCGAGTTATCGCGCCACTACGCCGACCTGCTGGACCAGTTACAGGAGTACAACGATTACCTGCGCAGCCTGAGCCGCAAACTGTCACACGAGCTGCGCACACCCATCGCGGTCATCCAGACTTCACTGGAAAACCTGGAGCAGTCGACACCGGACGCGGGCAGCGGCGATGTCTATGTCGCCAGGGCCAGGGAGGGGCTGGTGCGCCTGAGCAGCATTCTCACCGCCATGAGCGAGGCCAATCGGCTGGAGGAGAGTATCCGGGGTAACAGTCCCGCGGAACTGGACCTGGCACCCCTGGTGCGGGAGGTATTCGGGGCCTACCGCAGTATCTACCCGAAGCACGAGCTGGCCCTGGTGCTACCCGATGGCGACGCCTGGATCGTGGGGGTGCCTGAACTGGTGGTACAGGCACTGGATAAACTGCTGGAAAATGCCGCCTCGTTCTGCCCACCGGGAGGACGGATTGTGGTGACCCTGGCGCCGGTCGCCGAGCAGTGGGCCCTGAGTGTCAGCAACGAGGGGCCCGCCCTGCCGGCGGAGTTACAGGAACACCTGTTCGATCCCATGGTATCCCTGCGCCAGGGCGAATCAGGCGGGGTGCATATGGGGCTGGGCCTGCACATCGTGCGGCTGATCGTGGATTTTCACCACGGCCGGGTCAAGGCTGAGAACCTGAGCACTGGCGACGGGGTATGCGTGACCATGAGTTTTCCCGCGGCCAGTCCGATCGCGTAATTCAGTCCTTGTCCGGACGCAATTTGCCCTTGTCGCGATTGAGGGGGGCGGGCTTTGCATCCGTGACCTTGTCCACCGTGTCCTTCGCGTCATCGACCACGTTTTCTTTGGTGTTTTCTGCCACCTTGCCGGGATCGCAGCGGCCGCTGACGCCCACGGTTGCCTCCATGGCGGCATTGCGAGCCGCCTTCTTCGGGTTGCAGTCGATGATATCGGGTTTGAGGTCCGCCCAGGCGCTGCCTGCACCCAGCACCGCAAATAGCACCAATACGTTTTTCAGCTTCATACGCTCCTTGATCTCCATATAAACTGCGCCAGAACCGCCAGGATTATAGCAGCGATCAGCTCCGCAACACCCGTGGGCGATCCGCAAGCTCAACTTACGAACGCCAGGTGCTTGATCTCCGCCAGCTGGTCCCGCAGGGCGGCGGCCTCTTCGAATTCCAGGTTTTTGGCGTGCTCGTGCATCTGGGCCTCCAGTTGCTTGAGCTTGCGCGCCAGCGCCGCAGGTGAAAGATTGGCCACTTCGGTACTGTAGCTGAGCCGCGTTTCCGCCACTTTGGCCGCCCGGTTTTTGCCCTTGGTCGGCATGCGGCGCGCGCCTTCCATGATGTCCTGCACGGACTTGATCACACCGATCGGCGTGATGCCGTGGGTCTCGTTATAGGCCAGTTGCTTGTTGCGGCGGCGCTCGGTTTCGGCCATGGCCCGCTCCATCGACCCGGTCACCCGGTCGGCATACAGAATCGCCCGGCCATTGAGGTTGCGCGCGGCCCGGCCAATGGTCTGGATCAGGGAGCGCTCCGAGCGCAGGAAGCCCTCCTTGTCGGCGTCCAGAATGGCCACCAGCGACACTTCCGGCATGTCCAGGCCCTCGCGCAGCAGGTTGATTCCCACCAGCACATCGAACACCCCCAGGCGCAGGTCGCGGATGATTTCCACCCGTTCCACGGTATCGATGTCCGAGTGCAGGTAACGGACCCTGATGCCGTTGTCCGACAGGTATTCCGTCAGGTCTTCCGACATGCGCTTGGTGAGCGTGGTAACCAGCACCCGCTCCCCGCGCTCGACGGTGATATGGATTTCCTTGAGCAGGTCATCCACCTGGGTGAGCGCGGGTCGCACCTCCAGCGGCGGATCCACCAGCCCGGTGGGACGCACCACCTGTTCCACGGTGCGCCCGGAATGCTCCTGCTCATAGGTGCCCGGAGTGGCCGACACGAACACCGCCTGGGGCACCAGCAGCTCCCACTCCTCGAAACGCAGGGGGCGATTGTCCAGGGCCGAGGGCAGGCGGAAGCCGAACTCCACCAGGGTTTCCTTGCGCGAGCGGTCGCCCTTGTACATGGCACCAATCTGGGGGATGGTGGCGTGGGACTCGTCCACGATCACCAGGGCATTTTTCGGCAGGTATTCGAACAGGGTCGGCGGCGGCTCCCCGGCCGCCCGCCCGGACAGGTAGCGCGAATAGTTCTCGATGCCGGTGCAGTAACCCAGTTCGCGGATCATCTCCAGGTCGTAGCGGGTGCGCTGTTCCAGTCGCTGCGCCTCCACCAGCTTGTTGTTGTCCTTTAACTGCTTGAGCCGGTCCGCCAGCTCCAGCTCTATGTTCTCCACTGCCCCCAGCATCACATCCCTGGACGTCACATAGTGGCTCTTGGGAAAGATGGTGATGCGCGGTACTTTCGCCTCGACGGCACCGGTAAGCGGGTCGAACAGGCAGATACTGTCGATCTCCTCGTCGAACAGCTCCACCCGCACCGCGTCGCGCTCCGAGTCGGCGGGGAAAATGTCGATCACGTCGCCGCGCACCCGGTAGGTGCCGCGCTGGAAATCCACGTCATTGCGGGTGTACTGCAACTCCGCCAGCTGCCGCAGGATATGGCGCTGGTCGATGAATTCACCGCGCGACAGGTGGATCACCATCTTGAAGTAGGAATCGGGATCGCCAAGGCCGTAGATCGCGGATACCGTGGCCACCACCAGGCAGTCCTCCCGCTCCAGCAGGGCCTTGGTGGCGGACAAACGCATCTGCTCGATGTGTTCATTGACCGAGGAGTCCTTCTCGATATAGGTGTCCGAGGACGGTACGTAGGCCTCCGGCTGGTAGTAGTCGTAATAGGAAACGAAGTATTCCACGGCGTTGTTGGGGAAGAATTCCTTGAACTCACCGTACAGCTGCGCCGCCAGGGTCTTGTTGTGCGCCATCACGATGGTGGGGCGCTGCAGCTGCTCAACCACGTGGGCCATGGTGAAGGTCTTGCCGGAGCCGGTGACGCCCAGCAGGGTCTGGGAGGCCAGTCCGGCACGGATTCCCTCCACCAGCTGCGCAATCGCCTGGGGCTGGTCGCCGGCCGGCTGGAAAGACGATACTACCTTGAAGGGTCTGGACACGAAGCTACCTGCCGCCTGACTCAAATGAACCGCTCATTATGGGTCACCCGGGGCTGAATTGCAGCCTGGACAGCTCGCGGTCAAACCACCGGTGTTGCGCGGGGCCAGGACCAGGGCATCGCCTGCTCCAGTTCGAAAGCGATCTCCAGCAGGCGGCGCTCCTGCCCCATGCCGGCGGCGAACTGCACACCGATGGGCAGGCCATCGGGACTCTGCCCGAGGGGAAGGGAAACCGCAGGCGTACCCGCGATATTCTGGGCAGGCGTAAATGCCGCGTAGTTGCGCAGCCGCTCGGACACGGTGGCGAAGTCCAGGTCGGGGCCCAGGTAGCCGAGCTCGACCGCCGGTGTCGCCAGCACCGGCGTCAAAATAAGGTCATGGTTGGTGAAGAGCGCCTGGTACTCCCCGGCAAACCTGCGCAGGCGCCGAATGGCCGCCGGGCTGCGCCAGCACCGGCGCAGGTAATGCCCGCTCAGCTGGTAAGTGAGGGGCTCCAACAGGTGCCTGTCGAAGTCGTCCCCGAAGGCAAACTTCCCAAGGTAGTTGGTGGCCGCCGCCAGCCGCGCCCAGTACAGCAAAAAGTCGTCCGCCATCTGGCCGCTCATCGGCAGCGATACCAGCTCAACCCTGTGGCCCAGGGCCTCACAGCTGCGGGCCACCTGCTCCACCCGCGCCACCACCTGGGGATCACACGCGCCGCCGATGGGGTGCTCTACATTCAACCCTATACGCTGGCGCTCCTTGCCGGGCGCCGTCACATGACCGATCGGGGGCAGGGACGGGTGGGTGTAATGCCGCTCGGCCTCGGCATAAAACCCCGCGGTATCGGCCACGGTGCGGCTCACCACGCCCTCGGCCAGAATATTGATCGGCATCTTCTGCGCCACGGGAATGGTTGGCAGGCGATCGCGGCTGGGTTTCAGGCCCACCACACCGCAGCACGCGGCGGGAATACGGATGGAACCACCACCGTCATTGGCATGGGCAAGCGGCACGACGCCCGCCGCCACCAGCGCGGCGGAGCCACCTGAAGAGCCACCGCTGGAATGGTTGGTGTTCCAGGGATTACGGGTCGCAAGCCTGTGGCTGGACTCGGTGGTGGCCGTCAGGCCGAATTCCGGCAGCGCGGACTTGCCGATCGGAATCAGCCCGGTCGAGCGAAAGACCCGGGTAAACTCCGCATCGGCGGTCACGGGGATGGCAGAGCTGCCGCGGGAGCCGTGCCGGGTCGGCAGGCCGGCCAGGTCGGTATTGTCCTTGATGAGGGAGGGAACACCGGCAAAGAGCGCCGCGCCCGCCCCGGCGACTACAGTGCCGGCCTCGGCCAGCGCCTGCTCGAAGCGCTCGCAAACAATGGCATGCAGCTGGGGGTCCACCGACTGCAGGCGCGCGATTGCAGCAGTGACGGCCTCCACCGCGGTAAAGTCACCCGCATTTATCCCGCGGCCGATCGCCACCCCATCGAGGTTGCCAAGTATGTCGTCAGTCGCTGCGTTTACCCGGGTCATGCGGGGCTCCGTGTTCTCAGCCAAAGGCCCTCCAGATTACAGGCAGGGGGCGGACAGTCAAACCTGTTCTGCCACGATAAAACTCTCCGCCGGGGGTTGCCCGGAACGGGGCAGCTCGGCATACTGTGCCCATGGCGGCCACGATCATGAGAATGGCGCTTCGAGCCATTCTCACGGCTGTATAGAGACCGAATAATGGTCCAACGATAACCCGACCTGTGGGATGCGCCCAATATGAGCCAGGCACCGATTCTAGCGCTTACGCTTTTCACCTCCCTGAACGCCGTCGCATATTTCCTGTACCGGTCCAACCGGAGCCGGATCGACGGGGGTCGGGACATGCCCGACCCGGCAGCCAGTCCGGCGGGCACGCAATTCAGTGAACGTCGCATGGCTTCCGGCATCCATAAACCCGGCGGACGCAATCGACTCAATGACCAGGTGGCGCGCATGCTCACCATACTGGCGGCATCCAGCTTCGCCATTGCGATCGCCAGCCGCTATCTTTCCGGCGGGTAGGGACGAGTCGGGACTGCCTGAATGGCCTTTCAATAATGCTGAAATAGCGGTTGACCGTCCCCCCCTCCATCATTAATATACGCGACCTCTGGTTAACGCCATTCCGCCTTAGCTCAGTTGGTAGAGCAATTGACTGTTAATCAATGGGTCGCTGGTTCGAGCCCAGCAGGCGGAGCCATATCGCTACATAAAAAGGGGTTGCAGCTATGCAGCCCCTTTTTATTTGTTCCGGGTTTTACCCGCAAAGACCGCTTCCGTTACACCCGTTCTCTGCTATCCTATGCGCGCTTTGTCACTTCACGGTCTTCGCGGGTGTAGTTCAATGGTAGAACGGCAGCTTCCCAAGCTGCATACGGGAGTTCGATTCTCCTCACCCGCTCCATAATTTCAAATAACCTGGAGCACTCATCATGAAAATACT
>JAHEBL010000221.1 GCA_024642265.1 Haliea sp. | reverse complement strand
TTGGGTGAGTGGGGGATATTCGAGTAGTCTGCGTTCTGGCTCCACTCAAAATTGTTTTTCTCCGGGTGCCACTGAGTGCCGTAAAACGGGTAGTTCCTCGCTTCCATGGTGCTGACGAAAACCTGGCCGGCCGGCGCCTGGTTGTACGAGAGCATATCAAAAAAACTGTTCAGAGCCCCGTTGGATTGGTACTCGCTGACGAGCAGTCCGTGGTCGTGGGAATTGAATGCCAGGCTTTCCGTTTGCAGTGCCTTGAGTAACCCTTTGGGGAAGGATTTGAAAAGCCTGCTCTTGTTTGCGCCGGGGGTTAGCTGCAGTGGCAGGGGAAGATTGGTTGCCACTACATCGAGGCTTATCACCTGCCCGTCACCCGTCTCCAGAACGGACAGTTCTTCAAACCCCAGGCATGTGCCCCAGATGGGATAGTAGTCGCCGTTATCGTTGGCGGTCTTGGCGAGATTCCAGAGCTGCTCCCCCTCTTGTGTGTAAATATCCGCAGGATCTATACCCTGGTTTCCCCCGGGGAATAAAATACCGTTTGTCCTGGCAAAAATTGTGTCGTAATACTCTGGCGCCTGATCCAGCAGGATTGGCAATACCCGCCCGCCGGCCTGGCCTACCCACTTGACGTAACTTGCGGGGATCATGTATTTGTAAGCCGACAGCACCGCCTTGACTTCCGGGTCGATGGTGCTTGATCCGGTGATCGTTGAGGTCTGCTGGCTGAAAACACCTATGACCGGGCGCAGGTTGGTACCGTCTACAGGGGGCGATTGTGACGCCGCACAAGTGCCCGCCACCAATAAGCCGATGGACATGAACAAGGCGCTGATAGTGCGCTGAGCTATCTTGACGGTGCAAGGCTTACGATTAATCACAATGGCCACCCCGATACACAAGTTTGGTAAAGGCTAAACGCCCAGGCATGGGGATTTCAAACCCACACGGAAACTCCAGGTACCGAGGCACCTCAGAAAAATATTAATACAAATGTCGACTTTGACAAGTCACACGCCCCAGTTGTGACATACACGGTCGCCCGCTTCGCGCAGCCATCGTGCTGTAATCTGTGCCCGCACTTTAGTATGGATGGTATTAAAGTACGCGCTGTTGAGTTCGCTGAATGAGCTGGGCATATATCTCGCCCACCAGGGATGGCTCCATCACGGTGGTACCTGGGCAAGGGGGGTTGACAGATTCATGGCATCAAGTCTGAAGTCAGTTGGCGACGGCCGCGCGCATTGGTGCCTCTGTCCTGCCGATACCCTATACTCATAACTGAGCGGAACTGCCGCCAACGAGATATTTCATGACGACTGAATCCCCGAGCAGCCCTGCCTCCGGATGGGACACCATTCGCAACTACTTCAGGAGCTTCGCCGTACTCAAGGACAATAGCGGGTCCTACTGGGGTGTGCAGGCGATCAACGTACTCGACTGCACCGCCTACTTCTCGATGATATCCATCGCCAGCCTGTTCCTGGTGCAGAACATTGGACTCAGCGAGGTTTACGGCGGCTACACCATCACAGCCTACGGTATGCTGGTCTCCATTACGCTTTTTGTCGCCGGCTTCGTCACCGATCGCCTCGGCGTCAGGCAGTCACTGTTTGTCGCAATGTTGATTCAGGGCGGTTCCCGGGTGGGGGTGATGGTCTGCGGGTTTTCACCCGAGATGCCCGGGCGCGAATGGCTCGTGGTTGCTTTCCTGTTACTCGGCGCCCCGGGTAACGCAATGGTGCAGACCGCCTTCCAGACCGCCAACAAGATGTTCAGCAGCCAGCGCAGCCGATCGGCCTCTTTCAGTATCTGGTACCTGCTGATGAATATCGGCGCTGCGGCCGGCGGCCTCTCCATAGACCTGGTACGCAAGACCCTGGACCTGGATGTAACCTACATCTTCGCGCTCGGCGCGGTCACTACGGTTATCAGCCTCGTGGTTATTCTCATGACGATCAACCGAAGCGATGCGAGCAGCACCGTGTCGGACCAGGACAGCGGTGTCGTGTTACCGGTCAGCAGCAGCCTAACCGGCCTGGAGTACGTGTTGAGCGTGGTACGGGAAGCCGCGTTCAAGCGGATGCTGGTTTTGATGGTTGCGCTGCTGGGTGTGCGCGCGGTTTTCCTGTACATGTACCTTCTGCTGCCCATCTACTGGTCAAGGGTAATCGAGGATGTCAGCGGCGAAAAAACAGACATGGGCCTGTTGCAGGCCATTAACCCGATACTCATCGTCATTGGAATAATCCTGTTCATTCCCTTCAGTGGCCGTTTCCAGGTGTTCAGCATGCTGATTTTTGGCGCCGCCATCAGCTCCTGTTCACTGCTGGTTATGGTTCTGCCCTGGCAGGTGTTCGGCAACGACATGGCTTCGTCGTATTTTACGATGTCGGTAGTGATGCTCGTGATCCTCAGTGTCGGGGAGGTTATCTGGAGCCCCAAACTCAATGAGTACATAGCGGAGATTGCGCCCGCCGGGCAGGAAGGCAGCTACCTGGGCATGAGCATGGTGCCCTGGTTCGCGGCGAAACTGGTGGTCGGCGCCATCAGCGGTCACCTGCTCATTCGCTGGGTGCCGGAGGGTATCGGCGCACAACTCCAGGCAGGCACTGTTGCGTTCTGGGACAGCCCCGAGGCCATGTGGTTGATCCTGTTTGTCTGGGCCATATCCGGGCCCCTCATCGCGTTGTTCTTCCGAGGCTGGTTTGCCGCGGTGCTGAAACCGGAGGCAGAGCCGGAAT
>JAHEBL010000220.1 GCA_024642265.1 Haliea sp. | reverse complement strand
TGGACGGCTTATGAAGCCAAGCGTTTCGGTGTCAAGATGGACGATCAGGTGCCAATGACAACCCAGGAGCGTGCGTACACCTCGCCGATCTGGTACACACCATAAGTGGTACCGATGTCATATACCATCTTCGTCCACCCCGCACGCCAGATAAGCTGTGCATGGAGAAATGCTAGTTCGCCAATTTAATCAGGCATTTAGCCAACGAGGTTCGGTTCGGCCCTGGTTCGGCACTCTCCGAACTCCTCATAATCGGCAGGTCGAAGACGGTCGGCCGCTGCCGTTCAAGTCCTTCTGGACCCACCATTTTTCATAATTTTCAAAGAGTTATAACTACTTACACCTTCCGACTATGGGCGGTGGTTTGCCGATTTTTGCAGATCCATAGTCGGTGGGTGGGTTGTATTGGCGACCCTCCGGCCAGGGGCAATGTGTAACCCATGTGCCCGGAATAGTTTTCAATCTATACCAGCCTGAGCCCAGCAGCAGTGGTAACCCCCGTTTCTCTGCGATTGTCCATTTCACCTTATCGACATAAGCTGGGTAGCCCAATTTCTGACAAAGAAGATCAGGCCAGCGATGAACCAGTGGCAGATAGGCAAGATAACAGTCACCCGTATCCTCGAAATGGAGATGACTGGAGGTACGCGGTTCATACTGCCTGATGCCACCCGTGACGCATGCAAGCCAATCGAATGGCTGAAGCCCCACTTCATGGATGCTGAGGGTAACCTGATCATGAGTATCCATGCATTGGTTATTGATACAGGCGAACGGCGGATTGTCGTAGATACCTGCATTGGCAATGACAAGCAACGTCCTATCGCCAACTGGTCCAACTTGCAAACTACCTTTCTGGACGACCTGAAACTGGCCGGGTATCCAAGGGAGTCGATTGATACGGTGCTCTGCACTCATCTCCATGTCGACCACGTGGGGTGGAATACCATGTTGGTCGAGGGTCACTGGCTACCGACCTTCCCCAATGCCCGCTACCTGATGGCGGAAAAGGAATGGCACCACTGGGAAGGTGTAGATGACGATCCCTTGAACGCCAGCCTGATAGACGATTCCATACGGCCCATTTTTGAAGCTGGACTGATGGAACTGGTTGATTGGGAACATGAAGTTTGTGAGGGTGTACGCCTGAAGCCAACACCCGGTCACACCCCAGGGCACGTCAGCGTCCACATCGAATCGGAGGGGCACAGGGCAATAATCACGGGTGACCTCATCCACCACCCCTGCCAGATGACCCGCACGGATTGGTGCAGCTCCGCAGATTACAATCGGGCGCAAGCGCTGGCCACTCGAGAGACCCTGCTTGAGGACTGCGCCGACAAGCCTGTGCTGGTTATCGGCACCCATTTTGCGACGCCTACCGCAGGACACATAAAGCGGTCCGAGGACGCTGGCTACTGGCTGGACGTTTGCACGCCGTATTCTCGTTGACTGCCAGAATACATGCGTCCAAACCCGGAAACCTCGAAAGGCATCCATCACATCTGGAAAAAGCTGGGACCCTACCCGACGCAATCGACGCAGGTACTGACAAGTTAACTTGAGGTCATGGGCTGGAGCTACAAAACTTGGCTCCCACGTGGAACGAATGCGTAAATCGGCGCCACTTCAGGTGACTTTGGGTGACTTGACTGGCTGCTAATTCCCACTTTTTCAGCGAATCAAAGTTAACTTGTCAGTACCCGTCGCCATGGTAAGCTGGCGACACGATAACAACGAAACTCGCTGCGGCCACCTCCAGCCGGCCAGCGCCAATCGGGATACTCATAATGCGTGCATGTCATTTCTCACTCGCGACAACCAGAATGCTCGTCCTGTCGGCAGCCGTGCTCGGCCTGTTGCTCGCCTCCGGCTGCGATTCCAATAGTTCCAATGCGCAGCCGATAGTGGGGCCCGTCGGGCTGACCGGCTGTGCCGACACCGAGAGCTGCGCCTCCAACCCGACCCTGCAGATCGGCGGGGACCGGCCCGCCCAGGTTTCGATTCCCTCGGACTACACCCCGACCACCCGCTACCCGCTGATCATCGTGCTCCACGGCTACGGCGCCAGCGGCGACATCCAGGCGAATTACCTGGGCCTGTACTCCCGGGTCGATCCCAGGCAGTACGTGCTGGTGGTGCCCGACGGCACCGAAAGCCTCAACGGCACCCGCTTCTGGAACGCGACCCCCGCCTGCTGCGCCCCGGTGGCCGCCTTCGCAAGCCAGGTCGACCCGGCGGAATACACCGGGATCGATGATGTGGCTTATATCCGCGGTCTGATCGAGAAGGCCGCGGCCACCTACAGCATCGATGCGGAACGCATCGGCCTGTTCGGCCATTCCAACGGCGGGTTCATGGCACTGCGTATGGTGTGCGAGGCCTCGGACATCGTCACCTCCGTGGTAAGCCTGGCGGGCTCGACCTTTGCCGACGCCGCCAGCTGCGCGCCGGCGGATCATCCGGTGAGCGTGTTACTGGTGCACGGAGACCAGGACGCCACCATTGCCTATGACGGCGGTGAGATTCTGTCCGAGGCCTACCCGGGAGCCATCGAGACAGCCGACCGCTTCGCCGCGCTGGCAGGCTGCGACAGCGCCAGGGCCAGCATGGGGGCGAATCGGGACGTGGTGGGCAACATCGACGGTGCGGAGACCACGGTTACCCGGATTCCCGGTTGCGCACCGGGGGCGGCCGTCGCGCTGTGGACCATGGTCGGCGCACCCCACATACCCTTCCCCTGGCA
>JAHEBL010000121.1 GCA_024642265.1 Haliea sp. | reverse complement strand
GGCAAGCGGCTGGACCGTGCAAGCTTGACCCAACGGAACGGCAGACATTATCAAAGCGGGATTGCAAGGAACCCATGAGCCCTCTACACCAAATACATGATCGACGAAGCGGTCTGGCGAAGAAGTGACTGACCGTTCTTCGCTACGATGGTACCGCAAAAAACCTGTCAGCTGTCAGTAACGCCGCTAACAACGGGTTGTACCGGACTTCGTCGCAAATAGATACATGAGCACTCACTTACCCCGGGAGGCCTGTATAATATGCGAATACTCGCCCCCAATTTGCTAACTTCGGTTTGCTTGCACCCAGAACTCACTCATCCCCCGAAAACTGGGAATGGCGTGATACACAAACCCCTTGTCACTATGCTGCAGGCGCGGGTAGCGGCGCAACAGCCCCAGGATCGCTTCCTGGGCCTCTATCCTGGCCAGGTGCGCCCCGAGGCACAGGTGGCGACCACCGCCAAATGACTGGTGGTGGGTATCCTTCCGCTCTATGTCGAAAACGTCCGGATCCGGGTATACGGCGGGGTCCCGGTTCGCTGCCGCCAGGGAGGTAGACAGGGAGGCACCTTTGGCCACGGGGCAGCCCCCCACGCTGATATCCCGGTCGGGAATACGGCCGGAGTTGGTGACCGGGGAATCGTACCTGAGCATTTCCTCAACCGCGTTGCCGATCAGCTCCGGCGTTTTCCTCAGCTTCTGGAGCTGCTGCGGGTGGTCCAGCAGTGCTTTCACGCCATTGCCGATCAGGTCGGTGGTGGTCACGTTACCGGCGATCAACAACAGGCGGCACTGGGCGATAATTTCCGGTGGGGTCAGCTTTTCACCCTCTACTTCAGCGCGCAGCATATCTCCCAGAAGATCGTCGCCGGGCGCATCTGCCTGCGCTGCGATCAGTTCCAGAAAGTAATTGTCCAGGGCCATCCCGGCCGCCTCTCCGTCCCTCGCCTGCTCCTCGGTAGGAAAGGGATTGAAGCCCACCTGCACCATCAGGTCGGACCACTGCTTGAACTGTTCGTGCCTGTCCGGGTCGACACCGAGCATTTCCGCTATCACCACCGTGGGAACAGGTCCCGCAAATTGCCCGATGAGGTCAAATTCGTCCCCTTCAATCCTGTCCAGTGTGGCCTCGACGATGTCGCGGATGTGGGGGCGCCAGCGCTCAATCGCATGGGGTTTGAAGGGCGCGCTGACCAGGGAACGAAGCCGCCGGTGTTCGGGCTCGTCCATCAGCAACATGGAAGGGTTGTCGCCCGCCCCCAGTGTCTTGCCGATTATCTCCCGCGAAAAGGTACCGGGATTCGCCTTCCTTGGGTCCGTAAAAAACGTCTTGTCGTGCAACAGCGCCTTTACATCGTCATGCCGCGTGTACACAAAGCGACCCAGCTCGCGGTCCTCAAGCACTGGCGCCTGCTCGCGCAGGACCTCCAGTACGGCATAGGGATTCTCCCGAAAAGCATCATCAATCGCCGTGAGACGGATGCCCTGGGGCAGCTTGTCGGTGTCGGTTGAGTCAGGCACGGTTCATACTCCTGTCGGGCTGGCCCGGATGTGCGGGGCGGCTCTGGCGCACCGCCTAGAGGACGCGGACCTCTTCGTCACCGTTACGCAGTACGATATCCGCATAGTCACAGGCTCCCCTGCCGCGCTGGAATATGCTGTTTGCAATCAACCAGACACGCACGATCCTGGCGGGAGGCTTGCCCATGTAAGTGAGGTAATCGGTGTAGAGACTGCGACGCTCGGTGTGCCACTGCCCGAGGCCACCGTCGCCGCTGCGCACCACGACGTGAAACTCCTTACCGGCCCAGTTGGGCAGGGGGCAGTCGTAACCGGTGCCCACGGGCAGCTTACTGCTCCAGTAGTAAGTGATATCCCTGCCGTTATCGAACTCCACGGCCAGGCTCATGTAATCGTGGCTCGGCAGGGTATCCTCGCGCAGGGTTGACGGCAGCTGCTCCACACACCAGGCCCAGCTGATCTGCGTTGCAGGCTCGAGTGGCAGATCAACCTCTTTTTGCAAAATACCCACATCGCCACGGGTCTGGCAGCCGATACAGGCTTCACCATTGGCTGTCCGCCCTTGCCGGTAGATCTCTGCCGGCCCCAGGTGCCAGAGATAGTGCCAGCCATCAGGGGTGGTATCGCCCTGGTCGATCCGCTCAAGTTCCGCGCCCAGCAGCCCGGCCGGGTCGCCCACTTCGCTGAGGGCTCGCAATCCGTCCAGGGCGGCGCCGTTCCAGCGAATCACCAGAACCAGCAGCTCACCACTGACCTGTCCGTAAACGTCATCACTTTCCTTGCGAGCGCCCTGCGGATCGGCCCAGTCATTCGGAAAGTAATTACCAAAGGCCAATGGCCCAGGCAGTTGCGCGCGGAAACTGTGGCTGTTGCGGGTACCCCGAAAGACCTCGCCCTGGTCGCCAACCTTGCACCACAGTTGCAGTGCGGGCGTCACGTAGATATCCAGGGCCGGGCTGACATAGACCCGCCCCTCGGCGAAGTAGCTCACCTCGTCCCCCTCTTCGAGGCTCATATTCGCCTCGACCCAGGGCGGGCGAGTGGCGGGGAGATACACCCAGCAATAATCGCGCACAACAGCCTCAGGCGCTTTGGCCAGCAGCTGCTCCATCGCGCCTGAAAATCGGTCCAGGTCGGGCGCGGGCTCGATTTCGGAACGGATACGACGGCCCAGGGTCCTGGTCGCGAGTTGGCCAGCTACTGCCAGGTCAGTGATTGTTCCGGTCATGTCGTCTCCAGGGCTGATTCCAAAGGGCCTCTCAAATGGCTTATGAAGTGCGCTCTCCCGCCGCGTCAGGCCGTGGCCATCGGTGGTGGCTGGCAGCCTCCACACAGTTCCGCGATATATCCCGCCAGCCGGATCGTCCGATAGTCGGCGCCGTAAGGCCCTACTACCTGGATGCCTGTCGGCAGTTGCGACTTACCGGTTCCGATTGGCGGCACGGTAACGGGCAGGTACGCCATCCCGACCAGAACGGTCCAGGACACCAGGTCGAGATAGGGTCGCGCAACGCCGTTGCAGGGCAGTGTACGACTGGCAAAGTCGCCCGACTGGCTGTGCTCGAAGGGCGGCACCATCGTCACCGGCATGAGTATCGCATCGTAACGGGTAAAAAACTCCGCCCAACTGGCGCGTACAGCTTCCCGGGCCATATGCGCGTCGAGCCAGGCATGGTGTGTCGTATCGGCGCTCATCTCGGGCGGCAGCGACTGCGCCATGGCCGCAAACACCAGCCACAGGCCCAGCTGTGACGCTGCGGGCACATCGATATCCGGCCGCGCACTCCTGTCCACCGCCACACCGGACTTTTCCAGCGCGTCGACAGCTGCATTCATCACCTCCAATACCTCGGTATCGACCGGGCAAAACGGGTCATCCAGCCAGGCTGCGACTCGCAGTGTGCGCGGGTCTTCCGGCGGGGGGGCGAGATCGGCGACCAGGGGACGATCCTCGCGCAGCAGGATATTCAGTAACAATTCCAGGTCTTCGGCGGAGCGGGCGATCGGACCGATGACATTGATGTCCGCTTCGGTGGTACCGCCCTTCTCGTGATCGAGATAACCAGTGGACGGCACAATCCCGAAGCTGGGTTTGTGGCCGAAGACACCGCAGAAGGATGAGGGAATCCGTATCGAACCGCCTATGTCAGTGCCGATCTCAAAGGATGACAGGCCCGCCGCCACAGCCGTCGCGGCGCCACCCGATGAGCCGCCGGGCACCCGCTCGGGATTCCAGGGGTTTACAGTAGTGCCAAACAGCTCATTGAAGCTCTGCAGGTCACCGGACCAGCGCGGCAGGTTGGTCTTCCCGATAACGATCGCACCGGCCTCCCTTACCGCACGCACCACCGGCGCATCGCGGTCCGGAACGTTGTCGCGCAGCTCGGTAGCGCCGCCGGTGGAACGCATGCCGCGGGTTTCAAGCGCATCCTTGATCGTAATCGGTACGCCATGCAGTGGGCCGACGGTATCGCCCCGGGCGAGGGCGGTATCGGCCGCGTCCGCGGCTGCCCGGGCGGTTTCAAGGTCCACGGTGACTATCGCGTTAAGCGTGGGATTGAGACGATCGATGCGCTCGATCACGTGCTCTAGCAATGCGCGGCTGGTGATCTGACCCTTGCGAATCGCCTCGGCCTGCCGAACTGTGGTCCAAAGTGCGATGTCTTCATTCATGGCGCGTTACCGGGCTTGTCTGTCGTTAGGCAGGTTAGTCTATCCTCCCGGTAGTTCAAGCATTTGTCACCGGCCATCGGGCAAATGGGACACAAGCAGTAAATTCGACTAAACTCTGTTAGCTCGAAAACCCAGCCCGAAAGGAGAGAACATATGAACAAACCGTCGATGACACTGGCAGCCATCTGCCTGCTCGCCACCGCAGGCCAGGTCAGCGCCGATGCCGGCAACACGGATGAGGGCCGCCAGGTTTACGAGGCAACATGTTCACGTTGCCACGACAGCGGCAAGATGGGTGCTCCGGTCCTCGAAGATGTGTCGGAGTGGGCCGATCACACCGGGATACTCTGGTCGGATGTACACGCGCAGCACCTGGACGATGGCTTCCTGCACGATGCCGCAGAGAATCCCAAGAAAGGTATTACCGCTGCACAGATGGAAGCCGCAACCAACTACATCATCTCTGTCGTCAGCAAAAAGTAACACACCGCGCCAATGGCCCGCCGCGTGAGCCACTCGCCCACGCGGTGACTCAAGATTGCCCGCAAACCCCACCCGGACCGCGCAAGCGCGCCCCTCTATGGTCCTGTTCAAAAAAAACCCCGATGGGCCGCCGCCAAAGCACTTTCGCCAGGTGAGCTGACAACTTCCTGCAATTCGACCTGAAAAATATTTATTCAATATAATCATACGGTTAGCTAGCTCCCAAACAGATAAGCGTCAGCTCGGCCCGGTAAACCCGACAACATGCCAAATCCACTCATTGCAGTTTTTACCCAGTCCAATGACAATGGCGGGGACGTGTTTAGCCCAGTGAAAGATATGCCTGTAAATTTACGCCTCGCTATGGTGTTGGTGATGGCACTCGCGCACCCGTCGCTCGCGACAGAGGGTGAGCCTGACACGGTCGCCGTAGCAGAGCAGGCCGCCACAGGTGCAGCAAACTCCAGGCCTCCCCCCATAGCATCGAGTGTCGACCTGCGTGAGGTTTTCGACTCACCCTCGACGGTCGCTGTGCTGCCCCAACTGTCAGTGGGTGAAGCCGCAATCCAGAAAGAGGCAAAGTCGGTCGCGAACGAGGAGGCCCAATGGGAACCAGTCCGTTTTCTGCTGAGCGCAGAAGAGATCCTCCGGCACCCCAACACCACCCGGCGCATAATGGATGTGGACATTCCCCCCGCCACTTCCACCAGGCTGATATGGAAACCCTCGCACAGTTCCAGCGGAATGGCGGTAGACACACCGGTACTGGTTATAAACGGTGCCAGTGACGGCCCCACCCTGTGCCTCACAGCGGCAGTTCACGGCGACGAACTCAACGGGATCGAGATGGTCCGGCGCATAATGTATGACATCGATCCGGACAAGCTGCACGGCATGATCATCGGCGTACCGATTGTCAATTTGCTCGGGTTCAGTCGCAACACCCGCTACCTGCCGGACCGGCGCGACCTGAACCGCTATTTCCCCGGAAACCCGCGGGGCAGTGTCGCCTCACGCATTGCCAACGGATTCTTCAACGAGGTAGTGCGGCACTGCAACACCCTGGTGGACCTGCACACCGGCTCCTTCTACAGAACCAATATTCCACAGTTGCGGGCGGATCTCGGCAACCCCCGGGTGGCAGATTTCGTGGAACTGTTCGGTGATATTCCAGTACTGAACTCCCGCGGCAACAAGAGCTCGTTGCGGGCAGCCGCCGTCAGAGCAGGTATTCCAACAGTCACCCTGGAGGCCGGCGAGCCAATGCGCTTGCAGCGCGACATGGTTGACGTCGGCGTCAAGGCTATCAATACGCTGCTGGCAAAGAGCGGGATGTACTCGAAACTGGGCATCTGGGATAAGCCCAAACCAGCCTTTTACGATTCCGCCTGGGTCCGGAGCAATGCATCCGGCATACTGTTGAGCAATATGGAACTGGGTGACGAAGTAAAGAAAGGCGATATCCTGGGAGCGGTAAACAACCCCATTAGCAACGAACAGATCGATATCGTGTCCCCCTACAAGGGGCGCATCCTGGGAATGGCTCTGGACCAGTTCGTCATGCCCGGTTTCGCGGTTTACCACATCGGCATCCACGCCGCCAAGGAGACCCTCAAGGCGGCGGCCCGGAAAAACAATGACGACTCTGAGGCCGATGATGAAGATAACGGCGGCATGGATGACTCAAGTGGCCCGGGGGCGCGCAGCGCAGACGAGTTGATGGAAGAAGACCGGTACGACGACGAATAAGCCCCGGTAAGCCTTGCGCGCTAGTTCCTGAGAGTCACCGGCAGACTGTCCAGCCCGTAATTGAGCAATCCGCCCTTCTGACGTCGCGGCTTCGCGGCGCCGGGTTCAATGCTGGAGAAGTGGTCCAGCAGGCCATTAAGCAACTGGTCCGCCTCCATCCGCGCTATCCGCGATCCCATGCAGAAATGTATGCCGTGACCAAAGGTCAGGTGGCGGGAGATATTGGGGCGATTGAGTATGAATTCGTCGGGGTTTTCAAAAACCGCAGGGTCCCGGTTCGCCGCGGCGTAGAACAGTGCCACCCAGTCGCCCTCGCGCACCAGGGTTTCACCGACCTTGTGATCCCTGGTCGCCACTCTGAACAGCCGCTGCGGGGGACCGTCCCGTCGCAGGCTCTCCTCGATAAACGGCCGCACCAGCGAACGATCGGCCCGCAGTTGCCGGTACAGGTCGGGGCGCTCAAGAAACGTGGCGACGAGGTTGCCCAGGAAGTACACCGTCGTCTCCGCGCCGGCGACCACCAGTGTGATACAGAACCGTTTGACTTCTTCCGGGGTCAGGCGCTGGCCTTCGAACTCCGCCCGAATGAATGCGCTCATGAGGTCGTCGCCCACCGCTTCACCGCGCGCGATGGCCGCAATACGCGCATCGACCGCATCGGAGTAATAACGCGCTATCTCAATATTGCACTGGTTCCTTTCCTCGGCGGTGAAATCCGAGGTCACCATAAATGCGCTGCTCCACCTCCTCAGCAGGGGCCAGTCGCTTTCCGGGGTGCCTATCAGGCGGGTGATAAACCGGGCGGGGAGCTCTACTGCGTAGGTATCCATGAACTCAAGATCACCCCCGCCGATGCGGGCTATCATTTCGCTGACCGTCGCTTGCGCCCAGGGCGTCACATCATGCTCCACACGCTCGGGCATAAACGCCTTCTGGGCGAGACCGCGCAGGTAGCGGTGGCGGGGCGGGTCATCATTTACCAGCATCAGGGTCGGGGCGGATGACTCCTCCTGCATCTGGTCCCGGGAGGAAAAGACCTCGGGATTGATGGCAATGGCTTTCACGTCCTCGTAGCGCAGGAACACCCATGCGGGATGGGGCGGATCAAGCCCGGGAATAGTACCCGGCGGGTAGTCCAGCAGACCGAATTGCGGGGGCTGGTCCCGCAAGCTCGCATAGTAGGGGTAGGGGTAGGCGATCACCTCCGGCCGGGTCAATCCGGTAACGGTAAAGTCGGTGGATGGGACAGGGTTCAATTCCGGGCTATCCATAAAATCGACCTCTTGAAGTACCGCCCCGATACTCACCGGGAACGGCCCCGCTGCAGACACGGGATTTATGTTCTTTTTGAAATACTATCTTTAAGACATTATTATTGTCAAGACAGTTTTTATTTTCCCACCGCACACCGGGTAATCACGCGGCCGGAACCAGGACCGCCCTCCCGGTCGGCGCTCAATAGCGCTTTTTGGAAATGATGTCTTTTGGTTTATTATGTCGCAACAAAGCGATGACTCCCGCTGATGGGCGAACCACAATGAACAGCAACCCTGGTACAGACAGTATCCGCGCCGCCTCCCCCGCCGACTTCCTGAGGCTCTTCTACCCGTTTCACTACCAGGTGGGCTCTACCATCGAGAGCGCGCTGCGCGGCGAGCAGCTGAGCCAGCACCAGACTGTCATCCTTTGGATCATTCACTCCGAGGGCGAAGCGGGCCAGATCATGCGCCGCAAGGACATCGAGGCGCGCATTGGCCTGTGGTTCGACATTACCAGTTCAGCCATATCCAAGGCCCTGCGCAGCCTTGCACGGGCGGAGATGCCCTATCTCAGTATCAGCGAGGACCCGCGCTCGGGTCGGGAAAAGTTGGTCACACTGACAGCGGAAGGCCAGCGCCAGATCCAGGCGATGATTGCGCGCTCTGAAGCCTTCATCGCCCGCATTGTTGCGGAGCTGTCCGACGACGAGATCCGATCGGGCATACAGTTCATGCGACGGGTCAGTGAAATCGTGCCCGGACTCAATCGCGCCGGGTAACCGGGCATGCCTGCCATTTCCGATGAAGAAAACATAAATTGGAATTTATTTCCAAGAGACACTATTATCTTTTGACCTGAATTTTCAACCCGCCTGCCTTCCGGCCAACCAACGGAGATACACGCGATGACCAATGACCCGGTTAGCGTCACCAGGGAACTGTTTGTCCGATTCGGCCAAGGCGACGTCGAAGGCATCGTCGAATTACTGGACCAGGATGTCTTCATCCAGTTTTACGGTCCGGCGGTCATCCCCTACGCGGGCCAGTATCGGGGGCGAGAGGAGGCACGTCGCTTCTTCGAGACCGTGCTGGCCTCGGTAGACATCCACCAGTTTGATCCCGAACAATTCCTCTGCGACGGCGATATGGTGACCGTCACCGGACAGCTTCACCTGACCGCGCGCGCCACCGGAAGAGACATTCGCTCAGATTTCGCCCACGTGATCACCGTGGAGAATGGCAAATGGACGCGCTTTCGCGACTTCATGGATACCGCGCAGGCGGCAGCCGCGTTCGCCTGAACGACCCGGCCGGACCCTATCCGCAGCAACCCCCTTGCGCCCCCGGGCTGTGCGGTTACCATGGGCCAGACGCGGCCATGCGGCGGTATATCCAGGCCCTGCGCAATGTGATCAGCACACTTCACGAGGGTAAATACCATGAGCGAAGACAGCGAAAAAAGCACCCGCCCGGAAGACAAACGGTATGAATCCCGCGGCAAGCTGAAACTGGCCGGCAAGGATTTAAATTACGAGGCAACCGCCGCATGGCTCTCGCTGAAAGACGGCGACACCCGCAAGGCGGACATATTTCATACCTATTACCGCCAGTCACGGGGCAGCGCGAGCAAGCGCCCACTCACGTTTGTGTTCAACGGCGGCCCCGGCGCGGCTTCGGCCTACCTGCATGTCGGTACCCTCGGCCCGAAACGGGTTGAGTGCGGCAACGAGGGCAGCCTGCCCGCCGCCCCGGCCCGCCTGGTAGACAACCAGGAGTGCTGGCTGGCCTTTACCGACCTGGTATTCGTCGACCCGGTAGGCACGGGATTGAGCAAGACCGCACCCCAGGAACAGCCCGCTGAGGGCAAGGAAAAGAACCCCACCGACACTTCCTATTGGGACGCGAACAAGGATCTGGACGCACTGTGTGAATTCATTGCCGCCTTCCTCTCCGCCGAGGGGCGCTGGGCTTCACCAATCCATATCGCCGGCGAGAGCTACGGCGGCTACCGCTGTGCGCGCCTCGTGCGCATGCTGCAGGAAAAGGCCGGTATCGGCCTCAGTGGGGCGATGCTGATATCACCGGCCATGGAGTGGGACAGCCTGTTCGCCAGTCGTTTTAACAGCCTCGCGGCCGCGATACGCCTGCCCTCCTATGCCGCGGCCGCACGCCGCCATGGACGCTGTGGCAACAGCCGCAAGGGTGAAAGCCTGCCGGCATTCCTGTTGCGGGCCGAACAGTTCGCCCTGGGGGAATACCTGCCGGCAGTGGCTGCCGCCAGCGGGGAAGCGCCCCTTACTGACAAATTTATCGCCTCGCTTTCGCAGTGGATAGGGCTGAACCCGGAGCAACTGACCGCGCACGGCGCCATGCCCGCCATAGACAGTTTTGTGCGGGGGCTGCTGCAGGATCAGGGCAAGGTGCTCGGCCTGTACGATGCCGGCACCACCACCGATGACCCCTTCCCCGGGAGCGA
>JAHEBL010000120.1 GCA_024642265.1 Haliea sp. | reverse complement strand
GTCATCGTTTAATAGTGTGACATAGACACAACGCGAGCGAATTACCCCTAAAGTGGTGGTTTTAGCGCGATCGAGACCGGGAAGACGGGGAATGGACGATAATACAAAAGTACTACAGGCGTTTTTGGCGAAGCACCCTGACATAGAAATCTTTGAAATTATCCTGCCTGACGTCTGTGGGGGCCTGCGTGGCAAGTGGTTGACGCGCGACAAGATCCAGAAGGTGATGGCAGGCGAGCTGAAAATGCCCCTCAGTTCACTGGCCTTTGACGTGTGGGGGCGTGACGCCGAGATTCTGGTGTTTGAAACGGGCGATGGCGATGGTTTTTGCGAACCTGATATCAGGACCCTGGCTATTGCCCCGTGGCTTGATCGCCCGACCGCGCAGGTGGTTATCTCGATGCGCGAGGTCAATGGCGAGCCCTGTGCCTACGATACGCGATATATCCTGCAATCAATAATGGACCGTTTCGCGGCACTGGGACTGACACCGGTATTGGCCACGGAGATGGAATTTCACCTGTTTCGCGACGAGTTTGACGAGCTGGGCCAGCCGGTTCACACCCAGACCGACTGTGTCGGGGGAAGATTGGCCGGCGGACAAACCTATGGCCTTGAGGCCATGGAGGACATGTCAGGATTGATGCACGGCATCCGCGACGCCTGCATCGCACAGAATCTGCCTATCGATACTCTTATCAAGGAGTCCGGTCCCTCACAATACGAGATCAATCTTTACCACAGCCCCGACGCGCTGGTGGCCGCGGACCAATCCATGATGCTGCGCCGGGTAATAAAAGCCCTTGCCCGCAAGCACGGCCTGCGTGCGTCATTCATGGCCAAGCCGTTCGGGCACCTGGCGGGTAACGGTATGCACGTGCATTGCAGTTTGCTGGATGCCCAGGGGAAAAACGCCTTCGACGATGGCACTGGCAAGGGGAATGAGCTGTTGCGCCAGGCGGTGGCCGGTTGTCTGGCCGGTATGGAAGACAGTGTTTTGCTGTTCGCACCCAATCTGAATTCATACCGGCGTTTCCAGCGCGGCACCTATGCGCCGCTGGCACCCTGCTGGGGTTACGAGAACCGCACGGTATCGGTGCGTGTTCCTGCCGACGCGCCGCATGCCACCCGTATCGAGCACCGCGTGCCGGGAGCAGATGCGAATCCCTATCTGGTGATCGCTGCAATCCTCAGTGGAATGCTGCATGGGATAGAAAATAATTTGCAGGCACCGCCGCCGCTCGAGGGCAATGCTTATGAACTGCTGGAGCCGAGTTTGCCCCGCTACTGGCCCGATGCGCTGAGCCTCTTTGAGAAATCAGACTTCATCCGCAACTATTTTGGCAAGACGTTCCAGCATGTCTATGCGGTGCTCAAGCATCAGGAGATGGCCGACTTCGACTGCCAGGTTACTCCCCTGGAATATCACGCCTGCCTGTAGAAACGGGCCTCCGGTGGCAGGCGCGGCAGACGTTTTGCAGGCACAAAAAAGGCGCCCCGGGGGGCGCCTTGTTGCATCGCAGCGGGAATATCAGTCCCAGTTGTAGCCGGTGCGCAGGCCATAGGTGCGCGGCCGGCGCGGGCCGAAAAAGCCATTGGGTTCCTTGCCACCAAGGTTGTTCTGGCCGTCCCAGGTGAACTCGTCGGTGAGGTTTTCCACGTAGGCTTCAACAAACCAGTTGTCGTTTGAGGTATAGCCGACCCGCAGGGCCATCTCCTCGTAGGCACCGATCTTGGTTTCGTTCAGGTCCTCCCAGCCGCCGCCCCGCTCGGACTCCCAGATCATCTCGAAGTTTCCGGTAATCTCGCCACCGTCCACCGGATACCTGCCGCTCAACACGAAAGAACCCGAAAACTCCGGGGCCCAGAAAATACTGCTGCCTTCACAACCGTTGGGGTCCTCCAGGCCGCAGGCGTCCTGGATGTCGGTGGCCTCGCTGTCAAGGTAGCCCATGGAAAGGTAGCCGGTGAAGTACTGGCCCAGCGCCGCGGTGAGGGAGCCCTCCAGTCCCCAGGCTTCGATCTGGCCCACGTTGGCTATCTTGGACGCACCGCTATCTGTGGTAACCGTAATCTGGAAGTCGGTGTAGTCATAATAAAAGGCGGTCAGGTCAAAATTGGCGCCACCGTCAAACAGGCTGTCCTTGTAGCCTATTTCGTAGGAGTCCACTTCCTCCGGCTCAACAGAATCCGGCCCGAATCCATCCGCTTTCACCAGGTCGACAAAACCGATGGGAGACTCTCCTGCGGGATTATCTGTCAGCGAAAAGGTGCCGAATCCGCCGGATTTGAAGCCAGCGGTATAACTGGCGAATACGAGGGCGGTATCGGTCGGGGTCCATTTGGTGATAAAGCGCGGTGTCCAGTCGTTCCAGGACTGGGTATCCGTGAGCGGCTCCGCCGTGGAGTAACCGAACGCCCAGTAGGGGCCGAGTTCGCTCAGCGGTGTCGGCACCATGGTGCTGAACTGCTTCTCATCGTCGGTGTAGCGCACACCGCCCTCTATCTGCACGGTCTCGGTGAGCTGGTAGGCCAGGTTCAGGTACGCGCCCCAGCCTTCATACTTGCCCTTGATGCGTGCGGTCTCTTCCAGCAGGCCGTTGGCACTGGGGGTGAACTCGGAGCCGTAGTAGTTGTACAGATCTTCACAGCCGCTGAAGGTCATGCCGGAATTGTAGTAATAGCCATAGTACTGGCAGAAGAAGTTCTCCTCGCCGGCAAAGCGATAATCCGTTGTGATGTCTTCCTTGTAATAGGAAACACCGGTATACCAGGACATCGGCCCATCAGTCTGGGAGGTCAGCCGCAGTTCCTGCTGGGCGTAATCGCCGCTCTGGTCCTGGCGATAGGTCTCCAGGTTGAGGGGGGTGCCGTCGTAGTCCTCGTTGTAGTAGTAGTCGTGATCCTTATAGCCGGTGTTTGACGTCAGGGTGGCGAAACCCAGGTCGTAATCAACGCGCAGTCCCAGCGTGGTGATGTCGGCGTTGTCGTCATCGCCGCCGGAGCGGTCCACGTCCACGTCCTCGTTGGACCCTTTCACGTCGATCGGGCCGAGGGCCGCTTCCAGCGTATCCCAGACGTCACCCTTTGTGACGGCGCGATAGACGCTGCCGGACTGGTTCCGGTTCTCGTATTCCGCGGTGGCATATACGCTGAGTTTGTCTGTTTCCGCTGTACCTGACCAGCGCAGTCCCCAGTTGTTGTGCGCGATCAGGTCATCCGAGGGAAAGTAGTTTTTGACGAAGCCATCTTCGTGGGAGTAGTAGCCGGCAAGGCGCATTGCGAAGGTGTCACCCAGGGGAATATTGATGGCTCCCTCGGTCTGGGCAATATCCCGCTCGCCCACCTGGGCCTGGATATAACCGTCGTTGCTGCCTATCTCGGCCCGGCGGGTGTGCACGCTGAAGGCGCCGCCGATGGAGTTGCGTCCAAACAGGAAGCCCTGGGGCCCCCGCAGTACTTCCGCCCTGTCCAGGTCATACAGGGTAGTGACTGCCGAGCCATTACGCCCTTCGTACAGATCGTTCTTGAAGAATGCGGCGGAGGGATCCAGGCCGATGCCGAAGTCCTGGGTGCGGATCCCCCGCACGCTGATCGCATCGATGAAACTGTCCTGGCTGTTGCCGCTGACGCCGGGGGCGAAACTGACCAGGTCCTTGACGCTGCTGAGGTTGGCCTCGTCGATAAAGTCGCCCGAAAGGGCCGTGATCGCCAGCGGCACGTCCATCACTGACTCGCTGCGCTTGGTGGCGGTAACGAATACTTCCTCAAGTGTCTGGGAGTAGACCGGCGCCGCGACCGCGGAGGCGATGATGGCAGCGGAGACCGCCGCCGCCATGTTGCTTCGCTGGGGGCGGGCGATAGCAGGCAGTGAACGGCAGTGGTTGGTTCTTTTCATGGTATAGCCTCTGGCATGCTGGATACATTCATAACGACTTCGCGGCTGCACCACGATCACGGACTGCCCTGACCTCATACACTCTCACGAGCGTCAGGAAGCGCAACTCGAAATTAGTCAAAGCCTTGCCGGATTGGTATACCCCAATGGGGTAGGATTTGCCTGCTTCATGCCCTGTCGACCTGTATGCCGGCAGCCTCCAGCGCCGCAACCATGGGCTGCAGGTGTGTTTCGTAGCGTCGCCACCGTCCGATGGAGCGGGTGTGCGCCGGTTCGCGCACCTGCACCGCGCTGGCGGTAGACACTGCGCCGGCCTGCTCATGGAAGTTCAGACAGGCCTGTTCCCAGGGCAAGTCCAGGTAGTCAAGCAGGGCGCGAACGTTCGGTTCCAGCTCGCGGGCAGTCTCCTCGTAGCTGATATCGTAAAAGCGCCCGGGAAAGCGTTCCCGCCAGACCTGCATCAAGCTGCGATAGCGGGCGTGGTGCCGGGCCATCTCCGCTTGTTCGTAGGAATGAAGGTAGGCGTCGGCGAACAGTTGTTTAAAGCTCGCAAAGCAGGCATCCATCGGGTCGCGCACGAGATGAACGACCCTGGCATTGGGGAGTGCTTTCAGTATCAGCGGGATCATCAGGAAATTCTGCGGGAGCTTGTCTACATAGCGCGGGGTTGCGCCTCGCATCTTGCTGGTGGTTTGCAGGTACAGACCCGCGACTTTCGCCGGATCGAGTTCCTGCGCAGCCGCGAACAGCTCCGCCGAGAAGCGCCGGGGATTGCGATAATTGCTCAGCCGACGCAGGGCCAGGCCGAATTGCTGCAATTCTCCCGCTGAGCTTACCTGTGAATGGCTTGTGATGATGCGCTCCACCAGCGTGGTACCGGTGCGCGGCTGTCCCAGTACAAAGATGGGGGAGGCGTCCGGATTGCCTTCGCCAGGGCCGTTAAACCAGTCGCGGGTGTAGTGTGTTTCCAGATAGTCGAACATTGCGATCTCCGCACGCTCGTCAAATTCCACTGTGGAGCGCCGCGCTGCGGCACCCGCGCTGAAGGCCTCAAACGCTTTATCCCACTGCTGTAAATCTTCGCGTTCCTTGCCGATGGCATAGTGGTAAAAGGCACGGCTGCGCGGCTGTTGTTGGGGCAGCGCCAGCAGTGCCTCCATTTCTTCTATATGGGATGTGTTGCTCGCCCGGATGGAACTGGACAGGCCCCAGTGAGCCTGGGGGCTGTCGGCATGCTGCCTGACGATGGCGCTGAAAATAGCATCTGCAGCCTCGGTATCACCGCGGTAGACGAGATTATTGGCCAGGTTCAGCATGAATGGCGGGTGGCCGGGGCGCAGGGCGTCAGCCCTGGCGAAAAATGCCCCGGCGGCGGTATGTTCTCCCATAAGGGATAGTGTCGTGCCGATCAAGTCCAGCACGATCGGGTCTTCCGGCTTGATTCTCAGGGTCTCGCGCAGGGCGCTGTCTGCCAGGTTGACCTGGCCCTCGCTCATATAAAGCCTCGCCAGATGGGCCCAGGCCGCGGCGTGGTTGCGGTCCAGCTTCACCACCGACTGGAAGGCGCTGAAGGCCGTTTTGCGCTGTTGGGCTTCCAGGGCGACCAGGCCCACCAGGAAATGACCTGGAACCAGGTCGGGCTGCAGCGACAGGGCTTGTTTGCAGTACTGTCCCGCTGCCTCGGTGTTGCCCAGGGACAGTTCCGCAAATCCCTGTTTCAGCAGTTCCTGTATCGCCGCCGCGGTCTCCGGGTTACTGCTGTTGCTCATGCGAGGTTCCCGGGTCGATATCAGGGGGTTAAATGGCGGCTCTCGTCGGGGCGAGGTCGTTATCATAACGCGAAAGTGGGCGGGCAAAAACACACACGCGCCTTCCGGCGTCCCTGGCCTGACTACATTTCAGTGGTACATGCCCGGCGGGTATTATCCGAAACGTTCGGGGCTGGCGGGATATGGTGCGCCGGCTGCGGTCACCGTTCCCCTTGCCCGCGGCGGTAAACCAGCCTGCCGTCGAACCAGGTTTCCAGCACTCGCGTCCCGGAGATCGCATCGGCTCGGCCGCTGTTGGCCAGCGCCACGGGATCCCGGTCGAGGATGATGAAGTCGGCCTTTTTGCCGGCTTCCAGCGAGCCGGTGATATCGTCCTGTTGCAGCATTCTCGCGCCGGCTATGGTGTAGGCGTCCAGGACATCCAGGATACCAATGCCCTGGTCCGCATTCAGGGCCCCCTCGCCGTCATCGCGCGTTATCGCCATTTCAATGTTCTGGAACGGCATCGGGTCCGCGGACACCACCGGTGCATCCGAGCCGGCGGTAAGCACGCCACCGGCTTCCAGGATGGCGCGAGCCGGATAGGCCTGGCGCATGTAATAGTTCTCTGGATCGTACATATCATGCAGCGAGCCGAGCCTGTCGATGAAGGGAACGACGGTGAGGTCGTAGTCGTAGTCCCTTATGGCCCAGTTATAGGTGAAGGCCACGGGAATCCTGAGCGCTGCGATTCGGTCGATATCCTCAGGGCTGACCAGCTGCGCATGGGCGATACTGTGCCGGTTGGTGACCGGCGTGCCGGCGGTGACTGCGGCAATGGCGTCGGTTGCGATGCGCACGGCGCGGTCGCCAATGGCGTGCAGGTGCACGCTGAAATTTCCGGCAGTGGCAGCCTGGAGAAAACGCGTGGTGGTTCCGGCTGGCTCGAACAGTACGCCGTTCGAACGCAGGCATTGGGCAGGGTGAAAGCCATGGCTGGCGATGAAGGCAGCGGTTTCGGCCCGGCTGCTGCCCGGCGCCGCGAGCGCAGTACATGCGGCGCTATCAGGATCCACATAGCCGGCCAGCGCGATGTTCCCGCCCGCGGGGTCCAGGCTGAAGATCGGCTGGTAAAAATTTTCCAGTTGCGCGCCGTTCGGCAGCGTCGGCGGGACGGCAAGGGGGTTGCCCTCAAGCACACCATCGACGAAGTATTTAAGCTTGTCGGCCCTGATATTGGCAACAGTGTCGTATTTCCGGCGCGTGGCGTCGGCCCGCGCCATGATGTCAGCCATCGCCAGCGTCCCGTCCGCCTCCCTGAATTCGGCCGGATCGTAGTACTGTGCCAGGCTTACTCGCAGGGACAGCGTACCCTGCGCCGCCAGGCTGTCATACACCGGGGCGAGTTCCGGATAAAAGGCCGCTTCGAGCAAGGAGGTGATGCCGCGGCTGTTGAACCAGGCGGGCATCTGGCCCGCTTCCGGAATGAGGGCTTCCAGGTTCATCAGCTCGGCGCGGCTGACGCCCAGTGTACTGTAGACCATTTCATGCACCTCGCCGTTGGGCTCGCCGCCGGCATCCACACCGACGAAAGGCGCGAGGCTGGCAAAGTCGCTGGCAAGGGTGGCGGCACTCAGGCCCAGCTGTTTCCCCGCCGCTGTGCTGGCCAGGGCGAGGCCCGCAGAATTGCTTGCAAAGTGATGGGAGTCACTGTTCTCGAGTAACACGGGAGTGGCAGCGGAGGCCCGATCAAGTGCGGCGCGCAGGGAGCGCAGGCCGCCGGCCGGCATGTTGCCGTCAGAAAAATTCCAGTTTTTTACGATCAGCCAGTCGCCGGCGGGTACCTGCATCCGCGCCAGGCAGGCGGCCACGAAGTCAGCCAGTTCGACCAGATCGAGGGGCTCGCCGGCCAGGTCGCAGCGGTCGATGCTGATGGTTTCCACCGGATGCACATGGGTGTCGTGCAGGCCGGGCAGAACGCGTTTGCCCTGCAGGTCCGTGACGACGGTGTCGGGCCCGATCCAGGCGGCAGCGGCATCGCCGTCACCAGTGAAGAGAATCTGGTCGTCGCGCACTGCCATGGCTGAGACGGTGCGCTGACCGGGGTCCGCCGTATAGATCGCGCCGTTGATGAAAACCCGTTGTGCGGGCGCGTCGACCGCGGGAGAGGTTGTGTGGTGCTGGCAGCCCGACAGGGCAACCACAAGGGCAGTGACGACGGTGGCGAGGATCGGTTGCAACAAGGATCTGGTCATGGGTCCCCTGTGGGTTCTGTTGTCAGATATCTGCCATCGGGGCTATCGTTTCATTGGTACCCCACAGTGGGTATACCCCTAAGGGGATAGCCGGGAGTGGCGCGGCTCCGTTGAGCCGGGGGCACTGCAGTGATAGGGTGGGCTTTGATGAAAGTGCAGCATTGTCCGGCCCCTGGTGGCCATCGCCGACAAGCGGGTCGCCTTCCTGAATGAAAAGAATCGACTTCCGATGAACAGGACTGGCGCCAGCGAGCTACCCATGTTGCCAGCATCGATCCCGGGCATGCGGCCGCATGGGTACAGCTGGCGAAACTGCTCGCCGAGGGAGGACGCCTGCGCGGATTTTCACCGGCAGTTGGCACCGGCGCTGGAAATTTTGCAGGGCGAGGGAGTCATACCGACGCAGGGTGATTGAATGGTGCGGCATACGGGAGTGACATGACATGAGCGACAAGCAGTTTCCATTTGCCGAGACCTCGATCTACATCGACGTATTCAGTTACCTGGGCTTGCCCCTCAGTCGCGACTTCGCCAGCGACGGTGTCGACGCGGTGGTCATGGGTATTCCCTATGACCTGGGTACCACCGGTCGCGCCGGAGCCCGCGGCGGCCCCAACGCGGTGCGCCAGGCCAGCGCCAACCTGCGCTGGGAACAGCAGCGCTGGCCCTGGAGTTTCCCTCTGGGCGCGCGCCTGAACGCTATCGATTACGGGGATTTGCACTACAGCTATGGCGACAGTGAGGACATGCTGGCCAGGGTGGAAGCGAAGGCGGCGGAGATCACCGGCGCAGGCAAGACCCTGGTAAGTATCGGTGGCGACCATTTCGTCACCCTGCCGTTGCTGCGCGGCCATGCCAGGGTACACGGCAAGCTGGCACTGATCCATTTTGACGCCCACACCGACACCTACGAGGACGAGGAAAAGTACAGCCACGGCTGCATGTTTCACCGCGCGCCACGCGAGGGCCTGATAGACCCGGAACATTCCATCCAGATCGGCATACGCACGGATTATGATCGCGGCGCCCACCAGTTCCAGGTGATCGACGCGCAGCAGGCCAACGAGCAGTCGATTGCCGATATTGTCGCCGCAGTGCGCGCCCGGGTGGGCGATATGCCTGCCTACCTGACATTTGATATCGACTGCCTGGACCCGGCCTTCGCACCCGGCACGGGCACGCCGGTGGTGGGTGGCCTCAGCACGTCCAGGGCCATGCATATTCTGCAGGGACTGGCGGACCTCAATATAGTCGGTTTTGATGTGGTCGAGGTCGCCCCCGCTTATGACCACGCGGACCTCACGGCGCTGGCCGGGGCGGCACTGGCGCTGGAGTTTCTCTATATGCGGGCCAGTCGGGGCTAGCTCGTGGCCGGCCTCAGGTAAGGCAGCAGCGGGTCGCCGCCGGCGTAATCCCCGGCGCTCATCACCGAATCCAGAAACAGGTAGAACAATTCGGCCTGGGAACTGACCTCCAGCTTGGCATAGGCGTGCTTGCGGTGCAGTTTGACCGTCTCCATGGAGATGGACAGTTTCTCCGCGAGAGTCTTGGTACTGTGCCCGTGTAACACCAGCTTGATGACCTGGGCCTCTCGTTCGGTCAGCAGGCTGCTGCCAAAGGAATTGAGGGCAGCGTGCAATTGTCCCCTCAGGTTGACCCCGGGTGATTTGCTGCGGGCGTTGGCCCAGTGCTGCTGGCAGAGCGTGTCGACCGTGGGCCGGATATCCTCCAGAACCGCCAGTTCCGGCTTGGTGAAACTGACTCGCGGCTGGCTTTTGCCCAGGGCGATATTGACAAAACCTTCTGTCCCGACCGGGATCAGGTAGCCGCACTCGTCCTGGTAGCCGCAATTGAGATACCAGGTCTTGTAGTAATCGCTGCTTTTGAAGTCCTTGGGCGCGAGTTCCCTCAGGCGAAATACCCCGAAGGAGCGATCGCGTGTCGCCGCGAGATAGAACGGGTCCAGCAGGAAGGCGCCTTTCAGGTAGACGTCGAGGGTCGATCTGGTCGCCCCCGCGGGCAGCTCCGAATATTCGATGACCGGCAGGTCGGTACCCGGGTAGACCAGCACAGTGGCGTCATCGCACTGAACCAGCTGGCGCAGCATTGCCACCAGCATTGCGGGGAATTCGCGTGTGCCGGTGGCGGGAATCAGTTCGGCAAGATGTTCACTGAATTGGGCGAGGGCATGCATGCGCTGGGATGGCCACTGTGTCCGCTGGGGTCAGAAACGCATGATAGCCCGAATCGGACATAAAAAAACGTTCATCGCCCCTCGTCGGACCGGCGCTA
>JAHEBL010000119.1 GCA_024642265.1 Haliea sp. | reverse complement strand
TGCCTGCCCGGCATGCTGGCGCGCGGTGCCGGTTATTTCCTCAACACCGCCTCGGCCGCAGGGCTGCTCAACCAGATTGGCGACGCCGCCTACTCGACCACCAAGCACGCCGCCATAGGCTTTGCGGAATCACTGGCGATAACCCATGGCGACGATGGTATCGGGGTTTCCGTGCTGTGCCCGCAGGCCGTGGCCACCCGCATGATAGGCGATATCGGTGACGGTGGTGGCGGTACCGCCGGTGTCGACGGCGTGATGACCCCGGCGCAGGTCGCCGATGAGGTGATTAAAGGCCTGGCCGCAGAGGCGTTTCTGATTCTGCCGCACAAGGAAGTTATCGCGTACCGACAACGCAAGGCCGATGATTACGATCGCTGGCTGGGCGGCATGCGCAAGCTGCGCCGGCGCTTCGGTAATCCACAGAAACAGGCTTGATACACAGAGGAAGCAGCGGGTCACGTGGAAAGAAGAGAGCGGTTTGCGCGAACGATACTCAACGGTTTCGAGTCCTACTTCGCCGAGTTCCAGAACATCACCCTGGCGGCAAAGTCCTGGTTTGAAAACGCCGACTGGCACGGTATACAGCAGGCGTCGTCACAACGTATAGACCTGTACAAGGCCCATACCACTCGCGTTAACCAGTATGTGGAGCTGATTGCCGGTGAGTATCTGCACACCCTGGATTTCTGGCGCGAGACCCGGAATGTTTACTCCAGGCTGATTGAAGGCCACGACAATTTTGAAATAGCAGAAACGTTTTTCAATTCGGTTTACGGTGCGGTGTTCAAGCATCGCAAAATCCGTAACGAGTTTGCGTTCGTGTTTTCGCCCCACGGTGATATGCCGCCGGCGGACGTCAGCAAGGTATACAAGCGCTACCGCCTGGAATCGTCGTTCGATACCTTGCTGGAGCAGTTGCTTGACGACTACGCCTTCAGTATTCCCTACGAGGACAAGGCCCGGGACATCCGCAATATCGTCGCCGTGATGAACAAGTATCTCGCGCCGCGATTCGATCTCACCCGGGATGGCGTCGAGTTTCAGGTGCTGGAGCACCACTTCTATCGCAACAAGGGCGCGTATATCGTCGGCCGGATCGTCGCGGGCGAAGACTCGATGCCCTTTGTGTTGCCTATCCTCCACAGTGAAGACCGCAGCGTGTATGTGGACACCGTGCTGTTCGGTTCCGACAAGGTGAGTGTGCTGTTCAGCTTTACCCGTTCCTATTTCCTGGTGGATGCCAGTATTCCGTCGCAGTATGTGCTGTTCCTGCAGCAGTTGATGCCCGCCAAGCCGATCTCGGAAATCTACAGCTCGATGGGCTATAACAAGCACGGGAAGACCTATTACCATCGCTGCGCCTACCGGCATATGGAGCGCACCACTGACAAGTTCATCATTGCCCCGGGTATCAAGGGCATGGTGATGTGTGTGTTCACCATGCCCTCCTATGATTTTGTGTTCAAGATCATCAAGGACAGGTTTACGCCGCCGAAGGAGATGACACGGGAGCAGGTGAGAGCCAAGTACCGGTTGGTAAAGCGAGCCGACCGGGCAGGGCGCATGGCCGACACGCAGGAGTTCAACAACCTGGCTTTCGCGCGCGAGCGATTTTCCGACGAGCTGATGGAGGAGCTGCACAAGGTGGCCCCGTCGGTTATCGAGGAGCATGGCAAGGCGCTGGTCATCAAGCATGTTTACGTGGAGCGGCGTATGACCCCGCTCAACCTCTACCTGCACGACGCCACGGATGAGCAGGTCCTGGCCGTGATGGATGAATATGGCAACGCGATCAAGCAGCTGGCCGCCGCCAACATTTTCCCCGGCGACATGCTGCTGAAAAACTTCGGGGTGACCAGGCACGGGCGTGTGGTGTTCTACGACTACGATGAAATCGTCCCGCTGGTGGACTGTAATTTTCGCACCATACCCGAGCCCCGTAACGAGGCCGAGGAAATGTCCAGCACGCCCTGGTACACGGTTGGCCCCAATGACATTTTCCCGGAAGAGTTTCGCCTGTTCTTTTCCGGCAACCAGCGGGCGCGCAAGGTCTTCGACCGCCTGCACAGTGACATCTACGAGGCCGATTTCTGGCGTAACCTGCAGGACCGGATTCGCAGCGGCCATATTGAGGACTTTTTCCCCTACCGCCGCAAACTTCGATTTGATCGCGGCCAACGGACACTGCAGGAAAGCGCCTGATGGCCACGATCTACCTGTTTCGCCACGGCCAGGCATCATTTGGTGCGGATGATTACGACAAGCTGTCGCCCCTCGGGGAGCGCCAGGCGACACTGCTTGGGCAGTACCTGCGCGACAACGGTATCGTTCTCGATGCGGCCTACAGCGGTGACCTCCTGCGCCAGCGGGAGACGGCGCGGCTGGCGCTGGCGAGCCAGCAGGCCGAGGTTCCCCATCACGTGGACCCGCGCTTCAACGAGATCGATAACGACGAGCAGCTCAGGCACCTGCTGCCGGAAGTGATCAAAATCAACCCCGCCGTGCGGACTCTCGTTGAGCGGGGACTCAGTTCCAGCAAGGACTACCAGAAGGCAATCGACGCGGTCTTCAACTACTGGGTGTCACCCCAGTGCAGCGACACCCGCATACGCAGCTGGGCAGACTATTCGGGGCAGGTGGCAGCCGCCCTGCAGGACCTGATGGCGACCCAGGGCAGCGGCAAAAGCCTCGGCATTTTTACCTCAGGCGGCACGATAGCCACCATGGTCGCCCAGGTGCTGGGCCTGTCCGGCGAGCACACCTACCAGTTCTACGAGCCCATTTTCAACTGTTCGGTCACGCAGATTTTTTACAATGGCAACAAGACCTCGCTGTCCTACTTCAACGATCGCTCCTGGCTGCAGATCGAGGGAGCGAAAACGGCCGAGAACCTCGTGACCTATCGCTGAGAGCCGGTGTCAGTTTATGGATATCTATCTGGTACGCCACGGTGAGGCGGCGGCGAGTTGGGCGCAGGCGCCCGATCCCGGGCTGAGTTCGCTGGGGCAGGAGCAGGCCAATGCCGCCGCTCATCTCCTCGCGCCGCGCCTGGCTGGTGCCGGGATTCAGCTGTTGAGCAGCCCCCTGTCCCGGACGCTGGAAACAGCGGCACCGCTGGCAAGGGAGCTGGGTCTGCCCGTTCACGTCAACGAGGCTTTCCGCGAGATCCAGGCCCCTGTGCCGCTATCCGAACGGCAGGCCTGGCTGAGGCAGTTCATGGGGCAGCGCTGGGAGGAACAGCCCGCCAGCCTGCACGCGTGGCGCGAGCAGGCGACTCGCCAGCTACTGGCGCTGGGCGGGCCGGCAGTTGTATTCACCCACTTCCTGGTTATCAATGCGGTGGTGGGGCAGATTCAGGGGCTGCAAACCACCCTGTGCTGCTGGCCCGATAACGGGTCCATTACCCATTTGCGCCACTGCGGCAACGAGCTTGAACTGGTTGAGCTCGGTGCCCAGATGAGCACGGTGGTGAACTAGTCGTCGTCCCTGAGCCTGATCAGCGCTTCCTGCGCCGACGAGGCCACCAGCAAGCCGTCGCGCGTATAGAAACTCCCCCTGCTGAAACCGCGGCCAGCGGATGCGTTCGGGCTGTCCAGGTTGTAAAGCAGGTAGTCATCGAGCCGAAATGGCCGGTGGAACCAGAGGGCATGATCCAGGCTGGCAGCCTGAATGCGCCGGCTGTTCGATGAGAACGGGTGGGGGTACAGGGCTGTGCCAAGCAGGCCGAAATCCGAGACATAGGCGAGCAGGGTCTGGTGCCTGCGGAAGTCGTCCCCCACCTCGCCCTTGATCCGGAACCACATATTCTGTACCGGCTCCATGGGCTGCGGCTTCATGCGGTCCCGCGATTCGACCCGGCGTCGCTCGATCGGCCCTGTGACCGGGAAGGGCATCTGGTCCGGATACTTTTTGGCAAGCTCGGCCAGTTCTTTCTCCTCCGACGGTACCTCCTCAGGGGGTGGGACATCCGGCATTGTGCTCTGGTGCGAGAGGCCTTCCTCGGGGAGCTGGAAGGATATGGCGGTATTGAAAATGGCGCGGCCGTCCTGCTTGGCAACCACCCGGCGGGTGGTGAAGCTGCGGCCGTCGCGGATCGGGTCCACCTCGTAAACGATCTGCTTCGCAGGGTCTCCAGGGCGCAGGAAGTAGCCGTGCAGGGAGTGGGCCACCCGGTCCTCCGGTACAGTCCTGATCGCCGCGTTGAGGGACTGGGCCAGTACCTGGCCGCCAAAAATACGCGCAGGCCGCTTCGGGCTCCGGCCGATGAACAGGTATTTGTCGATGGCCTCTACTTCGAGGTAGTTGAGCAGTTTTTCCAGGTCTGTTGGCAAGGGGTGTCTCCTGGTGGTCGAGTGTTGGGCGCTACGCTCTTGGTAGCAGGCCATTAAAAAAGATATCGAAGTAGTCGATGGCGGCGGCGTCGATATCGTCCAACTTGCGCCACAGGTTGAGCTCCATGGACGCGTTGACCGCACCGGCTATCAGATTCTGGGCGATCCGCGGATCGACAGGGCGTACGCTGCCGTCCGCCATTCCCTCCCTGAGGAAATCACCGAAGCATTCGTTGGCGGCGTCCGTGCGCTTGAGGATATCACGCCGGCGTTGCATGGGCAGGGCGGTAATGGAGTTGTAGCGAATCAACGGCCCCTCACTGCTGTTCTGGAAATAGAAGATCCGTCGGCAGGTGCGGTCAACTTTCTCGAGGCCGGTGCCCTCAGTGTGGGCGGCCTGCCTGTGAATGTTCTCCACCAGGTCGAGGGAGCGGTTATAGCAGTTGAACAGCAGGTCTTCCTTGTTTTTGATGTGGTAGTAAAAGGCACCCTTGGATACCTGCAGTTGCTCCGCAATCTCATCCAGCGAGGTGCCATCGAATCCCTGCCGGTTGAACAGCCAGGTGCCGGTCTTGTAGAAGGCGTCCTGCTTGAGTTTGTTCTGCTGCTGCCGGTTGAAACCCTCTACCGGGCGCTCGGTCGATTGCTTGTCGCCGACGGAGGTTGGCAGGTACTCCCCCTGGCCGCCGTACAGGCCGTGTACCAGAATGTCCACAGCCTCCCGGGCGGTCGAAGCCAGTTGTCCGGCCGGAATCTCGTGCAACCAGGAGAACGCCCAATCGACCGAGCCCAACAGTGCCCTGGTGGTGGCGGTGGGCTCCAGGGAGCGGAAGGAGCCGTCAGCCATGCCATCGCGCAGGTACTGTCGCAGGCGCTTGAACATGGCTATGTACTGGGTTTCGACATCGGTCCGGTGACTGCCCCGCAGGGATGCTATCTCCAGCAGTGCGGCGATGTGGGGTCCCCGCCCCTCGAATGCGGCCAGCCAGTTGTCGAACTGGAGCAGGAAAAACTCCGATACCCTGTCGGCCGGGGATTTGTGGCGCTCCTCCACGGCATCGAGAATACCGTGGTGATAGTCCAGCGCTGCCATGTAGCACTGGTAGATGAGTTCTTCCTTGGTTTTTACATAGTAGTAGAGGCTGGTCTTGGTCAGCCCGAGATTTTCCGCGATATCCTTGAGTGTGGTGGCGCGGGAGCCCTTGTAATTGAACAGGCGTGCCGCCTGGGACAGGATGGCGAGGCGTTTGGCATCGTGCTGCACCGTTCGATTGAATGGCGAAACGGGCGTGCCAGGCGCGGAAGGCTTGTCTTCGGCCATACCAGTTGACTCTGCGATTGCGGAATGAAAAAGGTGTGCCGGAGAGCGTTAACCTACCAGCCAGTCTAAGATTAGAACTTTAAGTATTATTTTTGTCGCTGTCTATAGTGGCGAGGGTTCCATTTGCCGCCGGCGCCTGGTTAATGAGCATCAGCCACTTGCGTGAATGGTAGCGCCGCAGGAGCATCGTGGCCTTGATGCTGTAATCCAGCAGCATCACGGCAAAAATCCAGTAAACCGACAAGCCCAGTGACAGGAACAGCCAGGCGGGTAGCAAGCGCCCGAAGATCATGCCGCAGAAAGTGGACTTGAGCGGGAAGCGGGTATCGCCGGCGCCGCGCAATGCGCCCGCCAGGGTGATCTCGCAGGCCATCATCGGCAGGGCGGCGGCGAGCATGTAAATGAACACCACGGTCAGGTGAATCACTTCCGGGTCATCGACCATGAAGCTTGCCAGTTCCCTGGCAAACCAGACCTGCACCGCCGCGAGGGAGATCATGGCCACCAGCGCCAGGCGCAGCGAGCGCCACCCCGCTGCCAGTGCCAGGTCGGGACGGCCGGCACCGAGCTGCTGCCCCACCAGCGTTGCCGCGGCGATACTGAATCCGAATCCCACCACAATGGAAAACGAGACCAGGCTGATACCAATGCCATAAGCGGCATAGGCGTCGGTGCCATAGCGGGCTACGATGCTGAAGAAAATCAGGAAAACCAGCTGTACGAGGCCTTGCTCGAGCACGGCGGGTGTGCCGATGCTGACCAGTTGGCGCGCCGCACCCCAGTCGATGGAGATCTGCCGGGTTGGCTTGAGGTTGAACTTCCCGCGCCACCAGATGACGACGAACAGTACCGTAATCAAAAACCCCGCGGTGCTGCCACCGAGGGCGACCCCGGGAACGCCCAGCTTCGGGAATGGACCTATGCCGAAGGCCACCAGGTAGGCGAACACCACATTCAGCATGGAGCTGAAGAACAGGAACCACAGTGGGGTAATGACATCGCCGGTCGCCCGCAAGCCAGTGGCAAGCATCTGGTTTATCGCTGCGGCGAGGTTGAAGACCCCCAGCCAGAAAATGAACCCGGCGGCGGACAGGGTCGTCTGCCGGTCGAGCCCGAACAGTCCGGCGAGTGCCTCCGGGGCAGTCAGCATGGGAATGCTCAGTACACCTGCCAGCGCCAGCGCCAGCATCATGGCGGTCCAGTGGATATGCTCTGCCTGCTTCGCCTGTCCTGCGCCCCAGCTGCGCGCGATCATTGCTGTGGCGGCCACCGACACGCCCATCAGGATGGCCTGGATAAGAAAAAATACGCGATGCCCCGTGGTAACAGCAGCAACTGCGCTGGTGCCCAGCCCGGCGACAATCTTGATATGCATGAAACCCACTGTGGCGAACAGCAGGTTCGAAATGATGGTTGGCCAGGCCAGTCGCCAGACGCTGTGGCTGGGTACCGGACCTGAGGTCTGCCCTGTTGCTGGCAACGAATGTAACTCCCTTGAAGCTGGTTTTGCGGTTCAGGTACGGGCGGTCACTGTGGCACCGAGCTTCCGGCATTCCCGGTGACGAAAGCAGTCCGTAGTATGGTCGTTGACCATGCCTGTGGCCTGCATATGGGCGTACATGATAGTCGACCCGACAAAAGTGAAACCGCGTTTTTTCATGTCCTTGCTGAGTCGGTCTGAAATTTCGCTGGTGGCGGGCAGAGTTCCCCCGGACGGCCATTTGTTCTGGATCGGGGTGTGTTCGACAAACCCCCAGATGTAGTCAGAGAAACTGCCGGTTTCGTCCTGTACCGCAAGAAAGGCCCGCGCATTCTGCCGCGTGCCGAAAACCTTCAGGCGATTGCGGATAATGCGCGGGTCCAGCAGGAGCTTTTCCAGCTTGCGGTCCGAATAACGGGCAATCCGGTTGGCGTCAAAGCCGTCGAAGAGTTCGCGGTAGCCCTCCCGCTTGCGCAGCACTGTAATCCACGCCAGGCCTGCCTGGGCGCCTTCCAGTACCAGCATTTCGAACAGGCTCGCGTCATCCAGTGTCGGCACGCCCCACTCATTGTCGTGGTAGTCCACGTACAGCGGATCGTTGCCACACCATGCGCAGCGTTGGGTCATAACAGTATCTCCATTGTGTGGACAGTATCGTGGCCACCGGCTGGACTGTCCACCCGCGGGTATAGGGGTGCTGGCAGCATCTACGAGGCTGTGCGACACTTTGCAGCGATTTGACGGGAGAGCAACGATGACGGACACGATTATCTACAGGCGCGAGGGCCGGGTTGGTCGCCTGACTCTCAACATACCCGAGCGCCATAATTCCCTGGGGCGGGAACAGTTGCTGGCCATCCAGGAGCATCTTGCCGCAGTGGCAAATGATCGTCAGGTGCGGGTGCTGGTGTTGACCGGGGCAGGGGACCGGACATTCTGTGCGGGCGCGTCATTGCAGGAGCTGGGAGCCGGGGAAATTGGTGGCGACTGCTTCCGTGCGACCACGACCCAGCTGGCCGGACTTTCCGTGCCGACGATATGCGCCCTGAACGGCAATGTGTTCGGTGCCGGCGTGGAGCTGGCCCTGAGTTGTGACTTTCGACTGGGCGTGGAGGGCGCGCGGATGCGGGTGCCTGCAGCAGCCATAGGCATTTGCTACCCCTCAAGCGGTGTGCAGCGTCTCGTGCAGGGTCTCGGGGTTCATCTGGCCAGGAGAATACTGCTGGCAGCGGAAGAGTTCGATTCCCGGGCGATGCTCGACATGGGTTTCCTGGACTACCTGGTGCTGCCAGGCAGCTTTGCGGACGCCACCGATGCGCTTGCCGGCAAAATAGCCGGCCTGGCGCCTCTTGCCGTTCGGTCCATGAAAAATATCCTGGGCCAGGTGCTGGATGCATCTGTCGACGAGGAGCAGGTAAAGGAGCTTGCGGATATGTGCGCCCATTCGGAGGATTTCAGGGAGGGGCTCGCCGCGCAGCGTGAGAAGCGTGAGCCGCGCTTTAGCGGAACCTGAACACTCATCCTCAGGACGGCGCGAGCGGCCCGCGGCAATTCATTTCCCGGTCAATTGCCATCCACGGATAACCCAGCTTTTCGAGCCAGCGCAGTCCGGCAGGCTCAGTCTTCAGGCGGGCGATGCTGGCAGCGCTGCAGGCGGTCAGGCAGGTTTCAGCGATTACGGTGACGCTCAGTAAACCGAGCAGGGGCTGCGCATCGACAGGGCTCAGCGCCCGGCCGAAGTTTTCGCCGGCCACAGACACCCGATGTTCGAAGTTGCCGCGCATGGCAAAGCCCCTGTCGTTCAGCTTGAGTCGGGTGATGGCTGCGCGCGTCCCCTTTGGGTGTCGCACGCCGACCAGCCAGTTAGAGCCGTCCCGCTGCTTGCCTATAGTGGCGACATCCCGATCCATTTCTATCATGGCATTGGTGACACCACGCCTGAGCAGTATCTTGCGTACCGAGTCGACCGCGTAGGGCCGAATGCAATCGTCGAGATTGATTTCCATACCCTTCAATGGCAATCGCGCACCGTCTTTGGTCAGTTCAAGTTTTGACCAGCCTACCAGCTTAAGCATTCCCTGCAGCTGCGCGGCTGTGGCTCGCAACTCCCCCTCGGGGCTATAGCAGCCCAGCAGTACCTGAGTGGTGGGGTCGAACAGGCGGTTGCTTTGGTCCCATAGTGCGTTCACGTAACTGAAGAGACTGCGTGCCTCGGCGTCCAGCCTTGTATACGCGCCTGTGCCGGCACTCTGGTTGATGCTGTCGACAATGCTGTCCGGGCAGAAGGAGGAGAATTTGGACTCGAGGCGCGCGAGCTCTTTGCGGGCGAGCTCCAGTGATTCGGCGCCATCCGGTGAGTTCTGGCCGATCAGCAAGTGGCAGGCGCTGCCAAAGACGTGGAGCCTTTGCTCGATCTTGTTTTCAATCACCATCAATTCCCACGTGCTGAAAATACCGCTCCAGTTGAAATACCGTTGTGGGATGAACCATTCCGGTCGCCACTGCCGATGAGCAATGTATCACTGGGACGGGAAAGTACGCCAGCGATACAGTTGCCGGGACCAGGGTCTTTGTCAGGTGACGTTCCTGGGAAAGGTGATGGATATCAGAGTACCGTTTTCAGTGTTGAAGCTCAGCACCCCACCGAGTCGTTCGGTCATCGCCGCAACAACCGCCAGACCAGGCGTTTGCGCCGACATGAGGTGGATATTGGCAGGAATGCCGGCTCCGTTATCCTGAAGAGCCAGTCGATAATCCCCGCCATCCGAAGCACCGGGGCCGAATGATATTTGTATGTAATGCGCGCCGGGGGCGGACTCGAAGGCGTGCTGGATGGAGTTTTCGAGCAATTCGTAAATAGCGATAGCAAGAGGCGAGGCCTGCGCTATCGGGACTGGCTGTGATGTAACTTCATTTATGGTGGTAATGCTCTCTTGTCCGCAAGGGGCGTCCTTCAGGAGCCTGGTCGTGATAATATTTGTGTACTTGTTCAGGTCCGCAAGCAAAACCTCATTCTGGTAATACAGGCACTCCTCCAGCAGAGCAAGTGCCTGAACCCTGTT
>JAHEBL010000219.1 GCA_024642265.1 Haliea sp. | reverse complement strand
CGGCGGCAGCGCCGACAGCGGAAAGTCGCAGGCCGCCTGGGTCTGCTGGATCTCGATCAGGTTACCTTCCGGATCCCTGCCATAGATGGTTTTTACATGGCCCACATCGATAGGCGCGGGTTGGCTGAACGTCATTCCCAACCCCTTGAGCCGGGTGTATTCCTGCTCGATATCGGTGACATCGACGCAGAAATGGGTGTAGCCCTTGTCGTAGGGCTGCAGGGGACGGTCCGAACTCGGCGCGGGGGCGCTGTACTGGAATAGTTCCATATAGCAGGTGCCGGCCCGCAGCATGGCGCCCCGGGCGGCAGACCCGGGCACATCGACGATCTTGTCGATGAACTCATCATCGCTCCAGCCGAAGGTGTCGCCGACAATTTCAAAGCCGAAGGCCGCCTTGTAAAAGTCCAGCATGCGATCCAGATCGCGAACGTGGACCGAGACGTGGTGGATGCCTCTTATCATAGTGGTAACCCTGTAAAATCTCTTGTTAAATCAAAGACTAGTGCAGTTTGCCCGGCTCGGACAACTGATAAGAGCGCGCGGGCAGGAGCAGGCAAGTCGAGGTGCACCGCCAGTCATTTTGGCGCTTCGGGGCCGGTGGCATAATGGACCCGCTCGATAATACCGCTATTATCACGTCTGAGCAGCCAGTTACCGGAGAAGAGCTATGAGCGAACAGGTTCTCAAGAAAGAGATGGGACTCGCACCCGGCGAGGCCCGTTACCCAGGCGAGCCCAGCACCCAGGACATCATCGCCCGCGACAGGGTTCCCGCGCCGGATTGGGTGCGATCGGAATCCTACGAATTCCTGGGCGATGAGGATGTTTCCATAGATCGCTATATCGATCCGGCGTTTGCCGCCGTGGAGTTCGACAAGCTGTGGACGCGGACCTGGCAGTTTGCCTGCCGGGAAGAGCATATTCCCGAGGTGGGCGATTATTACGTTTACGACATAGGTCGGCGCTCATTCATTATCGCCCGGGTCGCACAGGACGAGGTGCGTGCCTATTACAACGCCTGCCTGCACCGCGGCACCATGTTGCGGGCGCCCGGCACCGACGGCTGCGCCCAGGAGTTCAAGTGTTCCTTCCACGGCTGGAGCTGGAACCTGGACGGCTCCCTCAAGCAGGCACTGTGTGACTGGGACTTCCCCCACGTGAAGGCCGAGGAATACTCGCTGCCGCGGGCCAGGGTCGAACTGCTTGCCGGTTTCGTATTCATCAACATGGATCACGATGCGCCGTCGCTGGCGGATTACCTGGGTCCCGAGTTCATGGCGCAGATCAGCCAGTGGGGGCTGGAGGATCGCTATACGTACTGTCATGTATCCAAAACACTGCCGGCCAACTGGAAGCTGTCGATGGCGGCCTTCATGGAAGCCTATCACGTGCTGGATACCCATCCCCAGGTGGCCGTGTCAAACGCCGATGCCAACTCCCAGTACGACGTCTACGGCGAGCACGTGGACCGGTTTATCTCGACACTCGGGGTCCTCAGCCCGCACCTCAAGGGCAAGTACACCGAGCAGGATGTGTTCAACCAGTTCACCCTGGGCGACAGCTCCGTGGCGGGTGATGCGCCGCGCCAGCTGAAAGAGGGTGAAACCGCGCGGCAGTGCATGGCGGATATGATCCGCCAGGCATTCGAGACGCAGTCGAATACGGACCTGAGCAAGGTGTCCGACTCTGAGTTGCTCGACTGTTTTTCCTACACCCTGTTTCCGAACACGTTCCTGTTTCCGGGTATTTCCCTGCCCATGGTGTACCGCTTCCGCCCGGCTCCCGGCGATCACCGCAAAACCATTTACGAGGTGTTTTTCCTGCGCCCCGTGCCCAAGGATGGCAGTCGTCCAGACCCAGCCGAGCCCGTCTATCTCAGGGACGACCAGTCCTTCACGGAAGCACAGGGGATGGATCCGGGTTTCGGTGCCATCCTGGACCAGGATACCGAGAACCTCATCCTCCAGCAGGCTGGCCTGGAGGCCTCGGCCAAGCCGGGCATCACGCTGGGGAACTACCAGGAGATCCGGGTCCGGCATTTCGAGCGCGCCGTCGACAAATACGTCTCGGGCTGAATTTGCCTGCTATTGACCATTTGGGAGGTTGAGCTTGCCGGGTGAATTTACACGCTTCTGCGCATTGGCGGAGATCCCCAAAGGGTCGAAAAAAGCCGCCAAGCTGGACGACAAGTGGGTTCTCGTCTGCCATACCAATGACGGCCTCTTCGCCGTATCCGGCATTTGCTCACACCAGGAAAAACCGCTGTTCAATGGCCGCGTGCGCAACTGCAAGATCACCTGCCCGGTGCACGGTGCGCGCTTCGACCTCGCCACCGGCGCAGCCCTGGACCTGCCCGCGACCAAACCCATTCCCACCTATGAAGTGCGGGTGAGCGATGACTGGATTGAGGTTTGCCTGGACTAGGCGGCGACCCGATCAACTACTGTGGGTGGTCAACACTGGTGATTAAAGGTATTCTACCCAGCTGGAATACACCGACTTAACCGGGCTACCTGATGAACCCAGAAATCGATGTCGAGTCACTGCGCCGTGAGGTGCGGAGCTGGCTGGAGGCGAATGTGCCCGCCGGCTGGCGCGAGGCCATGACCGGAGTCGACCAGGAAACCTTTGTCCGCGCCCAGCGCGACTGGTTCGGCCGGCTTTGCGCGGCGGGCTACGCCACGCCCCACTGGCCCGAGGGCTGGCCCGGCGGCGGGCGTTCCCTGGCGGAGCAGAAAGTCATCTTCGAGGAGGTCGCCCGGGCCGA
>JAHEBL010000118.1 GCA_024642265.1 Haliea sp. | reverse complement strand
CAGGCACCAGCTGGAACAGCACATACAGCGGCATCCCCGAGGCAAAGCCCGTGAAGATACAGATGAGCATGCGCCGGTTGAGTACCGCCTCACGCCAGTGGACACGCGCCTCAGCCACGCCGACCCTCCCCGCCGGCTGCCCCGGTGCTGCGCATGCGTGACTGGTAATCGCTGATGAACTGGCGCCGGAACAGGGCGCTGAAGCGATTGCGCTGTCGCTCCATCTGCAGCCTGTCAGCGTCGATAGTCACCTCGCCCACCCCGAGGTAGGCAGCAAGATTCCTGGTGCCCGCTTGCGGGTCCCGGGCGAACTCGTCGTAGATGATGCGGTAGGGATGTATATCGAAGCTGGCGCAAAAAGTGTTGATGGCCATGTAGGAATGAGCAAAGCCCTGCAAGCGCCGCCGGATATCCTCATAGTCGTAAACCGGCTCCACAGGCGCCGCATTGTCAAAACTGTGCCACTGCCTGGTCTGGTCCGCGATGGCAAAGGACACCGCCTGGGAGAGCAGGTCATCGCGCTGGATAACCACCCAGCGTACATCATCGAAAAACCCGGGAATGGCTCCGCTGCGCATCAGCATCATGGCCTGCCCGAAGGACGCTTTCATTCCCTGCAAAGCGCCGGGCTTGCGCCGATAGAGCCGGTCGGTTTCAAAACGCAGGTAATCGGCAAAGCTTGTAAGCCCCTCCCGCTCACAGCAGTCGATTACCCAGCGGTAGTTGAGTGGCTCACCAAAGCCGGTGAACTGCGGCGTGGAACGCATATGCTCTGACACCAGTGACGAGCCCGAGCGGTTGGTAAACAGCATGATACAAAACGGCTGGCCCAGTGGAGCCGTGCCGGCCGGGACATCGAAGCGGGCAAAATACTCCCGCAGCTCTTTTTCGTGGGGGGAGATTTGTTCAAATGGCAGCAGCACAGGACGCTCAGAGCCAGCGCATCAGGGTTTGGCTGCGCTCGGGGCCGAATTCGTCCCACAAATCCTTCTCAGCGAGGATCAGCATCATGGCCCTGGCGAAGAGATTGCGGTGTTCGCGCTCTATGACGCCGTCAAAATGACTGTACAGGGCGAGCAGGCAGTCGAGGATTTGCGCTAGCTCCGGTTGGTAGAGTGCCATTTTCTCCGGCGGGGGTATGGGGTCGGTAAACAGTGGGACACCCGCCAGGTATTCATCTGACAAGCGCTTGTTCACCTTTATCCAGTCGCTGCGGTACTTGCGGTAAAGCCCCCGGTGCACGTAAATACAGCCCTTGACCGGTTGTTCCGGGTAAACCCGCTGCAACAGCCGGAGAACGCCTTCGTTTTCGCCCTTGTCATATCCCACCCGGTTCAGGCACAGTTTTGTATAGAGCTGGGTCGGGCCGAGACCTTCGTTGGCGGCAACGGGTTTCGTCGCCAGCGGCTCGATACCGGTCACCGAGCAGAAATCCTCGATAATATTGCCGCCTACCCACTGCGCCGATTCGTAGGGTCGGATCACCACGTTCTCCCGCCCTACCCCGCGGCTCCAGATTCCCAGCAGTTCATCGTAATCGTGCTGGAAGATCTGGTGGGTCTGGTAAAACTGGTAGGCGTTGTGGGCCCACTGTCGCGCGCCCTTGACATCCTGGTTGAAGAAAGAGCTGTACAGCTCGTCCTGGCGGCGCAGGTACACCACCACCTTCAGCTCGTGCCCGGCAAGCCGGCCGCGGATGTCGGCGATCATGTCCTCAAGCCGCTGGGTCTGGCCGAAGAACAGCTCCGAGCTGAGCACGATCTTGTCGATCCCCGACTGGTGCTGGGCGATTTCGCGTTGCAGGTCGCTCCAGGCTTCCCCGCGGGCGCGCTCTCCGTACCAGAGATCTGCCATGGTATGCCCCTGGTACGCCTGGATCAGGTCACATACCAGGGTATGGTGAGCGTCGCCGTGTCGCAGCAGTTTCGGGTACAGCACACCCTGCGCCAGCAGCTGCTTATAGTTGCCTGCCAACATACTCTGCAAGGTGGATGTCGCGGTCTTGGGCGCACCAATATGTAGGTAGACAGCTGCCATGGTTAACTCCGAACGGGTGAGAAGCCCTGTTATTCCTTGTAGACGATGTCGTGCATCGGGCGTGACGAGAGGCGTCGCTTGAACGCCTGCTTCAACCTGAAGGGCACCAGCGCGACGCACCTGGCGACCAGCGGACTGCGGCTGATGCGCCAGATACCTCGCAGCAGGCGTTCCGAGCGCGACAGCCCGGCGCGCACGAGGCGGTAGTTGCCTGCCAGGCTCTCCAGTGTGGCGGCTGTAAGGTCACCGGCACGAACAGGCACGGCCTGCAGGTAGGCACCCCGGTAGAATCCGTCGTCCGGCGCGATGTTGCCCCAGCCACCCGCGGGGCAGTCAGCCGTGGCGGGGCTGCCGCTAGCCAGCAGGTCGCGCCAGAATGCAAGCCAAGCCTGCAAGGGCAGGTCCCAGGGGACGACACTGCTCAACGGACGCTGTGCGACCCGCTCGGGGAAGGCACCGATGTCGGGCACCACTACCGGCAGGCCGCAGTGCAGCGCGATACTCAGGGTATAGCTGTAGGTCTCCGGCCAGAGCGCGGGATACCAGACAACGTCGGGATCGATCTCGTCGATCAGGGCGTACACGTCACTGTTCTGGTAGGGCCCGTGGGTGATCACACTGCCCGCCAAGGCCCGGTAGGCATAACCCAGCAGGTGGAACTGTATGGCTTCACCCGCCATGGCCTGGGCCACTGCCTCGAGGATGTCGGCCCCCTTCTCCCTACTGAGCGCTCCCAGCACCAGCACTCGCAGGGGCTTGTCAGCGGACACACGCCAGTGGGGGACGGGGTATGGCTGGGACAGCTGGTAATCCGGATGCCAGGCCACCACAGCCGACCTCGCCTTAAAGAAGCGTGTGAAGCGCCGGCCCGCGTCCGCCGAGGGAAAGATAACACGCTCGGCATTTTCCACCAGCAGACGCTGGTTATCGCGCCACTGCCCGGCGTCGACACCGGCCGGCAGCGGGTAGTGGCCGGCACATTGCCGGTCGAAATCTTCCCGTTCATCACTCACAAAGCGCGCATCGCTGTCGGTGAGTGTGGGATTGCCATTGATCAGGTAGTAATCGTGAATGGTGAGGTCGTAGCCACAGTCGAGGTCCTGTGGCAGCAGCCAGAGCCGCGGCGGCAGGCCCATGGTGTGGTGAAAGTGCACGCGCCCGACCCCCAGCCCGGCCAGCAGGCGCACCAGCTTGTCGTACTCTCCCGGCACCTCGAAGTGCAGGCCGTCCTGCAGGCGGCGGGTGCCGTCGTAGCAGGTCAGCACCACCGACTCACCTTCCTGCTCCGGTGTCAGCTGCAGGAACAGCGCCCGCCCCTCGTAAAACTGCACCAGCTCTTCCACATGTTGCTGCGCACCACCGCCGAGCTTGTGGCAGACCATGACAACCCTCGGCAGCGTGCTCGCCGCCACCAGCGCCAACAGGGCGCGCCCGCGCATCGCCCGCGCCGGATCAGCGGCCAGATAGCTATCCACGTCAGCCGCGTAGCGGGGATGTTTGCGCGCGAGCAACACCTGGGCAGCATCGACCCGGGCCTGCTGTTCGGCGCCAAAACTGACGCCGCCGGCATGGTAGACGAAGCAATTGGCCAGGTGCAGGTTGCGCCAGCCCGCCTTTTCGGCGCGCTGGCACCAGTCGTTTTCCTCACCGTAACCCCTGCCGAAGGTTTCAAGGTCAAAATAGCCGACCGCATCGAGACAATCGCGTCGCAGGTACATACAGCAGCCCACGCCCGTGGGCACGGTGATGACATCCCCGGGTCCGAACTGGCCGGCGAAGCAGGCGTCCAGCTCGGCGACCGACAAACCGAACGCGAGGGGATTTTCCCGGCAAAAATCCGGAAAGCTGCAAATGGTGGCGTTGTTGGAAAAAGGGGTCAGGCTCGCGACCTTGTCGTTGTGATAGGCGGCCTCGCGCATACGGCGCAGCCAGTCGTTAGCCACTTCAACATCGCTGTTGAGCAGCAGCACGTCGCGCTCCGGATCGTGCTGCATGCCGCGATTGACCGTGGCCACAAAACCCAGGTTCTGCTCGTTCTCAAGCAGCACCAGGTCCGTCTGTGTCGCTGCGAGTTGCCGCAGGTAATCGGTAATCGCAGGCTCCGGTGAGCCGTCGTTGATCACGAGTACCCGCGCCCACTCCGGATCGACGCTTGCAAGCACGGAGTCCAGGCAGCGCCGGGTTTCCTCCAGCCCGCGGTATACCGGAACGATGACGTCAACTTTGCGCATGTTTTCTCATCCGCCGGATCAGGTAGCCAACACCGGGTATCTTGCTGACGGTTGCCAGCCGCTGTTTGATCCAGGCGAGTTCTGCATCGCGCTCGCGCAGGGTTTGCTGGGTCTCAGCGAGTTGCGCATCCCGCTCACGAACTACCTCCAGGGCATAGCTATGTTCTTCGCCCAGCTTCGCCAGGCGCTGGTCAAACTCGCGAATCTGGGCATCCCTCTCCTCGATAGTCTCGAGCGCCTGCCGGTGTTCATCCGCAAGCGCCGCGATATCCGCGTCGCGCTCATCCAGCGTCGCCAGTGCCACGGTATGCGCCTGGCCTAACTCCGCCAGTTCCAGCCCGCGGGCGATGAACCGCGTGGCAAAGTCCCGCAGGGTGGCGTCGGTGGGGTAGCGCTTGTCAATTTCCCGATCCAGTGCGGCGAGGTCCGGCTGGCCGGTGTCCGCCAGTGACAGCAGATCGCCCTCTCCCGCAGCGTTGTGGTGCCGCAGGTCGCCGCGCACCGCTGCGGCCAGTGCCGGGTCGCCAGCACTCAGGGGGAGCACGGCGGCCAGCCGGGCCATTACCGCCGGGGCGTCCCGCAGCAACTCGTTGTAGGCCACGCGGATTGCGCCGGGCGGCGCGAAGCGATCGATACAGGCGCGGTAACAGGCGTACAGGCGCAGACCATAGCCCATGGGCAGCCCGTCACGCTTTTCCAGCGAGCGCGCGACCTCGAGGGGGGGCCGGCTGATGACACATACCGACGCGGCGATACCCGTCTGTGCGCACAGGCCAAGCCAGAATGGCAGAGTCAGACACAGGCGCGGATCCTTGACTGCCTGCAACGCGGCGTCGCCGAAGCCTGCCTGCAGCAACCCGGTGGCCTGTTGGCGGGCTGAATCAAAGCGCGCGTCGGCCCAGTCCGTGTCTGCAATATCCGGCGCGGGTGCATACCAGCTGGAATCCGCCAGGGCGAGCAAGCGCTCGTTGACCGCTACGACGCCGGCATCTTCCCAGAAGCCCTCGTCGTTGACCCCCGCCATGGCGTCGATCAGCTGGCTGCCGAAAGACACACCTGACGCGGCCAGGGCCGCGCACAGGGCGGAGGTGCCGGAGCGGTGTACGCCCAGCACGAACAACAGCTGCCTGGTTTCAGTTGAATTCGTCAAGGCGGATCCGCGTCGGTTTCTGGCCGCGCAGTCTAACACGCGGCGGTTCGCTCCTGCCCGGTGAGCGGAGTCGATATGGATTACTGCGCAGGCGTGTCCTCAGCCTTGTACTGGGAGAACAGCTTGTCCATCGCGGCCTGGTCTATGTATGCCTTTTCGGTCAGTCGATAGCTCGCGTCGAACTCCTTGGCCGCAAGCCTTTTGTACTCGACGATCAGTTCATCCTTGATCGCCTGCTCAACCTCCTCGAAGGGACGGTAGCTCTTTTCCTTCACTTCATCGAGGCGGATGATATGGAAACCGAAATTGGACGCGACCACGCCGGAATGCCCCCCCACCGTGTCGATGCCGAATACGCCCTCCAGGTAGTAGGGGTCAACCTTTTGGCTGTCCAGCTGCAGCCAGCGATCGAAGCGGCCGCCCTCATTTTTGCTGCCCGGGTCTTCGGAATACTGCTCCGCCAGGGTTTCGAACGATGCGCCGGCTTCCAGCTCGGCCAGCACCTTCCCGGCAAGCTTCTCCCTGGCCTCACGATCACATTCAGGGGGAGTACACCTGACCAGGATATGGGATGACTTGCGCTGCTCGGGTGACAGCGCGTACTTCTCGGGAGCCGTCTTGTAGCGCTCCCGCGCCAGTGCAGTCATGTCCGGAATCTTGAGATCTTCCATGTAATTGTTGACATACAATTTGCGTTGCAGGTTCCGCACGATGAACTGGTTCTCCCAGTAGCGCTCCGGGTTTGCCTCCGGCGTAACTTTTTTTGCCTGTTCGGCGATCTTCTTGTTGGCCAGCGCCATGCTGAGCAGCTCGATACGGTCGCCCGCATCGCCGGCAGCAGCCTGCTGCATATTGGGCGGCCAGTGCTTGACCAGTATTTCCAGCTCCTGCAGCGACATGCCGACACCCTGGTCCTCGATCACATTCTGGGCAAGCGCGCCAGTCGACAGACAAAGAGAGCCGGCAAATACCAGTAGTGCATTGCGGATACTCATAAACCGTTAAACCTTCTTTTGCCAATTTTCGTCCAAAAAAAAACCGATGCCCGAAGGCATCGGTTTTGATTAATACACCCGGCTTAGTCTGCAGAGGTGTAAGAGTGCTCTACGATACGGCCGTAGTTAGCATCGGGGTTAGCCGGGAAGCTACGCTCCCAGGCCACGAAGCCAACGATAGGCACCGCAGTGTTGGTGACGGAGTCGAAGACCGGCGCATCAGCTACACCAGAAGCACCAAAGTTGTAGATACCCTGGGTCTTGTTGGCAGCCGGGAACACGCTCAGCTCGGCCCAGCCGAACTCTGCGCCCAGGGCACCAACGTCGTAGCTCTTGGCGTACTGGCTAGGCAGTACTGCCTCGCTGCTGCCGTCGGTCCACTGGATCACGTTCACTTCGTTTACCAGGGTGTCAGCACCGGGACGGGTGGTCACGGACGGAGAAATCACCAGGCCGCTGTCAGGCGTGCTGAAGGTGCCTTCTTCGCGGTTCCACACGTCGATGGACAGATCCACCGGCAGGTCGCGCTCGTCACAGTAGTAGTCTGAGTTATCCGGATCGAGATCCGAATCAGCATCGGCTTGCTCAGCCGTCAGACAGTCCTCGTCTGCATCGAACAGAGACGTCGTGTACTGCGCCAGATCCAGCATCAGGTACTGGCCGGGCAGGGTGATCACCCAGTTGGTCGATACGTTACGTGAAGTGGCTACAGACCAGTCGTTGATGACTGAGGCTGCGCCCAGGGCTGCACGAACCTCTTCGAACTTGCCGCGACCATTGCCGCCGTCAGGAATCGGTGAACCACCGTCCAGATCCGGGAACAGGTAGCCGTAGGCGTCGCTCGCGCCGGCAACGATGATTTCCTGGTTGGTCATCTGGGCAGCGGTGCTGAAGTCGTCCAGGTGCACAGCGCTGTTACCGAATTCCAGGCCGGAAGCCGCGTCGCGGTGGAAGAAAGATACTTTCAGTACGTTGCCGGTGTCGCCGTAGGTGTTGTTCAGTACGGTGCGGCCGTTGCTGGCACAGGTAGTGCCAAAGCCGATAGTGCCGGTAGCCAGTGCGATTGCATCAGTACAGGTCTGGTTTGACGTTGTTGAAGACGTGATGCCCTTCTTGCCGTCAGCTGAAGGAGCAACCGGTGCAACAGTGGCGTTGCGGAAGAAGTTGGACTCTACAGCCACACAGTTGGCGGGAACGCCTTCAGCGGTGTGCTTGGCACCGACCGCGATAGCAGTAGTGCTGGCAGCGGAACCCATGCCGATCACTTCCATGTAGCCTTCGGTCGCGCCGGCAGCATACAGGCCGGGCATTTCGAAGCGACCGTCTGCACGCAGCGGAGCGGTACAGCTGGTGTCTTCAGTGGCCATCACTACCTTGCCGGACGCATCGTCAACAAAGCCGGTCCACTCGTCGTACGGGGACAGGATGATGTTGAAGTCAAGGGCGTCCATGGAGTCGCTACCGCGACGCAGGCGCAGCTTGACCACCTGGGTCAGGTTGCTGGTGTTGATAATGTGTACGCCAGAGACGAAACCGTCCTGGGTGGTGTAGTAAGGAACGATAGCCGCGTCGCCGAGGCTCTGGTTCGACAGGGTTTGCGCCTGGGAAACACCAACATAACCGGCAGTAACTGCTGCTACCGCGGCTGCGAGGCCCAGAGGTTTAAAAGTTGCTTTCATTTTGGAGACTCCTAATGATTTTTGTCACAATCGTCATATGGTGATTGCTAGCGCTATTATTGCTAGCTGCAGCCAGCTGTCAACCTGAGACAGCCCTTAATCATTGGTACTATGCCACCATTCGCCATCGGTGAAGATCCACTTCTCGCGAATCGTAGTCGGCAACGCACCCAATGCCCTGGAAGCTGACGAGGTTTGTTTGGTAGGCACGGACATGACCCCTGCCACCACACTTGCCACAGCTGCGTCGGCATCATAGTCAACCACTTCAACCGATGTCAACTCCCACTGGACCGCATAGGAAAAATTATGCACATACAGGGATTTAGGAAATATTCCTCTGAAAGTGGGTGTGGAAAATTCCCAGGTCTTCGCCCAGTCGTGATCGATCAGGGTTTGCCAGCGCTCCCGCACCCGCTCCTCCAGTGCCGCCGCCTGCTCGGCGGACAGTCCCGCAGGGGTGTCCGCACGCGTTGGAGCTATCAGTGACAAGCCCAGAGCGAGGCTGAACAGGGCAGTGTGGACGAACCTTGAGTGTATACGTAACATATTGTGTTTATTACCTTTTTTGAAATTTGGCCCGCGATTATACCGCACTGGCCCGGGCTTACAAGCGCGCCGCAGAGGGGCTTCCCGAGACGGCAATTCGACGCTGGCGCAGCTCTAACGCGCGCCGATAGAGCGCCATGTCATCCCGATGGTAGTTTTCCACCGCGCCTCTGTCAGCGACGCCCAGGTCGGCTTCAGTTTCGGCCCCATCCCCGCCAGCCCGCCGGTTCAACGTATGAGGCTGCAATTTATTCCCCAGTATTTCCTGTGAAAAATACCGCAAATCTTCTGCGAAAAACTCCGTTATTCCGATAAAACTCAGGCGCTCCGGGGGGAACCCCCAAAGAAACTCGGAATAGACATTCCTGAGCTCCGGGGCGAGGCAGAAGCGCTCCAGGGACCAGCCTTCTTCTATTACCCGCCGGTGCAGGGTCGAGGTCAGGTCGGAGGCGGGATCATAGGCCTGTTGCCAGTAACAGTAGTGGGACACCAGCCGGGCCACCGGCTCCCGCAGCCAGGTAACGAAGCGGCAGGGCAGGGTCCGGGCGAGCCCCAGGTACTTGAGCGGCAGGAAATGGCCGTGCACACAGTCCACCCCGGCAAAATCGGAGGGCTGCGCCGCCTCCCCCCAGCGCCTCGCCTGCGCGCGCCGCTCGGCCGGCTGTCGGGCCAGCGGGTAGTCCTGGTAGTCGTGGCGGAAACGGTCGCCGAAATGCTCCTCCAGCGAGGCCCGGAAACTCAGGCCCGCCGTCTTGGGCATGTGCACGGAGACCAGCACAGCTCACTCGGCAGGCAATTCGATCAGTTCCATGTGGCGGATTTGCGAGCGCATTTCCTCGCTCACCTCGCGCAGGTCCTGCTCGTTATAGATCGCACGCGGGGTGATAATCACCAGCAATTCCGTGCGGGTATCTTCCTTTTCAACAGTACCGAATATAGGTCCGATCACCGGCAGTTTGTGCAGGAAGGGCACACCGGATTCCCGGTTCTTGGCATTCTCGCGGATCAGCCCCCCCAGCACCACCGACTCGTGAGAGCGCACCGCCACCCGGCTCATGATGGCCCGTTCAAGGAAGGTGGGGTTGCCCCGGGAGTCAACAGTACCCACATCGGTTACGGACTGCTCGATCTGCATGGTCACCAGGCCACCGGCATTCACCGAGGGGCGCACATTGAGCTGCACACCCGTGTCCCGGTAGGTCACATTCTGGGTGGCGAAACCGCCGTCGTTGATAGTCTCACCCGAAACCACCGGCACCTGGTCGCCCACGTGGATGTAGGCGTCGTGGTTGTCCAGCACCATCACCGAGGGGGTGGAGATCACGTTGATCAGGTTTTCGTCGGAAAGGGCGTTAAGCACCGCGCTGATATCCCCGATGCTGTTGGTCACGGCATAGGAAAAGCCGGGCACTATCACCGACGGCACGGCAGCGGCCCCCGATGTCAGCAGCCCGCGACCATTGTAGTCATCGCCGATACCATTCTTGAAAGTCCACTCCAGGCCATAGCGCAGCTTGTCGGTAAGGGTGACTTCCAGGATGCTCGCCTCGATGACCACCTGGGTGGCCTCGACATCCAGCTGGTCCAGGGCGGTCTTGATCACACGGTACTGCAGGCC
>JAHEBL010000117.1 GCA_024642265.1 Haliea sp. | reverse complement strand
CGTGCCACAGCCCGACCTTCCCAAGAGCTGCGACCCGGAAAACGAGAACTACAGCCGAGAATTACACCCGACGCGCAAAAATCGCCTTGAGGTACTCGGTCTCGGGGATGGCGGGGTGGATCGGGTGGTCCGGTCCCTGGGCGCCCTGCTCTACCACCCGCAGCTGGCAGCCGGCGCGCACTGCGGCCTGCTGCATCGCCGCCATCAGGTCGGCACGGGACAGGTGCATGGAACAGGAGCCCGATACCAGCAGTCCGCCCGGGCGCAGCAGGTGCAGGCCCAGTTCATTTATCCGCCGGTAAGCGGTGATGCCTTTCTTCAGGTCTTTCCTGCGCTGGATAAACGCGGGGGGATCAAGGATAACCACATCGAACTGCCGACCCTGTGTGCGCAGTGCCGCCATGGTTTCCGGGGCGGAGCCGCGCAGGGTTGTCACGGTGTCCTGCAAGCCATTGAGTTCTGCATTGACCATCACGCCCTCCAGGGCCTGGGCGGAGCTGTCCAGGCAGCACACGGCCTGGGCACCGAAGGCCGCGGCCTGCACACCCCAGCCACCGATATAACTGTAAACATCCAGCACACTTTTACCGGCGACCCATGGCGCCAGCCGCGCCCGGGACATGCGGTGGTCATAAAACCAGCCTGTCTTCTGGCCGCCGTGCACTGGCGCCAGGAAGCGCACGCCGTTCTCCTCCAGGGGTACCTGCTCCGGCACTTCTCCATAGACGACCTCCGCTCCCCCGGGCAGGCCCTGCTCGCGGCGACTGCGGCTGTCGCCCCGCAGGAGGATACCGCGGGGTTGCAATTGCGCGATCAGCGCCGCAACCAGGCAGTCCCGATAGCGTTCTATGCCCTCATTGTTGAATTGCACTACCAGGTAGTCACCAAAGCGGTCGACCACCAGGCCGGGCAGCGTGTCGCTGTCGCCGTAGACCAGCCGGTAGCACGGCGTCTGAAAAGCCGCGGTCCTGCCTGCCAAGGCCGTTGTCAGCCTCGCCTGGAACAGGGCCTGGTCGAGTGCACACAGCTCTCCCGGGGCGTACATCCGGGCACAAATGAGGGACTGCGGCTCCATATAGGCCGAGCCCAGCAGGGCACCGCTCGCATCCCGGACACAGACCAGGTCGCCGGCCACAAATCCGCCCAGGGGGCTGCGTCCCGTGTCGATTTCGTTGGAATATACCCACAGGTGACCGCCGCGCAGGCGCCGGTCGGCGCCGCGGCGCAGGTACAGGTCGGCGACGGGTGCCGCCGATGATTTAATCGGAGGCGCCCTAGTCTTCGTCCTCACACCGCTGCTGGTAATCTCCGGCCGACAGCAGTGCGTCGAGTTCGTTGGTGTCGGCGGGCTGGAGCTTGAAGAACCAGCCGTCATGGTAGGGGTCGGAGTTCACCGTTTCGGGTTCGTCCTCGAGCTGCCCGTTGATCTCGATGACCTCACCCCCGACCGGGGCGTAGATATCCGATGCCGCCTTCACAGACTCGACCACCCCGGCATCATCACCCGCGGCGAGCACGGTTCCCACATCGGGCAGCTCGACGAAGACCACATCGCCCAGAGCTGCCTGGGCATGGTCGGTGATGCCCACGGTGACCGTGCCATCCTCCTCCAAACGCGCCCACTCGTGGCTGCTGGCGTATCTCAATTCACTGGGAGTCTGGCTCATATTATTTCCTCTGGCGATGCTGAATCCGGGTGGGGCGAACGCAATGGTAGGGCCGGTGACCGCAGCACTGCGGCCGCCCCTATTCTAACGGCCGACGGGCGAAAAACAATGACCGGGGCTGGCGGGATTCAGGTCAGCCGACACCCATGGCATGACGTATCAGTTGCTGCTTCAATGGCCCGATCCTGCCCACCCCGCGCATACCCGCATTACGCAGCCAGCGCACTGGCAGGGCCTGCTGCTCGAACAGGGCCTTGAAGCCATCCATCGCCGCCATCATCAACAGGTTCTCACCCTTGCGCCGTCGCTGGTAGCGTCGCAGGACCGCCATTTGCCCGGGATTGAGCCCCCTGGCGCAACCGGCAAGCACTTCTTCCGCCAGTGCGCCCACATCCTGCAAGCCCAGGTTGATGCCCTGGCCCGCCAGCGGGTGAATGGTATGGGCCGCGTCCCCCACCAGGGCTATTCCGGGCTGCACATAGTCGATGGCATGGCGCTGCCGCAGGGGAAAGGCAAAGCGGGGCGCGCAATCCAGCACCCTGCCGAGCCGGGCCTCGAACGCATGCTCCAGCGCGCCGCAAAATGCCTCCTTGTCCAGCGCCAGCATGTCATCCACCAGTTCTTCCTGCAGGGACCAGACGATGGAGCAATAGTGGCTGTTACCCTCACCAGGCAGGGGCAGGAACGCCAGTGGACCGGTGGTGAGGAAGCGCTGCCAGCAGGTGTCCCGGTGCCAGTGCTCGACCTGTACCGTGGTAACGATGGCGCGGTGACCGTAGTCCCACTCGCGGGTGGGAAAGGCCATCATTTCACGCACTCGCGACACCGCCCCGTCGGCTGCTACCAGCAGGTCAGCCGCCAGCGTGGTGCCATCTTCCAGCCGGACGCGGATACCGGCGCCATCGTCGACATGGCTGCATTCCTGCAGCTGGGCTCCATCGAAAGCAACAACGTCGCTACAGTCGGCGACCCGCGCCAACAGGGCGTTTACTATCGCCCGGTTCTCCACGATATAGCCCAGGGCAGGGGCATTGACGTCAGCGCAGTCGAACTCGATAGCGCCGGTACCTTCGGCATCCCACACCGTCATGTGCGCGTAGGGGCACTGGCGGTAGCCCGCTATGGCCTCCCAGGCTCCCAACTTCTCGAGCAGCAACTTCGAGCGGGGCGTAATTGCGCTGACGCGCGGGTCAAAATTTTGCAGATCGCGGGCCGCAGGCAAATCCGGGAGCGCCAGCGGCCGGGCCTCCACCAGGGCAATCGCCAGGTTCTGATTGCTCAGGGCAGCCGCCAATGCACTGCCGGCTATGCCGGCACCAATGATCGCTATATCAAAGTGCCGCGTTTCAGCCATTGCGCTGCCCCTTTGCATCATCTGCAAGGCCCGTCATCGCCGCCACACCTGCCGCGTGGCGCACAAACTCGCGCTTGAGCGGTGGCAGGATATCCAGACCCGACAGAGCCAGGTCCCTTGCCAGACCCAGCAGCGGGTCAGCGTGCATGAACAGGCCCGGCAGGCGGTCACTGAATTCGATTGTCCTGTTCTGGTCCGGCTGTTGCCGCCGCAGATACTGCTGCAGCAATGTGAGGTCGCCAAGCGCCTGTCCGCGGGCGGCGCCACCGGCCAGCACAGCGGCCAATTCCGCCACGTCCCGGAGGGCGAGGTTGAAGCCCTGGCCTGCCACCGGGTGCAGGGCATGGGCGGCATTGCCCATGACAACCACTCCCTGCCGCACCTGCTCCGTGGATTGCATCAGCGTCAGAGGATAACAGTGTCGCTCCCCCAACTGGAGCATCCGGCCGAGGCGATAGCCAAACCTGTCCTGCAGCGTCTGCAGAAACTCGTCCTCTGCACAGGCCTGCAGATGCTCCGCCTGATCCGGCGACAGGCTCCATACCAGCGAGCTGCGATGCTCGCCCGGCTTTGATGACAGCAGCGGCAGCAGCGCCAGCGGACCCTGGTCGGTAAAACGCTCATAGGCGCAGCCCGCATGGCCCCGGGCAAACGCCACGTTAGCTACCAGCGCGTGCTGGTGGTAGGGCTTTTCCCGCACAGTGACCCCGAGCTGGTCCCGAAGTCCCGAGGTGGCCCCGTCGGCCACCACCAGCAGCGCGGTGTTCATGATCGGGACGGGACCACCGTCGAGTTCCAGTTTCATGCCCCGGCCATCCGGGGCCGCAGCCAGCACCCGGGCGGGGCTGCTTATTTCCACCCGCCCCTGGCGGTAAAGCGCCTGGATCAGCGCATTGCCCAACCATGCATTCTCGACAACGTAGCCCAGGGCTGACCAGCCGTAATCATCAGCACGCAACAGGGAACTGCCAAAGCGACCGCGACTGGATACGTGAATGCTCTCGATGGGGCACAACCATTCCTGCAGCTTGTCCCAGAACTCTATTTTTTCGTAAATCAGGCGGGAACTGTAGCTCAGGGCGGTGGAGCGGGCATCGAAGGAGGGATGGTAGTCGGGGCGCCCGCCCTGCAGGGGCTCAGGCAGGGGGAAGCCCTCCACCAGGCAAATCGAAACATCCGCCGGCAGCAAGGCCGCCAGTTGCAGGGCGAGGCTGGCGCCGACCATGCCGCCACCGGCAATTACAATATCGCGATAATTGTTCACAGCATCACCCCGCCATCCGCGCCTCGATCTCTTCTATCGTCTTTGGTACCCCGGCGGTAAGCACCTCGCAGCCATCCGCTGTCACCAGCACATCATCCTCCAGGCGAATACCGATACCGCGCCACTTTCTGGCCACCTTGCTGTTGTGCGGTGATACGTAAATGCCGGGCTCCACGGTCATCACCATACCCGGCTCCAGTTGACGCCACTGGTCACCCACCCGGTAATCGCCCACGTCGTGCACATCCAGGCCCAGCCAATGACCGACCCGATGCATGTAGAACTCGCGATAGGCCTCCCGCTCGATCAACCGGTCCAGCCTGCCCTTGAGCAGGCCCAGCTTAATCAGGCCGGCGGTGATCACCCGCACACTGGCATCGTGCGGCTCGTTCCAGTTGTTACCCGGCTTGACTGCAGCAATTGCCGACAGCTGCGCCTCCAGAACGATTTCGTACAGTGCGCGTTGCTCACGGTTGAAACGGCCGTTAACCGGAAAAGTGCGCGTGACATCCGCCGCGTAATATTCCAGCTCGCAACCGGCATCTACCAACACCATTTCACCATCGCGCATGATGCCGTCATTGCTCACGTAATGCAGGGTGCAGGCGTTGACGCCGCTGCCGACAATGCTGGGGTAAGCCAGATGCCTGGCGCCGGACGAGGCATACTCGTGCATCAGTTCTGCCTCCAGCTGGTACTCATATTGCCCAGGGCGACAGAACGCCATTGCCCGGCAATGGCCGCGGGCGGTTATTTCGCCGGCGCGCCGCAATAAACGCTGCTCGGCGGCGCTTTTGACCAGGCGCAAATCGTGCACCATGTGATCGAGGTCGATAAACTCTCCCGGCGGTACGGCACCCGTGGCTTCCTTGTTGCGAATGCTGTTTACCCAGCCCATGATCTGCCGGTCAAACTCGGCGCTGCGACCCATGGAATAATACACACGATCCCGGCCTTCGATCAGTCCGGGCAATATGTCATCGATATCGCTGATTGGAAAGGCGTCGTCCGCCGCGTATTTTTTGCAGGCATCATCCGGCCCGGCGCGGTATCCGTTCCACAGCTCCTGTACCGGGTCTTTCTCCCGGCAGAACATCACGTACTGGCCGTGGCGCCTGCCCGGCGCCAGCACCAGCACCGACTCGGGTTCTGTAAATCCGCTCAGATAGTAGAAATCGCTGTCCTGGCGAAACGGGTGTTCCGTGTCGCGGCTGCGCATCTGCTCCCGCGCGGCGGGGATAATGGCTATGCTGTTGGGTTCCATCAGCGCCATGAGGTTTTTCCGACGCCGGGCAAATTCGGTTTTACTGATACTCATGACGATTGCGCTATGCCTGTCGCTCCCTGCCGGCTCGTTCCCTGCAGGCCCGCTCCATGCAAGCTCCTTCCATGCAAGCCCGCTCCATGCAGGCCCGTTCCATGCAAACGAGAGTCGCGCAGCTTACCACAGCTGGTGTTTGGCACTGTAATTCAGTGCAGCTGCGTGCCGCCTTGCCCGCTGCTCTCGACTCGCCGGGCCAGGGTATCCAGGTAAGCGTTAAGCGCGGCAAAACGGATATATTCCGACAGTTCAGCGTAGCTTCTTTCGCTTTCCTCATCCTCGACAATTTCATCAAGATCCGCCTGTGCGATTGCCGCCAGGTCACGCAGTATCTCACTGGTGTCTCCCCGCGGTGTGTCACCCGGCGCGGCAGCGGTCGCACTGCCCTGGGCATAACCCGCGACAAAGCTTCTGCACCAGCCCGCCAGCGCGGCGGTACGGCTGACAAGATCGGCATCGTCATCGAGCAGCAGCGGATAGAAATCGAACTCATCGTCCTCCAGCGACGCGGCGGTGACCACATGCAGCGCCATCACCTGCTCTGCCAGCTCGCCGTGCAAATCCAGGTCCAGGGCGCGACCCAGGCCCGCCAGACCTGCTTCAGCCTGGTTGCTGGCACCGGCCGCCAACAACCCGCACAGACAACCGTGGAGGTCCGCGGGAGATGCCGCATGGCCCTGCTCCATCAATTGATTTGCCAGTTCCTCAAAATCAAACCGGGACACTTCTCCCCGTGAATTGGTGGCCATAATTTTCTCCCTTGAGGCGAAATCGCTGCGCAGCTGCCGGCACACCTCGACTGTTAGCTGTAAATATCTTGGCAGGCTATTGATATTTATGAATTTTGTTACGTTGACCTTGATGCGGGCCACCACTATAGTGGCAGACACACTAAGCGACCCCCAGTATACCTCCATGGCCGACAACCAACTCCAGGTTCTTGAACAGAAAATTGATGAGTTGATAGCGCTTTGCGATCAACTCAATCGCGAAAACCAGGCACTTAAAGCCGACAGCGCAGGCTGGCAGCGGGAACGACAGGATCTCATGGACAAGAACGAGCTCGCCCGCACCCGGGTTGAAGCGATGATCAACCGCCTTCGGACAATGGAGTGAACCTGTGAGCCAGCCCCACACTGTGACGGTGAAAATTCTCGACAAGGAATACCAGGTAGCGTGCCCGGCGGACCAGGAGGCTGAACTGCTCGTTTCCGCCAAGTATCTCGACAAGCAGATGCGCACCATTCGCGATACCGGCAAGGTCATAGGCCTGGAACGTATCGCCGTGATGGCGGCGCTCAACATCAGTCACGAACTGCTGCGCGCCTCGGAAGAGCCGGAAATAGCGGAGCTACCCCCCGCGGTGGAGTCGGTGCAACGCATCAACCGCAAGCTCGATGACGCCTTGTACCAGTTTCGCCAACTGCAAATAGGCTGAATAGCGCCACTGGCGTTGTTAATCTGGGTTATACTTGCTGCGGGTACCTGGCGTATTCGCCAGGCAGACAGTCCTCGAGCCGATAAATTTGTAACCGGGGGTTCCTCGTTGCTGTTGGTGTGCATGTCCGGCCTTGGCCGGAAAGCCTGATACAGTGCAGGGACCACCACCTTGAACCATCGGGTTCAAGGGCAGCGCTGTCAGCGGTACGCCAGGAATCCAACTTATATGCCAGACCGATCCCCCTGCAAGGCCCAGCTGCGCGAGGAATTGCGACGGCAGCGCCGGGCCCTGAGCCCACGAGAGCAGTCAGCTGCGGCCAGCGCCGTGGCAATCCTCATCACTCAAATACCGCAGTGGCCAGCAGCCCGCCGCATTGCCCTTTACCTCGCCAGTGACGGTGAAATCGACACTGCGCCCTTGAGCGCAGCGTGCCGCGGGGCCGGCAAGCAACTGTTCCTGCCGGTGATAGGCGAGCAGAACCTGATGGAATTCGCCGAGTGGACACCAGACAGCGAGCTGTTGGCCAATCGCTACGGCATACCGGAACCGCCACACACGGCACAACGCTGCGAGATCGCAGCGCTGGATATCATCGCGATGCCGCTGGTGGCCTGGGATAAAACGGGGGGGCGCCTGGGTATGGGCGGCGGTTTCTACGACCGCGCCCTGGCCGCCATTAGCAAGCCACTACTGGTAGGGCTGGCGCACTCTTTACAGGAGTTGCGGCAGGTACCGCGGGACGACTGGGATGTTCCACTGGATTTCGTGGTGACGGAAAGCGCCCTGCACTGCTGTCAGGGTCACCTCTGAGGCAGCGCCATCAGTCCTGTATGATAATGCCAGCCTGCAACTCGGAAGCGGGGGCGGCGACCGTATCATTGGCCGCGAGCGGCAACAGCAGTGTGACCAGCACACCCACGCCAAACGCAACTAGCAGGATGAACAGCAGATCCGGTTTACGAGTCAATGTTATATCTCTTTTTAAGGCCCATCGTGCGGCTCTCTCTGGAGCCGTCATCCGTTTGTGTCACCGCACCAACAAGTGAATTTTTTGTGATTATTCCACAAACTCGCAGCGATTCTATCCCAGCCCCCGGCCAAAGAAAACCCCGCCGCGGGACTATCTGGTTTTTTTTGTAACCTTATTCCTTGCGGTTACCCAGATACAGCTGGTAGGCGCGATTATCCGTTTCTTCCCAGTAGGGGAAGTTGATCTTGTCCAGGATCTGCTCGAATGCCCGCCGCTCGGATTTGGGCAGCTGCACGCCCACCAGTATACGACCATAGGCCGCGCCATGATTGCGGTAGTGGAACATGGAGATATTCCAACGCTGACCGAGCCCCGACAGAAACCCGAGCAGTGCGCCGGGCCGCTCCGGAAATTCCACCCGGTACACGCGCTCGTTGTCGATCGAGGCAGGAGCGTGCCCTCCAACCATATAGCGGATATGCAGCTTGGCCACCTCATTATCGGTCATGTCCTCTGTGACATAACCGCGCTCGCCAAGGTCAGCCAGCAGCTCTGCGAGGTCCTCACCACCGGGCACTACCGACAAACCGACGAACACCTGGGCCGATCCCCCGTCGGCATAGCGGTAGTTGAACTCCGTGATATTGCGACGCCCGAGGGCGCCACAAAACGCCCGGAAGCTGCCGGGCTTTTCAGGAAGCGTGACACTGATGACGGCCTCGCGGTGCTCGCCGGTCTCCGTGCGCTCGGAGATATAACGCAGTCGGTCGAAGTTGGTATTGGCACCACTGACGATGGCCAGCAGGTGTTTGCCGCTTACTCCAGTGTGTTCCACATACTTTTTCAGCCCGGCCAGCGCCAGGGCACCCGCCGGCTCGGCGATACTGCGAGTATCCTCAAAAATGTCCTTGATAGCCGCGCACATTTCATCAGTGCTTATCGTGATGACCTCGTCCACGGTATTGCGAATCACGCGAAACGTTTCCTTGCCGATCTGGGCCACGGCGCAACCATCGGCAAACAGCCCCACCTCGGGGAGGACCGCCCGGCGTCCCTTCTGCATGGCCAGTTGCAGACAGGCCGCATCCTCCGGTTCTACCCCGATGATACGGGTGCCGGGCCAGACATACCGGACATAGGCGGCGACACCCGCAAGCAGGCCACCACCACCCACGGGTACGAAAAGGGCGTCGAGGGGCTGCTGGTGCTGGCGAACAATTTCCATACCTATGGTGCCCTGCCCCGCAATCACATCCGGATCGTCAAACGGGTGCACGTAGGTCATGGCTTTTTCATCTACCAACTTGCGCGCATACACCGACGCCTCATCGAAGGAGTCGCCGTACAGCACTACCCGCGCCCCGCGATTGCGCACCGCGTCCACTTTTATCTGCGGCGTGGTGCGGGGCATCACGATGGTCGCCTTCACATTCAGTTTCTGGGCGGCCATGGCCACCCCCTGGGCATGATTGCCCGCCGAGGCCGCCACCACGCCGGCCGCCAGTTGCTCGGGGCTCAGCCGGCTCATCTTGTTATAGGCGCCGCGCAGCTTGAAGGAAAAAACCGGCTGCAGGTCCTCGCGCTTCAACCATACCCGGTTGTCCAGGCGACGGGACATCAGTATGGCCTCATCGATCGGGGTTTCCCGGGCGACATCGTAAACCCGCGCGTCGAGGATTCGCTTGATATAGGACTGTGGCATAGCGACGGTTATTCCGGTTGGGCGGGCAGACCCGCCATATTAATGGAGCGAGGCGGGTTTTTCAGCCCCGGTGGTCGCTGCGATTAAGGTATTTTTCGTGATCAGCCCCATGGCCTGACCTATACTGTGAGGCTATTCCAGCTAAGCCCCGCAAAGGAAAACTCATGGACCAGCAACAGATGAAGCAGGCCGTTGCAGACGCCGCGCTCGAGTATATACGACCCAAACTCGAGGACGATACCGTGCTGGGTATAGGCACAGGTTCCACAGCCGACCTTTTCATTGACGGACTGGCCAATATCAAGGGCCTGATCAACGCCACGGTGGCGAGCTCGGAGGCTTCGGCAAAGCGCCTGAAGAACCACGGTATTCCCGTTTACGAGCTGAATACGGTTAACCAGGTGGATTTCTACATCGACGGTGCCGACGAGAGCAACAGCGCACTGCAACTGATCAAGGGCGGTGGCGCAGCACTGACACGGGAGAAAATTGTGGCCGCGGTTGCGGCGCAGTTCATTTGCATCGCCGACGAGAGCAAGCTGGTAAACACTCTCGGCCAGTTCCCCCTGCCGGTTGAGGTAATTCCCATGGCCCGCAGTCACGTTGCCCGCGAACTGGTGAAGCTCGGCGGCGACCCCGTCTACCGCGAGGGCGTGATCACTGACAACGGCAATGT
>JAHEBL010000116.1 GCA_024642265.1 Haliea sp. | reverse complement strand
AGCCGGCCAGATGCGAGCCTACTGTGGCGTGCGTCTGGGCCGCGTGCTCATCGGCAATGATCACGGGCTTGCCTACCGCCTCGGCCATCAGCTGGGCCTGGCAGCTGCGCTCCATGGTGATAAACCACCACGCCGCCTCGTCGACACTCTGGCCGACCGTAAGCAGGCCATGGTTCTGGAGGATCGCCGCTTTGCGGTCCCCCAGTGCCGCCGCTATGCGGGTCCCCTCGCTATCATCCAGCACCACCCCGGTAAAATCGTCGAACAGTACGTGGTCATTGTAGAAGGCGCAGGCGTCCTGGGTAATGGGGTCCAACAGTCTCCCGAGACTTGACCAGCTCTTGCCATAAACGGAGTGGGCATGCGCTGCGGCGGTGACTTCCGGGTGTGCCATATGGATCTGCGAGTGAATAGTGAAAGCGGCGCCGTTGAGCAAACCCTTGCCCTCCACAACCTCTCCCTTGTGGTTAACCTGCAGCAGGTCGGAAACCCTCATCTGCTTGAATGAACGCCCCATGGGGTTCACCCAAAAATGATCCAGGTGCTCCGGGTCGCGCACGGTGATATGGCCGGCAACCCCCTCGTCGAAACCGAACTTGCCGAACAGGCGCAGCGCGGCCGCCAGGCGCTCCTTGCGCAGCTGACGCTCCTCTGCAACGCTGCGCTGCGCCCCGGGCAGCATGCCCTCGGCGGCTTCGGGGTTCATTATGATCTTGTTGGCTGTAGTGTTCATTGCTAGGCTCCTGTGTGTGTCTGACGCAATTACTATAGGTGAAATTCTTCAATCCTGGCTCGCTGCCCGCGAGGTGCGCGACAACTCGGCTTTCGATCACTGGCAGGCCGGCATGTCGCTGCAACGCCTGGACAAGGACGATTTCCTGATCCGGGCCGGCGACCGGAGCCGCCACATTTTCTTTATCCACAGCGGCCTGTTGCGTCTCTACTACACCTCTGCCGATGGCAAGGAGCGCAACAAGGCTTTTTACGGGCCGGGCCAGGTGGCAGGTGCGGTGAGCGCTGCCATCAGCGGCAATCCCGCGTCTTTCTCTATCCAGGCGCTCGAGCCCGCGGTGGTGGCCAGGGCCGACTTCGACCAGCTGTACCGCCACGCCCACCGCCAGCCGGAAATGAGCCGGGTTGTTATCGGCCTGCTGGCGGAAGCGTTTATCCGCAATGAGCAGCGCGAGGCGATGCTGCTTACCTGCAGTGCCGAGGGGCGTTACCAGTGGTTGATCGACAACCAGCCCGAACTTCTCAGGCGCCTGCCCCAGTTCCACATCGCTTCCTATATTGGCGTGGATGCCGTGTCACTGTCGCGCCTCAAGCGCAAGTTCAGGCCGCAACAATAATGCGCCAGGGCCTCGCTGCCTGCCTTAACATTTGTTAATCAGGCAATATTTTATCTACAGCAAAGAGCAGGCAAGAATTCACTAAGCATCATCCCAAAGGATTGGCGCGTTGCAGGATGGTCTCCAGGTCGAGCCCGCGCGGCAGGGTGCCAAAGTTGCGGTCACCCGACTGTGCAAGTCGCGAGGCGATAAAGGCGTCTGCGACCGCGCGGTTGTCAGCCTGCACCAGCAGGCAGGCCTGCATTACCAGCGCGAGCTGGTCCACCGTGCGTCGCGCCCGGTACTCAACCTCGTCAGTATCTGCCAGTGCCTGTTGGACCGCCCTTACTGCCGCATCCAGTTCGGCACTCTCGCCTCTGGTTTTAGCCAGCTCCGCATTCCAGGCATCGAGTACCTCGGGACTGCGGCTGAGGGCGCGCAGCATATCCAGCGCCTGGACGTTACCCGAGCCTTCCCAGATAGCATTGATGGGCGCATCCCGATACAGGCGCGCAAGAATGAAGTCTTCGGTCACACCATTACCGCCAAGACACTCCATGGCTTCATAGGCATGAAACGGGGTGCGCTTGCAGATCCAGTATTTGCCGGTAGGCAAACCCAGCCGTAACAACAGTCTCTCATGTTCGTCGCCGCCGGGGGCCAGGCTGCGATCCAGGGCTTCACCCATGCGCATGGTCAGCGCAAGGGAGCCCTCGACCTCCAGCTGCAGGTCGGCCAGCACGTTGCGCATCAGCGGCTGGTCAATGAGTCGCTTGCCGAACGCGCTGCGTTCCCTGGCGTGGTTCACCGCCTGGGCCACCGCCTGCCGCTGGCCGGCGGCAGAACCGATCATGCAGTCGAAGCGGGTCATGGCAACCATTTCAATGATTGCCGACACCCCCCTGCCCTCCTCGCCGATCATCCACCCAAGGGCGCCGCGCAGTTCGATTTCGGACGACGCGTTGGCGACATTGCCCACCTTGTTTTTAAGGCGCTGCACCTGAATGGCATTCTTGCTGCCATCCGGACGCCAGCGCGGCACCAGGAAACAGCTCAGTCCACCCGCCGCCTGGCCCAGCACGAGGAAGGCGTCGCACATAGGCGCCGAGGTAAACCATTTATGCCCTACCAGCTCGTAGGACTGGCCGGGGCCGCCTGAGGCCAGTGCTCGTGCCGTGGTGCTATTGGCGCGCACATCCGAGCCGCCCTGTTTCTCGGTCATGCCCATGCCGATGGTCAGTGCGGTTTTTTCAGTGTGGGGGACGTTGCGCGGGTCATAGCCGCGGGCCAGTACCCCGGGCAGCCACTCGCTCGCAATTTGCGGCGTCAGGTTCAGGGTCGGTACGGAGGCAAACGTCATGGTTACCGGACAACCATGGCCCGACTCCACCTGGGCTTGCAGGTAGTAGCGGGCGGCCCGGGCCACATGTGCGCCCGGGCCCGGCTCGCTCCATGGCGTGGAGTGCAGCCCCGCCTGCGCCAGCGCAAGATCCATCAACTGGTGGTAGGCCTCGTGGTAGCGCACCCTGTCCACCCGGTAGCCCTGCCGATCGTGGGGTTCAAATTGCGGTTTGTACTCGTTTGCCAGGAAGCCCCACTCGATTACCCGGGCGCTGCCGGTGACCGCGCCGTGGGCCGACAGGGACTCCCCTGCCCAGGATGCGCCATGGCGCTGCACCGCTTCGCGCAACGCGGTGTCGTTATCGTATGCGTTGTAATCCACCAGCGGACGGGACTGGTTGAAAACCTCGTGGGTATGGGCCAGGTGGTTGACGGAAAATGTATTGGTGTCTTTGCTCATGGGCTGCTCTCCGGGCTCAGGCCCTGGGCTTACAACAGTACCTTGACGGCGGCGGCCGCGGTTTTCGCTTTTGCCACGGCGGCTTCCACAGTTTCTGCCCGCGCCAGTGCCACGCCGAGCCGGCGCTGGCCGTCGATATCCGGTTTGGCGAACAGGCGCAGCTGGACATCGTCGCAGTCCAGTGCCGCGGCCACGCCGGTGTAGCGGATGTCCCGCGACTGTCCACTGGCCAGTATCACTGCAGAGGCCGAGTTACCCAGCACCGGTATCTGCCTGACCGGCAGGCCAAGAAAGGCCCTCACGTGCAGGGCAAATTCCGACAATGACTGGGAGATCAGGGTGACCATGCCGGTGTCGTGGGGGCGCGGCGACACCTCACTGAAGATTACCTCATCTCCCTTCACAAACAGCTCAACCCCGAACAGGCCGCGGCCGCCGAGTGCCGCCACGACCTTGCCGGCCATATCCTTTGCACTGGCAAGGGCAGTCGCGGACATCGCCTGGGGTTGCCAGGACTCACGGTAATCCCCCGCTTCCTGGCGATGCCCGATGGGAGCACAAAAGTGAATGCCATCGATGGCGCTTACCGTCAGCAGGGTAATCTCGTAGTCGAACTCAACGAAACCCTCGACTATAACCTTACCGCCGCCGGCGCGACCGCCCTCCTGGGCATAGCGCCATGAGCCCTGCAGGTCGTCCTGACCGCGCAACAGGCTCTGGCCCTTGCCGGATGAACTCATGACGGGCTTTACGATACAGGGGTAGCCCATGCTCGCAACGGCAGCCGCGTAGGCATCGTAGTCGTCCGCGAAAGCGTAGGGCGAGGTCTTTAACTGCAGCGTTTCGGCCGCGAGACGACGAATGCCCTCGCGGTTCATGGTCAGCTGTGCGGCCCTCGCGCAGGGCACCACATGCACCCCCTCGGCCTCCAGTTCGACCAGTGTCTGGGTGGCTATAGCCTCGACTTCCGGCACCACGTAGTCCGGACGCTCCCGCTCTATTACCTCGCGCAGGGCGGCTGGATCGAGCATGTTGAATACGTGGCTGCGGTGCGCCACCTGCATGGCCGGCGCATTGGCGTAGCGGTCACAGGCTATCACCTCGATACCCAGGCGCTGACACTCGATGGCCACTTCCTTGCCCAGCTCGCCAGAGCCCAGCAACAACACCCGGGTGGCGCCTGCAGACAATGCGGTTCCAAACATAGGGTACACCTCGTTTCCCATTCCAGAGCGAATCATCATAGCGCCTGGAAACGCATGTGCAAGACGCCCCAACCGTGCGCGGCCTAGTCCGGCTCCTCGGCTTCGCGCATGCGTTCCAGCCTGGCGGCTTCTGCCGCCATGGCGGCCTTGATTTCCAGCAACACGGCATCGACATCGGCGGACTGCAGTTCTTCCTCGAACAGGCCGGTGAGTTCCGTCTCTGGCTGCAGCTCCCCTTCCTCGTACAGAGACCACATCTCTTTGGCGTAGTTGGTGTTCTTCAACTCAGGCGCGAACAGGGCGTAATAGCTGGTGATCTTGTTGACGTCCCGGGTAAACATGGCCTGCGCATTGTTATTGGCCGCCGCATCCACCGCCTGGGGCAGGTCGATGATGACCGGGCCGTACTCGTCCACCAGCACATTGAACTCTGAAAGATCGCCATGCACCAGGCCGTCACAGAGCATCAGCTGGATATAGTGCATCATCAGGGCGTGGTCCTCGCGCGCCTGCTGCGCGGACATGTCGACCTCTCCCAGTCGGGGAGCCACCTCACCCTCCCCGTCAGTTACCAGCTCCATCAGCAGCACGCCATCGAAACAGCCATAGGGCTGCGGCACCCGCACACCGGCCCGGGCGACTCGGTAAAGCGCGTCCACCTCGGCGTTTTGCCACGACTCTTCAATCTGTTTACGGCCGAACTTCGAGCCTTTTTCCATGGCCCGGGCGCGCCGGCTGTTCTTTTCCCGTCGCCCCTCCTGGTATTTGGCTGCCTGCTTGAAGCTGCGCTGGGCGGCCTCCTTGTAGACCTTTGCGCAGCGGGTCTCGTCACCACAGCGCACCACGTAGACCGTGGCCTCCTTGCCGCTCATCAACTGGTACAGGACCTCATCGATAAGACCGTCCTCATACAGTGGCAACAATCTGGCAGGTATTTTCACAGTTGCCTCACAGCTTGCGCACCTTGAACCTGCGCCCCTTGATCTTGCCGTTCAGCAAGCGACCAAGGGCCAGGTCTGCGCTGTCTCGCGCAATCGCCACATAGGTAACATTGTCCATCACCTCTATCTTGCCCACCGCCTTACCGTCTATTCCCGCTTCTCCTGTCAGTGCGCCCAGTATATCGCCGGGACGCACCTTGTCCTTGCGACCGCCGGCGATACACAGGGAAACAAAGGCAGGCGGCGCCATTTTTTCCTGGCTCCAGGCAACTGTTTCCACCGGCTCAAAGCCTATTTCGCGCTGCTGGAACTCACCGATGCCGTCCAGCCGGTAGCGCTCCTGCGCCGTAAACAGGCTCAGCGCCAGCCCGTCCCTGCCAGCCCGGCCGGTGCGGCCAATGCGGTGCACGTAGACCTCGGGGCTGCGGGGCAGCTCGTAATTGACCACCGCAGACAGGCTGTCGATGTCCAGCCCCCTGGCGGCAACGTCGGTTGCCACCAATACCCGGCAGGCCTGCTGCCTGAACTGCACCAGCACCTGGTCCCGGTCGCGCTGCTCCATGTCTCCGTGCAGGGCCCCGGCGCTGATGTCGTGGCGCAGCAGTTCGGCACAGACTTCACGCACCAGCTGCTTGGTATTGCAAAATACCACTGCGGTATCGGGCTGATAGTGAAGTAAAAGCTTTACCAGGCCCTCGAGCCGTCCGGTGTCCTGGCAGATAAAAAACGCCTGCTCGATCTGCTCGCTCCGGTGTTCCGACTCCACTGCAACCCGCTGCGGCGAGCGCTGGAAACGCGCGCTCATCTGCAGGATGTCGGGCGGGAACGTGGCAGAAAAAAACAGTGTCTGGCGATTCGTCGGGGTCTCCCCAACGATGGCCTCGATATCCTCGACAAAGCCCATTTCCAGCATCCGGTCCGCCTCGTCCAGCACCAGGCAGCCCACTCGATCGAGCGACAGTGTTTTCTTACGCACGTGATCCCTGATTCGACCCGGCGTACCGACCACGACGTGGGCGCCGTGCTGCAATGATCCGATCTGCGGACCTATCGGTCTGCCGCCACAGAGTGTCACTACCTTGATATTCTGCTGGTGGCGAGCCAGCCGGCGTATCTCCGCAGCCACCTGGTTAGCCAGCTCTCGGGTTGGGCACAGGATCAGCGCCTGGGTGCCGAAGTCGCGTGGGTTCAGCCCCGCCAGCAGCGGCAAGGCAAAAGCGGCCGTTTTTCCACTGCCGGTTTTTGCCTGGGCAACAAGGTCCTCACCGGCCAGCGCCAGCGGCAGAGCGGCTACCTGGATGGCCGTCATGGTGTGGTAGCCAAGACTGTCAAGGTTGTCCAGCTGGCCCCCTGCCAGGGGCAGGGTTGAAAAAGAGGTATCGGTCACATCAGGTTCTTGCTTCGAGGGGCCTGCAGTATACCAGAGTTACGCCGGGCCGCCGCAGCGGTGACTCAGGCGTTGCGAATGGTAAGTCCGCCATCCACCGGAATCACAGCACCAGTGATAAAGCTTGCACTGGGCAGAACAAGTGCAAGGGTAATATGGGCCACTTCCTCAGGGTTGCCGTAACGGCGCAGCGCTGTACGGCGACGGGCGAATACCTCTTTGTCAGCGCCCGGAATAGCCGCTGTGATCGCGGTATGTATGGGGCCGGGACAGACGCAATTCACTGTAATGCCGTGCTTGCCCAGATCCACCGCCATAGCGCGGGTCAGGCCGAGCGATGCGTGCTTGGCGACCACATAGGCGCTGTTGTGAGGAGTGGCGCCCAGCGCCTCGGTAGACGCAACATTGACGATGCGGGGGTATGGGGACCGGCGCAGATGAGCAACTGCGGCACGGATCGCCCACTGCTGGGCATTCACCATGACATCCAGCGACTTCTGCCAGCCAGCGTCATAGCCACTGTCCTCCAACAGGCCAGGCACGACCAGTCCGGCATTGTTAACCAGGATATCAATGCCTCCAAAGTGCGCCGCCGCCTGCTCGATGGCAGCCACCACCTCAAGCTGTCTGCCGCAATCGGCAACTACTGCCAGAACCTCAGCACCCGCCTGGCGAATCTCGTCGGCTATGTGTGCCAGTGCCGATCCATTGATATCCACCAGCACCAGGCGCGCCCCCTCGTCTGCGAACAGGCGGGCTGTGGCCAATCCCATACCGCTGGCAGCCCCGGTGACAATGGCAACGCTGCCCTCGATAGAACGGCTCAACTCTGACAACCTGCTCATAGAGCCTCCTCCTTAATGCATTCCAAAGCACCAGATAATAGCTTAATCGCCGTGAGCCGCCTCGAAATAATACGCTGGAGGATGTGCTGCTCGCGTTGACGTGCCGCGGACAAGCGCGTAGTTTCCTTGCTTAAAAATCAACTGGAGTCAGTCATGAGCAAGAAAATCCCCCGTTCCAACGAAAACGACTACAGCGCCGATATCATCGCGCAGCGCCAGGCATTCATCGAGGAAAACACGCCGGCGAAGCTGAACCACACGCGCCAATTCTCCTTTGACCCGCAGGATATGTCCGGAAATATCGAAAACATCTTTGGCGTCGCCCAGGTACCAATCGGCCTGGCGGGGCCTCTGCTGGTAAACGGAGAGCATGCCAAGGGTGAATTTTTTGTGCCCATGGCCACGGTGGAAGGCACCATGCTGGCCAGCTATAACCGCGGGATGAAAGTCATCCGCGAAAGTGGCGGTGTCACCACCACGGTATCCGGCGAGGCCATGCAGCGGGCACCCACCTTTGTCTTTCCCAGCGCACGGGAGGCACGGGATTTCTGTAACTGGCTGAAGGAGCGCTTCGAGCAGATCAAGGCGGTGGCAGAGTCCACCACTTCGATAGGCAAGTTGAATGAGATAGAGCAGTACCATGCGCACAACATGGTATTCACGCGCTTTGATTACAGCACCGGTGACGCTGCCGGCCAGAACATGACCAGCCGGGCCACCTTCGCCGCCTGCGAGTGGATAGTAAAAGAGCACCCGCCGCTGTCCCACTACCTGCTGTCAGGCAGCTTCGATACGGAAAAAAGAACCTCGTCTGTCAACCTGCTCAAGGGCCGCGGCAAGCGCGTGACTGCCGAGATTACGATCCCGAGGGAGGTGATGATCAGGAACCTGCGTATCTCACCGCACCAGATGCACTACGGCCAGGGCATCAGCACCCTGGCGGCGCTGCTGACCAACTCCTCCAATAACGCCGCCCACCCGGCCAATGGCCTGGCGGCACTGTACCTCGCTACCGGCCAGGACATCGCCAATATTGGTGAATCCAACCAGTGCACCACCTATAACAAGGTAACCCGCGATGGTGACTACTATTTTTCCATCACCATGCCGGCGCTGATCATGGCAACCTATGGTGGGGGCACTGCCCTGCCCACCCAGCGCGAGTGCCTGGAGATAATGGACTGCTTCGGCAAGGGCAAGGCCATGAAACTCGCCGAAATAGCCGCGGGACTGGTATTGGCCGGAGAGCTGTCCCTTGGCGCCGCTACCAAGGTGGACAAGGTCACCCGCAAGAACGAGTGGGTGGATGCCCATGAGCGACTGGGGCGCAATCGCTAGCACTGGCCCCTTCGCGCAGGCGCATACCATGGCTGTCGACGATACCCGGCTGCCGATCACCGGCTCGCTGGCTATACCCCTTGCGGAGATCGAGTTCCAGGCTATCCGCGCCCAGGGCGCGGGTGGTCAGAACGTCAACAAGGTATCTTCCGCCATCCACCTGCGCTTCGACATCGGGGCGTCCTCACTGCCGCCAATTTACAAGGAGCGCCTGCTGGCGCTGCGCGACCGGCGGATCTCCAGTGAGGGTGTGCTGGTGCTGAAGGCGCAGCGTTTTCGCAGCCAGGAGAAAAACCGCGCAGACGCGCTGGCGCGCCTGCAGGAACTGATAGCCGGCATTACCGTAACACGCAAGCAACGCACGCCGACCAGGCCGAGCAAAACCGCCAAACGCAAGCGCATGGACAGCAAGACCAGGCGCGGCCAGCTGAAATCACTGCGGGGCAGGATCGCGGAGGACTGACCCGCCGTTTTCGCTAATCGAGGATACTGCTGTATTTGTCGGAAAACACATCCCGGCCAATGATGTACTTCATGATTTCCGAGCTACCCGCGAGAATCCGGTTGATGCGGGCGCTGGTGAACATATAACTGATGGGATATTCCATCATGTAACCGGCACCACCGTGCAACTGCACGCCCAGGTCCAGCATGCGCCACTCGATTTCAGTGGCCTGCAGTTTGCACTTCGCCCCCATATTGGCAGTCAGCTTGCCCTGGTTGTGCAGTTCGACACAGTGGTCGATATACACCTGCATGATATCGATTTCCGTATCCATCTCCGCCATCTTGAATTCGGTGTTCTGCATTTTTGACAGGGGCTTGCCAAACACCTTGCGCTCCATCACAAACTGGCGAGTGAGGTTGAACGCGGCGCGAGCGCTGGCAATCGCGCCGGCGCCGGAGATCAGGCGCTCCTCCGCCAGGCCATTCATCAGGTAGACAAACCCCTGGGTGGGGTCACCCAGTACGTTTTCCTTGGGAACCTTGACGTTGTTGAAAAACAGCTCGGCCGTGTCCTGGGCATGCATGCCCATCTTGTCGAGGTTGCGACCGCGCTCAAACCCTTCCATCCCGCGCTCAACAATCAGCAGCGCCAGCGAATAGGGATTGTTTTCGGGATCCGTTTTCGCAGCCACAATGACGATATCGGCATTGATGCCGTTGGAGATATAGGTCTTGGAGCCATTGAGCAGGAAGTGATCGCCTTCATCCTTCGCGGTGGAGCGCATACCTGACAGGTCGCTACCCGCATCGGGCTCGGTCATGGCTACTGCAAGGATGGTTTCACCTTTTACACAACCGGGCAGGAAACGCTGTTTTTGCTCTTCGGAACCGAAGTTTTCAAAGTACGGCCCGACCAGGCGGCTGTGCAGGGTGTTGAACCACTCACCGACCCCGGCCCGGCAGGTTTCCTCCATGATGATTTGTTCGTAGCGGAAATCCTTGTCTCCCATACCGCCATATTTTTCATCGGGCCAGATCATCAGGAAACCCTGCTCCCCGGCTTTTTTGAAAATTTCCCGGTCGACGATACCCTGCTCGCGAAAACGCGGCAT
>JAHEBL010000218.1 GCA_024642265.1 Haliea sp. | reverse complement strand
TGGTCAGCTTCCCCCTGGCGATCATTGTACTGCTGTCCTTCTCGGTGTTCTGGATGGAGCGCTCGTCCCTGGGTGATCGCACCAGCGTCTCCTTCATCGGCATACTGACCGGTGTTTCATACCAGCTGGTGATGGGCGATGCCCTGCCGGAGATATCCTACTTTACCCTCATGCACTCCTTCCTGCTGTTCAGTTTCATGACCATGTGCACCACCGTCGTGATCAACCTGTGGGTCGGGTCGCTGGACAAGAATGGACAGTACGAACTGGGGGATCGCATTGATCGCCGCTGTCGCTGGATCTTTCCGCTATTTTACCTGGGCGGCAACATTGTCCTTTATTCCTTTGCCGAACTGATTTTCTGAGGCTGTGGCGGGCACTGGTGGAAGGATCCCTTTGGATTTTTCTGGCATATTCGTTAGCTCTGAAATGACAGTCTTTGACTGGTGCTCGGCCATATCGGTTATTTCGTTTTCGAAAAATGCGTGTATTATGCAGTTCGTGGTTTACAACGGGTCGAATTAGCGGGGATGGGGCGTGGGCAAGGGCGATCGTACAAAAAATACCAAGGTTACCGACGATGCGCGGGCAGCCAACCCGATTGGGAAACGCCTGCGCCAGCTTCGCAAGGAGCACGACTGGACCCTGGCGGAGGTTGCCAGTCGCACCGGTATCTCGGTCGGGACGCTGTCAAAACTGGAACACGGCAAGACCGACCTGAACTTCAGCAGTGTCAACAAGCTGGCGAACGGGCTGGGCCTGCCGGTTACCGATCTCACCAATCCTGCAAGCAGCTTGCAGGGCCGCCGCGCCATCACCATTGGCGGGCAGGGCGTCATGTTCGAAGCATCCGACATGTCGTATGAGGTGCTGTGCAGCGATGTCGCCAATCACCGTCAGGGCTATATGAAGGTGGTGGTCAAATCGCATGCCTTTGACCCTGATCTTCCCTGGCATCAACACAAGGGCCAGGAATTCCTTTATGTGCTCAGCGGGAGACTGGAGTTACACACGGAGTTATACCAGCCTGTGCAGTTGAAGGCGGGAGACAGCATCCTGTTTGATTCCTCCATGGGGCACCATTACGTGTCGCTGGGCCGCAAGGACGCGGAGATCCTCATCAGTATGTCGCTGGAAGGCTACAGGAATGTAAGTGACGCGTTAGAGTCATGAGGGTTACAGAAAAGACGGGACGATGAAGCCGGCCCCGTGCGCTATCTGAATTACTAATAAGAAAACTATTTTCGAATACGAAAAATTTGTTATACTCCGTCCTGCCGGGTAGGGAGAGGCGTCAAGTACCGCCGGTCACTACAGATAAACTCATACAAGCAGGTACAGGCATGGCTGGCAAAAGACCGGTAGGAACCGCTATTACCCTGCCTGACGGCAGTATCGCTCCCCTGTCCGCCGCCTATACTGGCGGGGGGCTGTTGTTCACCTCCGGGCAGCTGGCATTCGACGCGGACGGGCAATTGTGCACCGGCGATATCGCCCGCCAGACCCTGTTATGCCTGGAGAACATCAAGCGTCTCGTCGATGCTGAAAACCTCTCGCTCACCGATATCGTGAAGGTGACTGTCTGGCTGACAGACGCGGCAGACTTCCGTGGTTTCAACGCCGTATACAGCCGGTTTTTTGGTGACCACCGCCCCGCCCGCTCCACAGTCAGGTCCGACCTCATGCTACCCGGGGCAAAGGTGGAGATAGAGGCTGTCGCCGCCTACTGAAGTGCGACCAGTGTTCCTTGCGCGGGCTGTTCCTGCCGCGACGCCTGTCACTTCGCAGGGAGCATGACACCCGGATACCCGCCAGGATCCTGTAACCGAATTTTCTAAATCGAAAAATATTTGCGAATTATATTTTCGATATCGAAAACATGTGCTAGACTCCGCAAACCTTCCACAATCGGAATCCGGAAACGGTGGAGACCTTTGACATCATAGTAATCGGCGCAGGCATGGCCGGGGCGTCTGTCGCGGCCGAGGCTGGCGGTCACGCGCGCGTGCTGCTGCTGGAGCGGGAGGAGCAACCTGGCTATCACTCCACCGGGCGATCTGCAGCGGCCTATATCCCGTCCTATGGTTATGAGAATCCCGCCCTGCGCTTGCTGACCGAGTACAGCCTGCCATTTCTGCTCCAGCCACCCGGGATATTCCAGGAGCAGACCCTGCTGCATCGCAGGGGGCTGCTCAGCCTGGATCCGCCCGGTGCGCAAACCCGGGACAATGACGAATTCGAGCACTTGCAGGGTTTGTTCCCGGATATTGTTCGCGCTGACAGCGATTTTATCCGCCGGAAGATACCCATCATAAATGAGGACTATGTCTCGAGCGGCTGGTATGAGCCGGACGTATTTGACATCGACGTGCATTGCCTGCACGAGGGCTATTTGCGAACCCTGCGCCAGCAGGGCGGCAGCCTGGTGAATCGGGCCGATATACGGGTGATCAGCTACAGCGATGGCCTGTGGTGCGTCGAGACCAGCGAAGCCTCCTACTCGGCCGCCCTGCTGGTCAATGCGGCCGGCGCCTGGGCTGACGAGGTGGCGGCGCTCGCGAATGTAGAGGGCATCGGCCTGATGCCGCTGCGCCGCACCGCGGTACTGCTGGACCCGCCCGAGGGCTGCGACGTATCCGGCTGGCCGCTGGTGCTGGCCAGTGACGACTCCTTCTACATGAAGCCCGACGCCGGGTTGATCCTGGTCTCCCCGGCGGATGAGCACCCGAGCGCGGCATGCGACGCGCAGCCCGAGGAACTGGATATCGCCTACGCGGTGCACTTCGCCCAGCAGGCGCTGCAGCTGGAAGTGAGCAAGGTCAGGCACAGCTGGGCAGGCC
>JAHEBL010000217.1 GCA_024642265.1 Haliea sp. | reverse complement strand
CCTGGCTCGGCGCTGGCGAGCGCCTGCGATACGGCTGACTGGTAGGGCGCCAGCAGGGCCGCGCGTGCCGGGTCGCGGTGCGCCAGGCGTTTCTCATAGCTGAGCATGCGTTCCGCCAGGTCGAGCCGGTGGTGCCGCGCCGGCAGTTTGTGAATGCCGCGCAACAGTCCGGCAACGTCGGCAATACGCAGCGGTTGCGGCTCATCCGGCGTCAGGTAGTCACACACCAGGCTGCCCAGCTCCGGGTTGAAGTAGCGCGGCCGCGGTGCCAGCCCGGCCCGGTGAGCGGCTTCGAGGCTATGCCACTCGCCCTGTCGGTTGAGTTTGTGAACGGTGGTGTCGACGCCGTCTATACGCACCACGAACTGTTGTCCCGACGCGACCAGTACACTGAAGTTACTGAGGCCCGGCGCCAGCACCTGGACTACCGTGGGCGCAGCCTGCAGGGGCGGCTGACAATCCCACTGGCGCCACTGCGCCAGGGTATGCTGCAGTTTCAGCTGGATGTTGCCTGGTAGTGCAGCAACCATTTGCGGTATCCGAACAGGACTATGACGAGGTAAATAACAAACAGGCCGGCGGTCAGGTACAGTGCACGGTCGAGGTAAAGATAAATGGAAACACTGTCTATCACCAGCCAGTACAGCCAGTTTTCCAGGATTTTGCGGGCTACCATCCAGGTGGTCAGTACGCTGCCCCAGGTGGTGAAAGAGTCAAGGTAAGGCAGTGCCGCGCCGGTGTAATGCTGCAGCAGAGCGCCGCTGGCCGCCGACACCAGTAGTACCGCCGCCACCGCGACCAGGTGCTGGCGTGCATTCCAGCGCGATATCGCCAGCCCGGTGTGTCCGGCGCCGCCGCGTTGCCACTGCCACCAGCCATAGACCGCCATCGCCAGGTAGTACACCTGCAGGGCCGATTCCATCAGCAGGTTCACATTCCAGAACAGGACCAGGAAAATAGCAGTGCTGGCGAATGCCGCGTACCAGCACCACAGGCTCTCGCGCATGGCGAGCAGCAGGTAAGCCACACCCAGCACCACGGCTGCAGCCTCCCATGCAGACATCGCCTGGGCGGCTTGCAGCAGGGCCGCCGAGAGGCCGGTGTCGTTCATGCTGTCAGGTCGAGTTCCCAGGGAATGAATTTGACCACCAGCACCTGCTTGCCGAAGCGGCGCATGCTGGCGGCGAGGGCTTCGCTGACAAGCTCGAACACCTGCGTGTAATCGCCGCAGACCTGCGTGCTCATGGCATTGGTAACAACCTGCAGGTCCGGGTATGCGCGCACGGCATCGATAAACGCCTGGATTACCTCAATGTAATTCTCCTGCACCGGGTAAAGGCTCAGCTCGGCGGTCAGTTTCATATTTTTCTCCTTGCCTTGATGGTAGCGCGGGTTCAGAAAGTAAAGCTGGTGCTCACCCCGACCACGCGGGGTTCGCCGTACTGGTAATAGGGTTCCACCGCGTACTCCTTGCGGGGGTCGTTGCCAAAGGTGCCGAAGCCCCGCACATAGTAATCCTCGTCGGTCAGGTTGCGCGCCCACAGGGCCACCGACCAGCGTTCCGCTGCATAGCCCAGGCGCATATTGAGCAGGTCATAGGACGGTGATTTCAGATTGTGGCGGTCAGAGAAATAGGCGCTGTCGCGGCCCTCCACATCGAGGCGCAGGTAAAAACCGCTGCCAATGTCGTAATGGCCGCCCACCGCGTACTGGTAGCTCGGCGCCTGGGCCTGGTCGCGACCCGACAGGTCGTTGCCCTCGGCATCGGTGTAGCGCTCAAACTCGGTATGCAGCAGGCCGAGATTGGCGAACAGTTCCAGGCTTTCGCTGGCCAGCCAGTTAAGCTCAAGCTCCATGCCGTAGTTGTTACCTTCGGCCGCGTTGCTGGTGTAATCGATGAAGGCCGTGCTGCCGTCGGGGCGCGGGATAAGCAGTGAGCCTTTCACCTGCTGGTCGTTGCGGTCCATGTAAAAAATTGCAACCCGTGCCTGCAGGGTGTCGGCCAGCAACTTGCCCTTGAATCCCAGCTCGTAATTCGTCAGGTATTCCTCGTCGAACTGCTGCAGGGCGCGCAGCTGCCCGCTGATGTCCGGATCGTCGCTGGTGTCCATGCTGGCCAGGATCGCTGCATTGATCCCGTTGGCGCGATAGCCGCGGGATACCTCGCCGTAGGCCATGCGATTGTCGTCAAGCTGGTATTCCAGTGCGATACGGCCACCCCACAGGTCCTTGTCCGGATCGCTGTCCACCCCGTTGTTATCCCGGTAGTCGGTCAGGCGACGCTCGATGCGCAAGCCGGTGACCAGCTTGAATCGCTCGCTCAGCTGCGAGTCCAGCTGGCCGAACAGGGCATAGGTGTCGGTATCATAGCGGCTGCTGAAATCGTTCTCGAGGTAAGTGTAGCGGCGCTGCAGGTCTTCCCTGTCGCCCAGGAAGTAAGCGCCGGCCACCCAGTCGGTGCTGTCATTGAACAGGCGGCTGCTCTGGGTCGAGAGAACCCTGGCCGTGGCGCTGTAGCTGTCCCGGTCGCGTTTGTAACGGTCCTTTGAGGAGTATTCCCAGCCCGGCGCGATCCCCACGTAGCTCCAGTCCTCGTCGAAACTGTAGGTGCTGGCCGTGGTGGCGCCGGTCACCGAGGTCTCCAGCGTCAGTGCATCCAGTTGCCGCTGCCAGTCCAGTCCCACCGCCCTGGAATCCTGCCGGTCCTTGCCGGGCTGATCCGACAGGGTGTGACGGGTGTTATCGAGGGAAAAAGCGTCGTAACCGTTGTCGATGTCGATGTACATGGCGGTGAGGTCTATCGTATCGCGCCCGGTGGGCAGCCAGCGCAGCTTGCCGCGCAGCGTGGTTTCGTCCTG
>JAHEBL010000023.1 GCA_024642265.1 Haliea sp. | reverse complement strand
CCCTCGTGGTTCATATGGCTGTGCAGGCTGCCGGCATCCATACCGGCCCACAGCATCTGCTTGCTGAGCTCGACGCCCAACTGGCTGAAACCGGTTATGCGCTCGGCCACCGCGTAACACTCTTCGAGCAGCCGCCGGGGCGCCACCACCTTCGATACCAGGCCTATAGCCTGCGCCTCGCCGGCCTGTACGTCGCGCCCGGTCAGCATGATTTCAAAGGCCCGGCTACTGCCTATCGCTCGGGGGAGCAGGTAACTGAGCCCCAGTTCCGCCGAGGTGAGCCCGTTATTGATACCCGCCGGGCGAAAGTACGCCGACTCGGAGGCAATGCGAATGTCCGTCGCCATGGCCAGGCAGAAGCCGCCGCCGATGGCGGGACCATTGATGGCACCGATCACCGGCTGGTGCATGTCGTGGATCGCCTTGATCACGTCGTCCAGTATCTTCATGGCCCGGCGCGCGATACCGGGCACCGTCAGGCCATTGAAGATATCCAGCCAACCCGGATCCTCGAGATCCGCACCGGCGCAAAAGCCCTGGCCTGCGCCAGTGACGACAACCACCCGGGTATCATTGTCGAAACTCACCTCCTCCAGTGCATCCTTGAAAGGCACCATCACATCAAATGCCATTGCATTCATGCGCTCGGGCCGGTTCAGGGTGATCAGGGTGACATGAGGACGCGGTTTCTCGACGGTAACGAAAGACACGATTACTTCCTTCTCAAGCGTGGCGTCCGGTCACTTTAGAGAGCCAAGGGCGAAAACACCATGTTTGTATTGGCCACGGCCACTGACTCCAGCGACAATGAATACGCTGAACTAATTTAGTGGAGAACGCCGTGTACATAGTGAAACTGATTTCGACAGCGCTTGTGCTAGCCGCAATGCTGGGTGCCTGCTCCCGGGATGAGGAACCCGAAGGGGTAATCCCGGCGGGTTACCAGAGCGCCGTGGACAAGGCAGAGGACGTAGAGGGAAAACTCGAGGATGCGCTGCGAGCGCGGACACAGGAAATAGACGACAGCGAAGGCTGACCGCAGACGAGGAAAAACAACAGGATAGCCGCTGCGACAGGCGTGGCCTTGATGGCAAGCCCACGCTTTTGTGAGGCTGACAAACCGGCCGGTACTGCGATGAAAACCGGAACGGAGCCTGTGGGGTCAATGACCACCCACAGGGAAATGGACTCCTTGGGAAAGATGTCCCGGGCTGCATTGCTCCGGGGTCAAACCCGCTGGATTGTGCGCGAGGCGCCCTGGGCTCACAAGCGCCATCGCCAGCGGCTGCCGTCAGGCCGGTTCAGTCCTGCAGTTTTTTCAGGATACTGGAGAAATCCATCTGGCCATTCCCGGCCTGCTGGTGCTGGCTGTACAGCTCTCGCGCCAGCTGGCCCATGGGGTTGTCAAAATCACACTGCCCGGCTATTTCCATTGCCAGGCCCAGGTCCTTGACCATCAGGTCCACCATGAAGCCGGGCTTGTAGCCGTTACTGGCAGGGGATTTTTCCATGACGCCCGGGTAGGGGTTGTAGACTTCCAGCGACCAGTTGCGGCCTGAGCTGGCGAGCATGATTTCGGACAGCACCTTCGGGTCGAGGCCGTTGCGGGCGCCCATTTCCAGTGCCTCGCAGGTGCCTATCATGTGAATGGCCAGCAACATATTGTTACAGCCCTTGGCTACCTGGCCGGCGCCGGCGGGTCCGGCGTGGAAAATATTCCTGCCCATATCCTTGAGGATCAGCCTGCCTTTCTCGAACGTGTCGGCGCTGCCACCGCACATGAAGGCCAGGGTGCCGGCTGCGGCTGCGGCGACCCCGCCTGACACCGGGCTGTCCATAAACCCGACTCCCAGGGCGGCGGCGGCCTCACCCACCTGGCGCGCAGTAGCGGCGTCGATAGTGCTGCAATCAAGCACTGTGGTTGTGCTCTCAAGCTGCGCCAGCAGGCCATCCTCACCCAGGTAGGTTGCCGCCACGTGCTTGCCCGCGGGCAACATGGACAGCACGTAGTCCATGCCCACAGCCGCCTCCGCAGCGGACCCGGCTACCCGCGCACCCGCATCTGCCAGCTGCTGGCAGGCGACATCGGACAAATCAAATACGGTGACGCTGTGCCCCGCCCTGACCAGGTTGATGGCCATCGGCCCGCCCATGTTTCCAAGCCCTATAAACCCGACCGTTGCCATGCTCCAGCTCCCTCTGATAACGCGTTACAAGTCAGCCAGGGGATGTTGTTCCCATGGCGCTTTGAAAAAAGAATCCAGGACCTCAGGCGGAACCTCCCGGGTTGATTTATAGCGCCAGGCAGGATTGCGGTCCTTGTCAATCAACAGGGCGCGTACCCCCTCGGCGAACTCGGGGAAGCGCATGATGTTGGTGGCCAGCACCAACTCCGCCAGAAATACTTCACGCAGCGACGCGTGCCGCGTCTCCACCAGCTGGCGGTAGGCCACCAGCGCAGCCAGGGGTGAACCCTGGGCCATACCCTTGCGGGCAGCGGAAAGCCACGGGTCCTGGGTTTGCTGGGAAAGAATATTATCGATGATCTCGTGCACATCATCACCATCACACAGGGTCGCAATGGAGCCCAGGTGCGGCTCCACCTGACCGCCGGGGCACTGGCCCACACTCAGCTCGGCGAACGCCCTCAGTGTGTGCCTTACCAGCGCATGATTGGCCGCGGGGTCCACCTGCCACTTCTGGCGCAACAATGCGGCAAACACCTCCTCCCTGCGCTGACTGGAAATAAAACGGTCTGCGATGCCGGTATAGATCGCGTCGGCCGCATTGATGGAGGCGCCCGTGAGGGCCAGGAACTGCCCTGACTTGCCCGGCATATGGTTAAGGAACCAGCTGCCACCGACATCCGGGAACAGGGCGATGGTTACCTCGGGCATTGCGATGCGTGTTTTTTCTGTAACCACCCGGTGTGAGCAACCGGCCATGACCCCGAGTCCACCGCCCATGACGATCCCGTGGCCCCAGCAGATAATCGGCTTGGGGTAGGTGTGCAGGCTGTAATCGAGGCGGTATTCCCGCAGGAAGAAGTTCTCCGCGTAATCACAGGGACCGCCGGGAGTTGCCAGTACGCTGTCGTAAAGGGCCTGGACATCACCGCCGGCACAAAATGCCTTTTCGCCGGCGCCTTCCAGGAACACCGCCGCGATCGAGGCATCATCGCGCCACAGGTCAAGTCTGGCCTGCAACTGGTCAACCATCTCCAGGGTAAGGGAGTTCAGTGTGGCTGCGACGTTGAGTGTGACCCGAGCCAGTTTGCCTGAGCCGGCGACAAGCTCCTCGAAAATAATGGGGGCAGCGGACATCGGCAATTACCTCAGCTGTTTTTCCACTCTGGTTTGCGTTTTTCGAGGAAGGCGTTGACCCCCTCGCGCTGGTCCTGTGTGGAGAACAGCTCGACAAACAGATCGCGCTCGCTCTCGAGGCCACGAGCTATGACAGTATCGCGGCCGGTGTGGAGCAAGCGTTTGCAGAATGAAACCGAGGTCGGGCTCTGTTCGCCTACCTGTTCGGCCAGCGCCAGCGCACGCTCCAGCGCCTCGCCCTTGCCAACCACTTCCTCGACCAGGCCGATGCGCTCGGCGGTGGCCGCATTGACGCGCTCGCCACAGAGAATAATGCGCTTGGCCCAGCCCTCTCCCACCAGCCAGGACAGGCGCTGGGTACCGCCCGCGCAGGGCAACAGGCCGACCCTGGCCTCAGGCAGAGCCATCTGGGCCTGCTCCTCGGCGATGCGAATATCGCAGGCCATGGCCACCTCGAGTCCGCCGCCCATGGCGAAGCCGTTGACCGCCGCAATGGAGACACCCCTGAAATCCGCCAGGGCTTCGAACGCCTCCCCAAAATACTCTGCCATGGTGCGGGCGGTGCCGGGGTCGCCGTCGGCAAACAGTTTCAGGTCTGCGCCAGCGGAAAAGAACTTTTCCCCAGCACCGGTAATCACCAGGGCGTACACGGCTTTCTCGTTGTTGAGTTTCTCCACCAGGTCCTTGAGGGCCGGCAGGCTCTCGGTGTCCCATGTATTGGCGCCCGGGTTGTCTATGGTCACCAGGGCGGTATGGCCGCGCAGCTCCACCTTCAGCTTTTCCGAAATACTCAAACTCACTTGATAACCTCCAATGCGCCTTCCATTAACAATTTACGGGAAATGATTACCCGCATGATCTCGTTGGTCCCCTCAAGAATCTGGTGCACCCGGGTATCGCGCACATGCCGCTCCATCGGATATTCCTTTATATAGCCATAGCCGCCGTACAGCTGCAGGGCGTCATTGCAGACATTGAAACCCACATCGGTGGCAAAGCGCTTCGCCATCGCGCAGTAGGTCGACGCCTGGGGGTCCCGGTTGTCCAGCTTGCTGGCGGCCAGCCGCACCATCTGGCGCGCCGCCACCAGCTCGGTCAGCATGTCGGCGAGCTTGAACTGGGTCGCCTGGAAATCGGCAATCGCGGTATCGAACTGCCTGCGCTCCTGCACGTAGGCGGTCGCCTCTTCCAGCGCTTGCTGAGCCGTACCCACACTGCAGGTAGCGATGTTGATCCTGCCCCCGTCCAGTCCTTCCATGGCAATGGCGAAGCCCTGCCCTTCCTCGCCCAGCCGCTGGGCCACGGGCACCCGCACGTTGTCGAAACTGATCATCCGGGTCGGCTGGGCATTCCAGCCCATTTTTTCCTCTTTCTTGCCGTAGGAAATGCCCTCGGCATCGGCGGGGATAAGCAATGCCGAGATACCCTTGGGACCCGGACCGCCCGTGCGCAGCATCACCACCAGTACATCAGTGGCGCCCGCGCCGGAAATGAACACCTTGCTGCCGTTGACGATGTAATCGTCCCCGTCGCGCACGGCGGTGGTGCGCAGGGAGGCGGCGTCGGAGCCGGCACCGGGCTCAGTCAGGCAATAGGAAGCCAGTTTGTTGCCGGCTACCAGGTCCGGGCACCACTGCTCGATGATGCCGGCGCTGCAGTACTTGCCGATCATACTGGTCGCCATATTGTGAATGGTGAGGAAGGCGGCGGTAGCGGTGCAACCCTTGGCCAGTTCCTCGACAATCAGGCTGGCATCCAGCCGGCCCATGCCCAGGCCGCCGGCGGATTCAGGGGTATACATACCCATGAACCCCAGTTCGCCGGCTTGCTGCAGAACCTCTTTGGGGAAGATCGACTCCTCGTCCCAGCGGGCCGCGTGAGGCGCCATGGCACCCTCGGCAAAGGCCCGGGCACTCTCTACAAACGCTCTCTGGTCATCATTGAGGGAAAAATCCATGCCTGCTCCTGCCTTGACGGGTGCCCTAGAATTTGCCCATAACCTTGCCGAACAGCTCCTCATCCGGCGGCAGCTCCTTGGTGACCGCCAGCGGCTTTGAAACCCACGTTTCATTGATGAGGTCGCGCCAGGTGATGTTGTGGTTGATGCTGTTGCCACCCCAGGACCCGCAGCCCAGCGAAAAAGTCTGGCGCATGCCGTTCCAGAGATTGCCGCTGTTGGACGCCGACTGCGGCTGGTTCACCATGACCCGGGAGGTGCGGGTACCCAGGGCGAGTTTCATGATATTGTCGTCGTTATAGGAATAGATCCCGCAGCTGTGGCCCTGGCCCTGGTAGGCCTGGATGCGGTTGGTGAGCTCAATGGCCTCATCGATATCCTTGACCTTGTACAGCGCCATGGTGACCGTCAGTTTCTCACCGGAAAAGGGATAATCCGGGCCTGCGCCGGTCTCCGGCACGATCAGGAACTGCTTGCCCTCAGGCAGGTCGATACCCGCCTTGCCGGTAATGGTCAGGGCGTGCTGGGCCACGATTTTCGGGTTGAGGTGGCCATCTTCCCACAGCACCCCCTGCAGCTTCTGCTTGTTCTCACCCTCGATGACAAAACCACCCTCGCGCTTGAGCTTCTCCAGCATTTCGTCGTAGACGGATTCAAATACCAGCACCGAATTGTCAGAAGAACAGGAAGCGGCCAGGTCCAGGACCTTGGAGGTGCGGATCTTTTCCGCCGCCTCATCGAGGTTGGCGGTGTCGTCCACGGTAATTACTGCGTTACCCACACCCACACCCAGTGCCGGGGTACCGGATGAGTAGGCTGCACCCACCATGGCCTCACCGCCGGTGGCCAGGATCCTGTCGCACTGGCGCATCAGTTCGTTGGTTTTGTCCAGCGAGGGCACATCGATACTCTGCACGAGGTCCGCCGGGCCACCCATGGCCACAATGGCTTCGCGCATGTAGTCACAGATCATCTTGTTGGTCAGCTTGGCGCGGGGGTGTGGCGCGATAATGATGGCATTGCGTCCCTTGACCGCGGAGATCGCCTTGATAACAGGCGTCGCCTCCGGATTGGTGGAAGGCGAGAGTGCGCCGATAACACCCACCGGCTTGGCAATCTTGACGATGTTACGGACCGGGTCCTCCTCGATCACGCCGACCGATTTGTCGGGGAGAATATCCATCAGGGTGGCCCTGGTCTTGCGATGAATCTTGAGGTACTTACCGGCATAGTTACCCAGCTGGGTTTCATCCACCGTGAACTGGGCAATTTTTTCCGACACATCTTCCCGCGCCACCGACCAGACCATCGCGGTAATCAGTTCATCCACCTGCTCCTGGGTGTAATCGGCTATCTGCTCCTGGGCCGCGCGGGCCCGCGCCATCATGGCCTTGATCTCTGCCCGCGCCTCTACTACTTCCTGGTTCTGTTCCATACTCATCTGCTCCTGTGGTATCGCCCGGTGCACTGTCTGCTGCCGCTTGCACCGTTCTAGGTTAGCCAATCAAAATCAATGCGCCAGCTTACCCCGTGCGAGAGACCGTTCACAGAGAGGAAATTGCGCAATTTATGGACTATATTGCTGTCTATTAGTCATTATGGGCAAGGCGCCCCCGGGAACCTCAAATGAGCGCACCTTCCAAGTGGCCACTGCCGGCAGATGGCATCCGCTTCCTCACACCGGCATTTATGCTCAACAAACTCGCGCGACACCCCCTCACCCGTGAATGCTACCCGGCCGCCATGGGCTATTACCCCGCCGCCCGGTCCCACCGCATGGAACGCCAGCGCCACGACGACAACCTGTTGATTTATTGCGTGGATGGCCGAGGGCACGCAAGCACCGCGGAATGGGCGGGCGAGGTGAATGCAGGCGACCTGCTGTTACTGCCCCAGGGTGTGGCACACCAGTACCACGCCGACCCGGAACAGCCCTGGAGTATCTACTGGCTCCATTTCCAGGGCGGCAGCACGGCAATCTTCAACCAGTACCTGGGGTACCGGGAAGCCGGCAACCCGGTGACACGGGTAGGTGCAGCCCCACAGCTGACCGCCCACTTTCGCGGCCTCATGGAGGTTCACCGCACCGGCTACAACACCCGCGCCTTCATAAATGCCGCCAACCAGCTGCGCCACCTGCTCACCCAGCTGGCCCTGGAGATGCGCCGCACCCAGGCCACAAGCCAGCGCAGTTTCAACCTCGCGGCGGTGCAGGCTTTCATGCTGGAGAACCTGTCAAGGCAACTCGACCTTGACACCCTTGCGGCCGCGGCCAGGCTCTCCAAGTATCATTTTTCCAGCAAATACAAGGCCCTGACCGGCTACTCGCCGATCAAGCATTTTCTCAATATGAAAATGGAACACGCCTGCCACCTGCTCGACAGCGGCGACCTCAGCGTAAAAGGCGTTGCCAACGCCGTCGGTTACGACGATCCGCTGTATTTCTCGCGACTGTTCAACAAGACGATCGGCATGTCACCGCGAGCGTATCGCAGCTCGGTCAGGAAATAGCGGCCAGACCTGGCTGGGAAGGCGTGCCCCCGTCGACAGTCTCGGACGTATTCGTGAGGTGTTTCATCAGCAGGGATCGCATCCACTGGTGCGCCGTGCTGCGGGAAGCGCGGGTGTGACGCATCAGCGACATCTTGCCGCGATGCCCGCTGTGGGTATTGTGGATCATCCGCTGCAGTTCGGTCGGCATTTCATGTCCGGTTATCCGGTCGCGGTACAGACCGCCCGCCTCGAAACCCGCATTTGCCACCAGCAGCGCATCCGTGCGGCACAGCACCCCCACAGCGGCCGCAAACTGGGTGGTTTCCAGGGAAATCTTGCGATGCTTGCCATACTGCCCCAGCACATCGTCTACCATGCTGGTGTTCTCCCGGGTCAGGCCCGGCAGGTAGAGTCGAAGGTGCGGGAACGCCAGGAACTCGGCAAGGGTCATGTCTTTGTTGGCCAGCGGATGATTGGTACGCATGTAGCAGCGCGGAGCGAGGGTGGCAATGGGCTCGGCGAGAATGTCGCGCTCCGTGTCCAGGGCGATGAAAGCAGCAAAATCGGCTTCTCCCTTTTTCAACTGCTCCTGGAAGTTTGGTGGCACTTCCGCCGTTATAACCTGTACCCCGGGAGCCGTCTCACTCAGATCCGCCATCAGTCCCGGCAGCAGCGCCTCGCTGAGTATCGGGGGCAACAGGAGTTTGAAGCAGCCGGTAAAGGTCAGCGGGTCGAAGGCCTCGTCACCCAGCACCTGCTCGACCTTTTCCAGCAGGGAGGGCAATTCCTTCGCCAGCGCCTCCGCCCGGGGGGTGGGCACCAGGCCGTGGGCAGTGCGGGTAAAAAGTTCGTCCTCAAACGAGTCGCGCAACTTTTGCAGGGTCTTGCTCAGGGCGGGCTGGGAGACTGATAAACGCTCTGCCGCCCGCGTCACGTTGCGCTCTTCCAGCAGGATTTGCAGAGCGACCAGCAGGTTCAGGTCGGTGCGTATCAGCTTGCGAGAAATCATCTGGCCCCCAGACATAACTTGTAGTTATGTTGCTGATCGTACCAAAGTGGCAGGCGTTTTTCACGGACATAACCGATATTAATCGGCCCCTGCGCCTCGGGCGCCGCCGCCGGGTTGCGGGTAGCTGGGCTATCCGGAGACTGCTAAACTGGTGCACCGCCGTGACCCCACCCAACGGGACACCCTGCACCCTAACTGCCAAGAAGGATTACCATGCGCCTCATCACACTACTGGCCGCGCTCATGCTCACCCTGGTGACCGCATGCAGCGGGATAGAAACCCGTCCGGCCTCCATCGAAGCGTTCGCGGCGGGTAATTACAAGTACTACTCCTGGCGCAGCGACCCGCTGCCCAACGTCGCCAATTCCCAGGACCCCATGTATATCATCGACCCAATCCTGCGCAGCGCGGTTGATGCCGACCTGGGCAAGAAAGGTTACGTACTGGACAAGCAGCGGGCCCAGTTCAGCGTCGACTACATCTACGCCAGCGGCCTGCGCATGGGTGAACGCAGTGCCGAAGCCTACAACATTACTCCCTATCCATCGGTAAATCCCAACCGCCAGGTCAACCAGGCCGTGGTCGATAACGCCTATGCGCTCGGGGGGGTAAAGGAAACGAGCAATATCGCCGTGCAGTTCAATGACAACACCAGCAAGAAAGAAGTGTGGCATGTCATCATCACCAAGATCGTCGAAAATGTGAACGATGTTGACAAAAAGGACATTCGCAACGGTGTGGAAAAGGGCGTCAAGGCAGCGCTGAGCACGCTACCGCCTGCCAAGTAAAAACCCTCGCCTGAACTCTCCCGGGACGCCCGCGCCGGGCCGCCCGGTTCGTCGCTCGTCAGCCGTATACCGCCGGATTAACGCAGCAGGGCATAGCCTCCCCACGCAGTGCCGCGAGAGCGTTCGCAACGGCGATGTCCGCCATGCGGGCGCGGGTCCGCAGGGTTGCGCTACCTATATGCGGGGTAACCACCACATTGGGCAGGCCCAGCAACGGGTTGTCCGCAGGCACAGGCTCCCGCTCAAAAACATCCACACCGGCGGCCAACAGCCGGCCGTCAATCAAAGCATCGGCCAGGGCCTGTTCATTGACAATCCCGCCACGCGCGGTATTCACCACCACGGCGCCGGGTTTCATCAGGGCGATATTGTCCGCGTTGAGAAGGTCGCGGGTCTGGGGGGTCAGAGCCACGTGGATACTTACAAAGTCACTGCGTTCAAGCAGTTCGTCCAGCCCAAGCATCTCTATCCCCGACACCTGCCGGGGCGACCGGTTCCAGGCCAGCACTTCCATGCCAAAGCCCGCCGCTCGCCTGGCGACTGCCTGGCCAATTTCACCGAGACCGATGATACCCAGGGTGGCGCCGCCGACATCAACCCCGGTGAAGAATTCCGGCGCCCAGGTGTTGTCCGGGCCCCATTCGCCCCTGCGTACAAAGCGGTCGGCTTCCGCGATGCGCCGCCCGGCCGCGAGCAGCAGGGCAAAAGCGGTATCCGCTGTGGTTTCCACCAGAACCCCGGGGGTGTGGCCGATCGCTATACCCCGCTCGGTAAGGGCAGCAACATCGATATGATCGACACCCACCGACATGCTGGACACGAACTGCAGGTCGGGTGCCGCATCGAGCACGCTGCTGTCGATACGGTCCGTCAGGAGGCAAACAAGGCCCTGACAGCCGGCGAGCTCTGTGCGTAAACCCGCTGGAGGCAGCAGGCCCGGTCCCATCCACACGTTCATTTCACACTGCTGGGCCAGTTCCCGAATGCGTTCACCGGGCAACTGGTGTGTAACAAATACCTTGCTGGCCATCGCGGTCCCCCTGCGCACTATAGATCTGCCGGCACCAGGTCCATCATCTTCTGCAGATCGGCCTGCCAGCCAAGCAATTCCATTTGTTCGTAATGCCTGACCACGGACAGGTTGCCCCATACGGGGTTTGGCCAGCAGGGATCCTCTTCACTGCGACCAATGATATGGAGGTGCATCTGCGGCACCAAGTTGCCGAGGCCGCCGAAATTGACCTTGGCGTAGCCCAGCACCTGCTTGATGAACCCGGATATGGCTGCACAGTCGGCCATTACCACGTCGCGGTGGTGCTCCGGCAAATCCAGCAGGTCAGTGATATGAGTGTCCGGCACGAGAATGAACCATGGCAGCACCGCATTGCGATTGAGCAGCACTTCGCAGGCCCTCACGCTGCCGAGATAGTGGCAGTCTGCAAGCAGTTGCGGGTGTATCTGGCTTCGGTCCATCACGTGCCCTCCACTGAACTCCAGTCGCACTGTAGCCCCCGCCCTTATACTTGGCAATCCGCTGCGGGCCGACGCTGGCAATATCCTTGCAGACGATTGAAAATGACCGGCGGCCAATTGGCACCGACACTACCGACCAGTACAGCGATGGGAGAGCCATGCAGAAAGATGACCAGGCTTTGAATGCCGACCTGCGCCTGCGGGTCGCGATGGACAGCCAGGCGATGGCATGGACCCCGAGCCCGGGAGGTCACGTGCTGCGCAAACGGCTGCACCTGGCGGGCCCGGCAGAAGCCGGACAGGTGACATCGGTCGTGCGCTATCAAGCCGGTGCGATGTTCCCGGCCCACGATCACCCCGGTGGCGAGGAGATCCTGGTGCTGGACGGCATTTTCTCGGACGAACACGGTGACTGGACAGCAGGTACCTATTTGCTGAACCCCGAGGGGTTTCGCCACAGTCCGTTCTCCCGCGATGGCTGCACCCTGTTTGTAAAACTGCGGCAGTTTCCCGGCACCGACCGGCGCCATGCGGCCATCCAGACCGGTGACCTGCCCTGGGCCCCTGCGGACCGCTCCGGTAGAGAAATCAAGGCGCTTTACCAGCAGCAGCCCTACACCGACCGGATGCGGCTGGAACGCTGGCAGTCGCCGGGACAGGTCGGGCAAATCGATTTTGCCGAGGGCGCCGAGTTATTCGTGCTGCGAGGCGGCTTCGCCGATGAATACGGCCGCTACGGCAGCCGCAGCTGGCTGCGTATCCCCGCCGGGGAGAGCCTGCGACCGCAGGGCAGCGAGCCCTGCGAGCTATACATCAAGGAGGGCGGTTTCACCTACCTGCAGCAGTATTAGATGGTCATGCCGCCGTCCACCACGATGCATTCGCCGTTGGTATAGCTGCTCGCATCCGAAACCAGGTACAACACAGTACCCGCCATCTCACTGGGCTCGGCGTGGCGGCCCAGCGGGATAGCGCTAATCGCCTGCTGGTAGATAGCCTCGTTGGAAAACAGTGCGCCGGCAAATTTGGTGCGGGTAAGTCCCGGCAGCAGGGCATTACAGCGAATACCCAGGGGACCGCACTCCTTGGCAAAGGCCTTGGTCATATTGACCACCGCTGCCTTGGTAATGGAGTAGATCGCCTGCATCGGGCCGGGTTGCAGGGCATTGATGGAAGCGGTATTGACGATGGCGCCACCGCCGTGGTCACGCATCAGTTTGCCGGCCTCCACAGACATAAAGAAATACCCGCGGACATTCACGTCGACAGTTTTGTTGAACGCGCCGAGGTCGGTGTCCAGTACGTGGCCGAAGTAGGGATTGGTGGCCGCATTGTTGACACAGATATCCAGCCGGCCATAGGCCTCATGTATATGGGCAAACAACGCCGCTATATCATCCATGTTGCCAACGTTGCAGGCAAAGGGTTCGGCACTGCCACCCGCGGAGCGAATCGTCTCGGCAACAGCGCTGCAGTCGGCGATCTTGCGGCTGGAGACGATTACGTGGGCGCCCTGCTCTGCCAGCAAGCGTGCAATCTCCTCGCCGATACCGCGGCTGGCGCCGCTGACAAGTGCGATTTTTCCGGTCAAGTCAAACAGTGTCGTGCTCATAGGGCGGATTCCATTGGCAAAAATTCAGGCGGTACAGACTAGCGCCTCCATCGATGAATTGCCATGCGCGGCGGAACCGCGTGTCAGGCTGGTGGTGGCGAGGTATTCCCGCGGCGGGCGTACTCGCGATAGCACCAGGCCAAATAGAACAGCGACACAAACACCGAGCCCAGCCAGGCGCCGTGATAGCCGAACAGCGCCAGGTTGAAACCGGCCAGCAGGGGCCCCACCACGCGGCCCCAGGACGCGGCGGCGCCCGCTATCCCGAGCATCTGGCCACGTACCACCAGTGGTGAGCGGTGACTCAAAATGGCGTTCAGCAGTGGCATGCACAGGGTTGCACCCGTCATCGCGACAAAGATCGAGCTGACCTTGAACAGCATGGTGTCCGCAACCACGCCCATGGCGAGCCCGGTCACCATCGCGGTGACCGAAATTCGCAGCAGCTGCAGCTCACCCAGTTTGCGCACCAATGGCCCCATCAGCCCTCCCTGCACCACCGCCATGATGGCGCCCTGGATGCCGAACACAATGCCAACCTGGCGCGGCCCCCAGTCGAGGGCGTCGCCCGCCCACAGGGGGAACAGATAGGTGAGCGAACTGACGCATATGTTGTGCAGGCTAAATTGCAGGACCAACAGCCCGTTGCCGCCATCGCGCAGGATACGGTAACTGGAATCCGCCACCGCGCTGCGCTGCCGCACACCGGCGGCGGCCCGTTTCTCTGCGCTGAGGGATTCAGGCAGGAAGACGGCAGCGGCCACCATGGCAAGAACCGACATGACCCCGGCCACCAGGCAGGGAAGAACAAACCCGGGCTGGTCGCCGGACAACAGGCCGCCCAGCATGGGACCAAGCACCAGGCCGAGCCCGAATGCGGCGCCAATCAGGCCCATCCCCCTGGCGCGATTTTGCGGATGCGTGATATCCGCCATCATGGCGGACGCCACACCGACGTTACCCGCCATCGAACCGGCAAATGCACGGGCGACATAGACCATCCACAACTCCGAGGCCAGGCCGAGCATCACATAGGACAGGGCGGCCCCGGCGAGGCAGATCATGATCACCGGCTTGCGTCCGATACGGTCAGACAGGCGGCCCCACAGTGGTGCGAACAGCCCTGCCCCGACAGCGTAGGCCACGATGATATAGGCGATGTCGAGCTTGTCGGCCCCCAGCTGGGGGGACAAAAACGGCAGGATGGGTATGACGATACCGAAACCGATCAGGTCCAGCAGCACCACCCCGAACAGAACAGGCACTAGCGCCCTGTCCGCTCAATCCAGATCTTTGCAGCTTGCCTGGCCATAGACTGCGCCTGCGCGATCACTTCTGCTTGCGGTGCTTCGCGGCCTTTTTGCCCTTTGGCTTGCCGCCGTCAGCGCCGCCGTCCCGGGGCCCACTTCGTGCCTTGCGCTGCGCACCACCCCTGGCCGGCTGGTCCAGGCGGGAAATCTGCAGGCGCTGGCCACTGACCCAGACACTCTTCAGGTGCTTGAAAATTTCCTTCGGCATGCCCTCGGGCAGTTGCACGGTGCTGTAATCATCAAATATCTCGATACGACCGATGTACTCGCTCTCGATCTCCGCCTCATTGGCAATCGCCCCGACAATATTGCCCGGCTTCACGCCGTGCTGCAGGCCAACCTCAATGCGGTAACGCTCCATTCCCGTATCCACGCTGCCGGCCCCCTGCTCGCGAGAACGCTCAGCCTTCGAAGGAGCAGTCAGATCCGGCTTTCGCGGCTGATCGGGTCGGGCCTGGGGGGTGGCTTCACTTTTCGCCGGCCGCGGCGCATCCCGCTGCGGATGTTCGCGGGTTTGCCGGTCATCCTTGCGGGGGGATTTACGCTGGCTTGCAGTATCGGCAGCTATCGCCGGACGCTCCCGCTTTTTGTCCGGCCCACCAGAGCGCGACCTGGCCTCCAGGGGTTTCCCGCCCTGCGCCAGCGCGCCCAGTGCCGCGGCTATCTCGATTACCGGCACGCCGTATTCGCGCTGGTACTCCTCCACCATATTCCTGAACAGCTCCAGATCGGCGGTGTCCAGAGTCTCAGTGATACGCCGCTTGAACTTGCCGATGCGCTTGCCGGTAACCTCTTCAGCGGTGGGCAAAACCATTTGCTCGATGGTCTGGCCAGTGGCCTTCTCAATCGCCCGCAGCAGACGTCGCTCGCGGTTGGCGGCGAACAGAATGGTCTCCCCGGTCCTCCCGGCGCGGCCAGTACGGCCGATACGATGGACATAGGCCTCGACGTCGTAGGGAATATCATAATTGATCACATGGCTGATGCGACCCACGTCCAGGCCGCGGGCGGCCACGTCGGTGGCGACCAGGATGTCCAGCTCTCCGCTCTTGAGACGTTCAATCGTCTGCTCGCGTTGCTTCTGGGGAATGTCGCCATTGAGTGCGGTGGCGGAATACCCGCGCGCTGCCAGTTTGTCTGCCAGCTCAGTCGTCAGGATGCGCGTACGCACAAAGATTATCATCCCGTCAAAATCCTCTACCTCGAGGATACGGGTCAGCGCGTCGAGCTTGTGAACACCGGCCATCATCCAGACCCGCTGGCGGATCGCCGCGCTGATAACGCTCTTCACCTCAATGGAGATTTCCCGCGGGTCGGTAAGATGGCGTTTCGCGATGCGGCGGATCGCCTCGGGCATGGTAGCCGAGAACAGCGCGATCTGCCGCTGCGCCGGCGCCTGCTCGAGGATCCATTCGACATCGTCTATGAAACCCATGCGCAGCATTTCGTCGGCTTCATCGAGCACCAGCGTCTGCAATCCGGCGAGATTGAGTGAGCCGCGGCGCATATGGTCCATCACCCGACCGGGAGTACCCACAACCACATGCACACCACGCTCCAGTTGCCGAAGTTGGCCGCGCATGTCAGAGCCGCCATAAATCGGCAGGACATGGAACCCCGGCAGGTGACGCGCGTATTTATGGAATGCCTCCGCTACCTGTATCGCCAGTTCGCGGGTGGGGGCCAGCACCAGCACCTGGGGCAGCTTCTTCTTGAGATCGAGCCGGGCCAGGACCGGCAGGGCAAAGGCGGCTGTTTTGCCGGTGCCAGTCTGGGCCTGCCCAAGCACATCAACGCCCTCGAGCATGTGGGGAATAATGCGGGCCTGAATGGCGGATGGCGTTTCATAGCCAACATCTGCCAGCGCTTTTTGCAGGGTCGCGGGCAAGTCCAGTTCTGCAAAACTGGTTATCCCATCTGGAGTGGACATGTGGTTACCTTGGCAGAGATGCGGGGCGCCCAAAGTGAGCGCGGGCGCAGATTATACAGGTAAACGGTGTCTCTGTCCGGCAGCGCTACCCGACCTCAGGATGCCCTGAAGGTAGCCACGACCTCGGCGCCGGCCAGCAATGAAAGCGTATCGCCTTCCAGCCGGAACGCATTCACCGTGCCCAGCGCCTGCAGGTAGTTGCGCTCAAGTTCACCACCATCAGGACAGGCCATCATTGTTCCCGCCAGGGGGCCGAGCTGCAGCGGGCTGCCGTGCTGCGACAAGCCTTCGAAGGCATAGCTGCCCGTATAGCGATTGCAACCGGAGAAACCGGCCGCGCGTTTTTCGTCAGCTGCAAACTGGATATCCACCGTTTTGCCGCCCGCTCCGGCAGGTGCGGGTTCGCCCGCCAGCGTTGCCAAAACCCACACGGTGCCCTCTAGCCCCGGACCCTCCCGCCGTGCCGCCCCGGGTACCCTTTGCACCACGATCTCAACCGGGTTGCCCTTGAAGGGATCGATGTATTCGGTGGATGTGAACAGGAGTCGTTCGCCCATCCTGATGCTCGCGCGCAAGGCATAGCGCATGCGCGGATCTATCGTCGAGGGATCGTATTCGATGGCGAAGTTGTAAGGCGGCCCACCTTGCGGCGTTATCAGCACGGTGGCCAGCACAGTGGCGGCCGCGTCAGCCCTGGAAATGTCCTCCAGCTGGACCTCGACTTCCGCGCCGGGAGGCAGCATCATGCGCTCCCGATAGGTCACGTTGCCCTCAATGCGCGCCACTGTCGCGGGTACGTCGGTCATGTCAGCCTGGCGCTCGCCACAGGCCGCAACACCCAGCGCCGTCAACAGGACAAGCAGCCGGGAGGCCATTCGCAATAAGACATTCATAGAATACGCTCTCCATCTCCATTTTCGCTTCGGAACTAACGTTGACCTGTGCCGGGCCCGGACTCACGCCGAAAGGCGTTCCAGCATTTCCCGCATGCCGGCATGCACCATGTTGATGGCTTTCAGCGGCCGCACCATCACCTTGAACTCCCTGATCTTGCCCTCTTCGTCAAAACTCATGATATCGACCCCATTCACGATAATGCCGTCGACATCACAGACAAACTCCAGCACGGCATGCTCCGGACTCACCACTTCCTTCACGTAACGGAAGTCCTTGTTAAGCACATGCATGGCACCGCTAAGATATAGCCGGGTCAGCGCCTTGCCCTGCTGGGGCGTGTGCACAACCGGCGAGAAAAACACGCAATCCTCTGCCAGGATGTCATCCAACAGCTCCGGATTACCTTGTTCGATTATTTCGTGCCAGCGTTTCAGAGTATCCATTTTTGTCGCTCCAGCAGCGTGGGTCTGCCCCGGCAATCTGCCGGTCCAGACGTGAAAGGCCGTAAGGTAACCCGAAGTGACGGCAAAACCAATCCACCCGAACCAACATGACTGTTATCGGCAGCAGCCATAACTGCTATCCTGAAGCTCGACCCACAGCCCCGGCAACAGTGCGCAAATGGATTTCTTAAGGCACAGTCTCGTCTCCCTCTGGCCCATGGCCTCGATTGTCGGCATAGGCCTGGTACTGGCCTGGCTGATCAACTGGTTCGTCAAGCGCAGCCAGGACGGCGCATCGGGCCTGCTCTACCCCCTGCTCAACTGGATCAATGTCTCCGCCGTCATCATCGCCCTTATCATCATGCTGCCGATCAGCGAGGAGACCCGCGGCCAGGTGCTGAGCCTGCTGGGGCTGGTGCTGACGGCGGTGATCGCGCTGTCCTCCACCACTTTCGTGGCGAACGCCATGGCAGGCGTGATGCTGCAGGCAACCCAGCCTTTCCGGCCCGGCGACTATATCCGGGTCAACGAGCAATTCGGCAGGGTGATCAAACGGACACTGGTGAACACCCAGATCCAGACCGAGTGGCGCGACCTGACCACCCTGCCCAATCTGTTGCTGATCACCAACCCCGTGACGGTGCTGTACCGGGAAGGGACCATTATTTTTTCTGAAATTTCAATTGGTTACGATGTACCCTATACCCGCGTGGAGGAGCTGATGCTGGTGGCTGCGGCGCAGGCAGGGCTGGAGGAGCCCTTCGTGCTGGTGCAGGAACTGCTGGATCACGCCGTCGCGTACCGGGTGTGCGGCTTTCTGCCTTCGATCAAAAACCTGCTCAGCGCCCGCTCCAACCTGCGTAAAACCATACTGGAACAAATGCACGGCAACGGCATTGAGATTGTTTCACCAAACTTTATGAACCAGCGCCAGATCGAACCCGGCCGCAAAATTATTCCCGACAGCCCCGTCTTGCACGACCGGCGCAAGCCGGAGGCTGCAAGCCTGGCGCCGGAAGAGAAAATCTTTGACAAGGCAGTAGAAGCTGCCAGCCTCGAGGAGCTCAAACTGGATCTCGAGAGCACGCGTGAGAAACTCAAGGTAGCGCAGGCCGCCCAGAAGGAGGACGGCGGAGAGAACGACCAGAAATTACACGACCTGGTTGCGGCGCTGCTGCGGCACGAAAAATGGTGCGTGCAGATGATTCAAAAGCAGGAAAAAGGTGAGTAACAGCCCGCTAGAGATCGACTTCCTGGGTGAACTCACGCTCGATACGCTGCTCAAGCTCATAACGTGCAACACCCCGGCGCACGGCTGAATCACTCATGCGCTGCTGGTAGCGCTGCCTGCGATAGTAGGCCACCAGGCGCGGGAATCGCTCCTGCTCCGTCTCCCCCGCGATCAGCTCTTCGATGAACGCAATATCGATGCCTACCCGGTAGGCGATCCGGCTGGGTCTGATTTTATGTGCATGAAACTCAGCCACGATGTGGATCTGCTGTTCACGGGAATGTGTACATTCCCGCGAATAACCGTAAGGAGGTGACGGCGTGCGGGTGTCGATAAGGGCGGAATCTTTGCTCATAGTGAATTATTAGCAGCTGGTCGCAGACTTGCCAAGCCCCGGCGCCAGAGTATCGAACCGCAACAGCAGGCGGCGCTGCCTGCAGCCTGACAAATGGTTACCAATCATCCCGCGCAGGGCTATACTCGCCTGATCGCCTTTTCACAATACCAACAAAGATCAGGGAACCCGATTCATGACTTCACTCGCAGCAGCGCCCGTTTTATCAGATCTGGAGCCAGCAATGCAGGCAGTGCTGGAATCCCAGCGAACTGACTTCCTCGCAGAGGGGCCGGTCAGCGCCGCAACCCGCATCGATCGCATCGACCGCGGCATAGATGCCCTGGTGCGCTTCGCAGACAAACTGGCCGAGGCGGTGCACACGGATTTCAGCTGCAGACCCAGGGAAATAACCTTGCTGACCGATATCGGTGCATCGATCACCCCCATGAAGCATGCAAAAAAACACCTGAAACAGTGGATGAAAGGTGAAAAGCGTCCGACCGGATTCCCGCTCAACCTGCTGGGTGGCCGCTCGCGCATCGAGTACCAGCCGCTGGGAGTGGTGGGCATCATATCTCCGTGGAACTTTCCCGTTTCAATGGTGTTTGCGCCGATGTCCGGCGCACTGGCCGCCGGCAACCGGGTTATGATCAAACCCTCCGAGTTCACTCCTGCCACCTCCGAGGTGCTGGAGACGATGATCAAAAGTACCTATGACCCCAAAGAGGTGGCCATTTTCACAGGCGGGCCGGAGGTCGGGCAGGCATTTTCCAACCTGCCCCTGGATCATCTGCTGTTTACCGGCGCCACCTCGGTTGCCCGGCACATCATGGCAGCGGCCGCCCGCAACCTGGTGCCGGTTACGCTTGAACTCGGCGGCAAGTCACCGGTAATCGTTTCGCGCACCGCCGACCTCGAAAAAAGCATGGAGCGGATCATGCTCGGGAAAACCATGAACGCGGGCCAGATCTGCCTCGCGCCGGATTACCTGCTTGTGCCGGAGGAAAAGCTGCACGATGTCATTGCCATGGCACAGCAGGTGGTGGCAAAAATGTACCCGGCCCTGCTGGAAAATGTCCAGTATACGTCCGTAGTCAATGAACGACATTACCAGCGCCTGAGCGGGTATCTGCAAGAGGCCCGGGAGCGTGGCGTAAAAATCATCGAGATAAATCCGGCGGGAGAGGACTTCAGCCAGCAGCAGGGCACGCACAAAATACCCCCGACCCTGATCCCCGAGCCACCTGAAGACCTCAAGGTGTTGCAGGAGGAAATATTCGGCCCGCTCCTGCCCATTCGGACCTACAGGGAATTTGCAGAGACCATAGACTACGTCAACTCCAGGCCTCGTCCGCTGGCAGCCTACTATTTTGGCAATGACGCGGACGAACAGCACACTGTTGAGACCCGCACCACCTCCGGCGGGATATGCATCAATGACGTGATCATGCATATCAGCCAGGAAGACCTGCCCTTCGGTGGTGTCGGACCCAGCGGCATGGGCTCCTACCACGGCATAGAGGGATTCAGGACCTTCAGTCACGCGAAATCGATTTATCGCCAGACCAGGATGAACATCGGCAAACTGAGCGGGATGCTGCCCCCCTATGGCAAGGCCACTGAAAAATCCATCCGGATGCAGGTAAAAAAATAGCCCCGGCGGGCGGCCACCCTTGCGCCGTCGCGCCATCGGTCGTCCTTTTCTTGATTGTGATCAACAATTGCACGATTCGGAATTGTCACGGCCATTGGATGGATTACGATCTCCAATGCAACATGACGGTGTGCCTACCCAGGGTGGAGGTGACACCAGTCCCCTGGGAGATATCCGATGGAAATGTGGTTTGACCACACGGGAGCCGATGCGCGAGGCATACACCGGAAACGGGGGCGTCCTGCTGCAACGACGGAAGGAGCCGTAGCCATTGATCTCACGCCCATGCTGGACGTGGTTATGATCATGCTTATCTTTTTTATCGTGGCCGGCTCTTTCGTGCGGGAAATTGCGATAGAGGTAGAGCGCAAGCCGACCACCAGCTCACAGTCCGACGAGCCTTCCAAAAATATCGTCATCCAGATCAGTGCTACCGATGAGATCTGGATCAAGGGCAGGCGCATTGATGCGCGCTCAGTGCGCGCCAATATCAGCCGTATAAAAGCCGAGAATCCCAAGGCGGCGGTGGTCATCAAGGCCCACAACAAGTCCACGGTGGACTCCCTGGCCGTGGTGGTCGACTCCTCCCGCGAGGCCGGCATCTATAACGTTTCCCTCAGCACTGGCGACTGAATTGCCGCGACAGCTGCGCAGTGCCATACTTGGCGCTCTACCAATTTCCGGGAGTCTTCAATGAAACGAGTTTTACTGATTGTGGGGATCCTCGCACTGGCCGCCTGCGCCGACGAGCCCGGCAGCGAAAAGTGGTGTGCCGCCAAGAAAGAGCAGCCTAAAACCGAGTGGACGGCAGGTGATCTTGCGACCTATACCAAAAACTGCCTGATCGAGGGCACCGCGGTAGGCTCGAAGGAGTGGTGCGAAAACCTGTCCGATACTCCCAAGGGGGAATGGACCGCAGAAGACACTGCCACTTACGCCAAACACTGCGTCCTGTAACCCGCCTTTTCAGCGCTACTACTTTCCGGCGGGCGCCTTTTCAGCTTGTTGAAGCAGCAGTGTGGGTAATCCCAGGCTGTGGCTTTTCACAGTGGCGACACGACTGCCGGGTTTCCGGCCTGCGCGCACCTCCGACAGGCTGACCCCGCGGTCTGAGAGCTGCCGCGCCAACTGGTCCAGGTCGGCGCACTGGTAAGCGATACCCCAGAAATAGTCGGCAGCGCCCTGCTCTTGCGCCGACTCGATCACCTCCAGGGTGAGTTTGCCGGCGCGAAAGAACAGCATGCGGCCGCCCCACCGGGGCACCGTTTTATCCAACGCGAGGCGAATCCCCAGTTGCTGTCCAAACAGGGCGATACAATCATCGGCATCGGTGGTGCGTAAAACCAGGTGATCAACAGCCAGTCCCGCCACACCAGCCTCTTCGTAACGCCCGCGCATGGCCGCCGTGAGCGCGCCATCACAGAGACTGAGGTTCAGTCCCCGCGCATTTGCCACAGGCGTTTCGGTGGCGGCGGCGCCGGCGGACGCAAACACGATACCCTCGATGGCAGCCCGCTGCAGCGGTGCCTCAACCAGTTCGATCACTGTATTGGGCAATATGAACCAGGTCCGTTGCGGTGCGCCTGCTACAGTTGCAGGCTCCATGCCCAGCAACTGCCGGTATTCCCGGGTGGCGTCAGCCAGTCCGGGCACCGCTATTACAATTCTGTCAAAACCAACAACCATCATCTGTCCTCATGCGGCAGTCAACGTGTGCCATTTATAAAAGCTTTTGGCTTATTGCGGGTTCAGACTTACACTGATGCCTCTCCCGTATTCTTGCCAAGGCCCACCAGCCCAGCATACCGCGGATCCGCACACCGACAACCACGCTGAATCGGAGATCGACCCATGCACAAATCAATACAACGCCTGATGCTCGGCGGGCTCCTGGCCCTGGCAGCAGTGCTTCCACTCAACGCGCTGGCCGGCGACACGCTGCAGCGTGTCGTGGACTTCAAGGTACTCAAGGTCGGTATGTCGGGCAACCAGCCGCCCATGAGCATGACCAATCGTGACGGGGGGATGATGGGTTTCGACGTGGATCTTGCCCTGGCCCTGGCCGATGCCATGAAGGTCAAGCTGGAGATCGTGCCGATGCCCTTTGGCGAACTGCTGGATGCGCTCGCAGAGGACAAGATAGACATGGTGATGTCGGGGCTGTCGATCACCCCGGAGAGGACCGAAATGGTGTCATTTGTCGGTCCCTACATGATGTCGGGCAAATCAATCCTCACCAAGAACTCCGTGCTGGCCGAGATCGAGGCCAGCAAGGACTTCAACCGCAAGGACCTGAAACTGCTCGCCCTGAATAAATCGACCAGCGCTTCCTTCGTGCGCGCAGTGGCACCGGACGCCCAACTGATCGAGGTATCCAGCTATGACGAGGGCGTGGCCATGGTTATAGACGGTAAGGCCGACGCCCTGGTGGCAGACATGCCGGTCTGCGTACTCTCGGTGGCACGCTTCCCCGACGCGGGCCTTACCACTCTCGAGCGGCCCCTGACAGTGGAGCCCGTGGGCATCGCGGTAAGCAAGGACGATCCGCAATTCTTCAACCTGGTGGATAACTACCTGGAGGCCTACGAAAAGACCGGCATTCTGGGCAAGATTCGCAAGAAATGGTTCGAGGACAGCTCCTGGATTGCCGCCCTGCCCTAGGACTCACGCTGTTGCAATAAAAGGGCGGGAAGCTGGAATCCCGCCCTTTTTTAATTCCGGTAGACACGTTTATGAGCACAACGCAGAGGTCATGTCCGATTGTTATCGCCCACCGTGGCGCCAGTGGCTACCTGCCTGAACATACGCTGGCGGCCAAGGCCATGGCGCATGCGATGGATGCGGACTACATCGAGCAGGATGTCGTTTTGAGCAGGGACGGCATCCCGGTGGTGCTGCACGATGTCTACCTTGAGAGCACCACCGACGTGGCGCAGCGTTTTCCTGGCCGGGCGCAGGCGGATGGCCGTTTCTATGCAATGGATTTCCTGCTTGAGGAGCTGCGACAGCTCAAGGTACATGAGCGCAGCAGCCAGCACGGAGAAGGCAGCGAGCGCGCGGTATACCCCGGCAGGTTTCCCCTCGCGCCAGCCCTGTTTGGCATCCCTACCCTGGCGGAGGAAATTGATCTCATCGCCGGCCTGGACCGCAGCCGGGGCCGCACCACCGGCCTGTATGTGGAGCTCAAGGGCCCCAACCTGCACATGGCCAGGGGTATGGATATCGCTACCATCGTACTGAGCGTACTGGCCGAAAAAGGCTACGCGGATCGGCCACAGCAGGTTTATCTGCAATGCTTCGATGGCCCGACGCTGAAGCGCCTGCGCCATGAGATAAAAACGCCGCTCCCGCTGATTCAACTGATAGGCGAGAACAGCTGGGGTGAGGACAGCGATTCCGACTACGACTACATGCGCAGCCCTGCAGGCCTCGCGGAGATCGCGAGCTATGCGCACGGCATCGGTCCCTGGCTGGCCCAGATCTATATGGGACGCAGCCCGGCTGGTGAGGTACTGCTCAGCGAACTGGTAAACCGGGCCCACGCGCTCGGCCTCGCGGTACATCCCTACACATTTCGCAGTGACGAGCTGCCCGCCGGAGTCGAGGACTTCAATGAATTGCTGGACATTTTCTTCAAGCGGGCCGGCGTTGACGGAGTCTTTACCGATTTCCCCGACACGGTTCGCCACTACCTGCGCCGCGAGAACATCATCTAGCCACAGCGGATACTGGAAGTAGCGCGGGATAGGGTTATCATGTAGCCCGCCAAGACATGGGAAACAAAGTGACCCCGAAAGTACACAGACGCACCAAGATCGTGGCGACCATCGGTCCGGCCAGCGAATCTGCGGACATGATTGCCAGGCTGATATCCGCCGGCGTCAACGTTTTCCGCCTGAACTTCAGCCACGGCACCGCTGAGCAGCATGCCAGGGTAGCGCGGCGTATTCGCAAACAGGCCGCCATCGCAGACCGCTATGTGGGCATTCTTGCCGACTTGCAGGGACCCAAAATCCGCATTGGCAGCTTCCGCCAGGACCACGTGGAGCTCAGCACCGGTGACCGGTTTCGCCTGGACTTGTCGATTGGCGAGGGTGAGGGCGACGCGCGCGGCGTGGGGCTCGACTACCCGGCCCTGTGCAGCAGCGTCTACCGGGGCGACACCCTGTTGCTGGACGACGGTCGCATTCGCCTGCGGGTAGACGACGTTGACACCTCTGCCGTGGACTGCACCATTCTCGTGGGCGGCAAACTCGGCTCCCGCAAGGGCATCAATCGACTGGGCGGGGGCCTGGCGGCGCCGGCTCTCACGGCCAAGGATCTCACCGACATCAGCAGCCTGACGCAGGTCAATCCTGACTTCGTGGCGGTGTCCTTTGTATCCAGTGCGGCAGATATTTTCCAGACCAGGGAGCTGCTGGCGGAGCACAACCTGGAACCTGCCATCATTGCCAAGATCGAGCGTGCCGAGGTGGTGGCCGATGACGCCATCCTGAACAGCGTGATCACCGCGTCCTCCGGTATCATGGTGGCCCGGGGTGACCTTGGGGTAGAGGTGGGCGACGCGCAACTCATCGGTATCCAGAAAGAGCTGATCTCCCGGGCGAGAAAAATGGACCGGGTGGTCATCACTGCCACACAGATGATGGAATCGATGATAAGCAGCTCCATGCCGACCCGGGCGGAGGTATTTGATGTGGCCAACGCCGTGCTGGATGGGACCGATGCGGTGATGCTGTCGGCGGAGACCGCGGTGGGGAAATACCCGGTCGAGGTGGTGATGGCCATGGCCGATGCGGCCCAGGGCGCCGAGCGCCAGGCCATCACCAGAACCTCGCGTTATCGCCTGGACCGGCAGTTTGCGGATGCCCAGGAAGCGATCGCCATGTCGGCGATTTACGCGGCCAACCACTATGCAAATGTGCGCGGTATCGCCTGCCTGACAGAATCGGGCACCACGCCGCTGCTCATGTCCCGCCTGAGTTCGGGCCTGCCGATTTTTGCCCTCAGTCATCGCAGCCAGACCCTGCAGAAACTCTGCCTGTGCCGCGGCGTGATTCCACTGTTTTTCGATGCAACCGCCTTTGATCACGACAGTGTCGAAGCCCGGGCCATCGAATTCCTGCGCGATGGGCACTTCCTGCAAAAGAACGACTCTATCCTGCTCACCAAGGGCGAGGTCATGGGCCGGGCCGGATCCACCAACATCATGAAAATACTGCCGGTATAGTGCAGTGTCCCAAGCGACCGGTGCCATGCGCGTAGTCGCCGATATCGGCGGCACCAACACGCGATTGGCGCTGTTCGATCCGGCCAGGCCCGGGTTTCGCGCGCTCCGCACCTACGTCAACCGCGACTTCGCGCGGCTCGAGGATGTCTTCGCCAGCTGGCTTGAACAGCTGTCGGAGCCCGCACCGCAGACCTGCTGCATTGCGGTGGCCGCACCGCCCTCCACAGACAGGGTGATTATGTCCAATATGGATTGGTCATTTTCCTGCGGCGAGCTTGCCACCCGGTTCGACTTTCGGCACCTGCGCCGGCTGAACGACTTTGAGGCCAATGCCTATGCCCTGCCACATCTGGCCGCCGGCGATCGACAGCAGCTGCACCGGGGCCGGGGAGATCGGCAGGGCGGTCGGTTGGCGACCGTGGGGCCGGGCACCGGCCTGGGTGGGGCATTCCTTGACTGGTTTAACGATATCGCCCACAGCTTTGCCTGCGAGCCGGGGCATATGGGCCTGGCGCCAGGCAACGTGCTGGAACTGGATATTTTCCGCCTGCTGCTGCCCCGCCACGGTAATATTTACGCCGAACTGCTGGTCTCAGGTCCCGGCCTTGTGCGCCTGCACCGTGCGCTGGCGGAAGTCAGGGGAGAACATGCAGAGAGCCTGGAGCCCACCGAGATCTCGCGCCGGGCACTGTCGGGCAATGACGGGCTCTGTGTGCAGGCGCTCGAAACCTTCTGCGCTCTGCTCGGCTCTGCCTGCGGTGATTTCCTGCTGGCCAACGGATCCTATGGCGGCCTCTACCTGGCCGGCGGTATCGTTCCGGCGATGACCGACTTTCTGGGCGACAGCGACTTTCACCGCCGCCTCGTCGACAAGGGCGCCATGCGCGATACCCTGGCGGAAGTACCCGTCTATGTAATCACCAGCGGTCAGCCCGGCCTGATTGGCGCGGCCCACGCTCCGCTGTAGCCATCAGCTGGCCACAGCTGCCGGGGGGAATTCCAGGCGGACGCAGAACCCCTGGCCGGAATCTCCCGGCCCCACGCTCATAAGCGCGCCGTGCTGTTCGGCGATTCGGGTGACAATCGACAACCCCAGTCCCGCGCCCTGACCCGAGGAGCCGGGCGCACGGTAAAAGCGTTCAGCAATGCGACCAAACTCCCGGGAGGACAAGGCCGGGCATTCATTCCTTATGGTCAGCACCACGCGCTCACCCGCGCGCAGGCAAATCAGCACCGCAGACTGCGCACTGGCATAGCGAAAGGCATTGATCAGGAGATTACACAGCAGTATCCCGAGTGAGTCCTCGCTACCGGTGATAAAAGCCTCACCGTCGCTGTCCAGGTCTATTGTTAATTTCCTTTCATCTGCCAGGTAGGACGTATCCAGCAACGCCTGCGACAGTAGTGAGTACAAACTGACTCGCTGCCTGACGATCGGGTCATCGGGATCGAGCCGCGCCAGGGTCAACAATTGCGCCACGGTATGGCTGGCACGATCAACCCGCTGGGAGATGCGGTCCAGCATGGCGACGGCGCGTTCCTGGCCCAGCTGCAATTGGCATAGCTGCACTTCGGTTTTTATCGCGGCCAGTGGTGTCAGCAATTCGTGGGCGGCATTGGCAGTGAAACGCTGCTCACCCTCCAGCGCCAGCGCCAGGCGTTGCAATAACTCGTTGAGGGACGAAACAATGCCCTGCAGTTCGGTAGGGGCTCCGCTGGGGTCCACGGGATCCAGCAGGGCCGGGTTGCGTATCGCGATCTGGTTGGCCAGGGCTTTGAGGGGCTTGAGGCCCCTGGATACGCCAAAGTAGAGCAATACAACCGTGAGGGGCAGCACGACCAGCAGGGGCAGCAGGGCTCGACCGAGCATACCGAGCATGTCCCGGCGCGCACCATGGGTCTCGATACCAACCTGTAACCACAGTCCGTTAAGCTGGTCGTAGCGGGTAAGCACTCGCCAGTTGCTTGCCTCGCCCCCGGGACCACCGAAGGCAAAGCCCTCGGCAGTGGGCTGGTCAAATCTCGGGGAATCGGCCATGACAGCGATGAGACTGTCGTTCAGCCAGATATTGAGGGCCGGGTTGAGTTTATCACCGGTGGGGGCCTCGATAACGATGGGTTCCAGGTGAGCCGTCTCGAATTTCCCGCTTAGCCAGGGCTCGGACAGCGGCAGACCCTCGTCCACCTGACGCGCAAATACCGCGGTGATGTACTTTACAAGGTCAGCGTACTGCTCCAGCTGCCGGTCGACCTGGTCCAGCATCACACGACTGGTAAAGGCAAACGTGAGGAGCGCCGACGCCACCCAGGCGCCAAACGTCAGGGCCAGCAGAATCAGTACCAGCCGGGTTTTTAGCGAGGCCATCACCCCGGCACCCGATAGCCGACGCCGCGCATGGTTTCTATGCAGCTGCTTCCGAAACGCTTGCGCAGGCGAGAGATATAGACCTCCACAGTATTGGACTCGACCTCTTCACCCCAGCTGTAGATACCCTCCTCAAGGCGTGCCCTGGAGACATAGCGGCCCGCGTTGCGCATCAGTATCTCCAGGATGGCGAACTCGCGGGCTGTCAGGACAACCTGCTCGGTATTGAAGCTGACCACCCGCTCCACCGGGTCGAGCGATATTCCCGCCGCGAGCAATTGCGTAGATCTTTGCTCCCCCTTGCGGCGCAGCAGGGTCCGCACCCGCGCAAACAGTTCGCTGATATCAAAGGGCTTGGTGAGATAATCGTCAGCACCGGAATCAAGGCCGTCCACCTTGTCAGCCACCGTACTGCGGGCGGTCAGGACCAGCACCGGCAAACGGTGCTTGTCCGCGCGCAATTGCCGCAGCACCTGTATGCCAGGAACCCCCGGCAGTCCGAGATCCAGGATCAGCAGATCGTAGGGCGTCGAAGCCAGCGCGGCCCGCACCGGCTCACCGGAGCGCAACCAGTCCACGGCGTACTGCTCCAGCCGCAGGGCTGCCTCCAGCGACTCGCCCAGCTGGCTATCGTCTTCAACCAATAGTATTCGCAATTGACCACCGCTCTGCCGTCGGCATTACCAAGCATATACCCCCGCCCCGCGGCTTGGTAGCGCGGCGCAGCGGCGGGTAAAAAGGAGGCAATATTCCCAAAATAGTTGAAAAACCTTGACGGCAAAGCTGAGAATTTGGTGATACACTCTACCGAGCTGAGTGGTTTCAGCGGTATTTATGCTCACGGTCGAAGTTCCATCAAGTTCATCGGTACGTTAACCATAAATAATTATTAAATGAAAAGGTGCCTGGACATGGCACCGCAAGCTATACAGGTAAAAGTATATGTCTACAACAACCGGCACAGTTAAATGGTTTAACGAGACCAAGGGCTTCGGCTTTATTGAGCGCGAGGATGGTCCTGACGTCTTTGTCCATTTCAGCTCCATCAAGGGCGACGGCTTCAAGACTCTGTCAGACGGCCAGAAAGTCCAGTTCACTGTCACTGATGGCCAGAAAGGTCCTCAAGCAGAGAATGTAGTCCCCCTGTAATACCCCTTAAAAAGGTATCAGGCAAAACAAAAAAGGAGCTCCATGGAGCTCCTTTTTTATTGCCGCGCCTGAGCTTACCCCGGCCTAGCTGTCCTGCAGTTTCGCCTGCCGGTCAAGCTCTGAATCCAGGTAGCTTATCCACTGTTCGGCATACTTGGCCGAACGCTCATCGCGCCCGGCCGCCTGGAAAGCCTCGCGCGCCTTGTCGTACTGTTTGGTATTGAAGTAGGCCATGCCCAACACCAGGCGCGCGGTATCGGCACGCTTCACACCCCCGCGCGACAGGCCCTTGTTGATGGCAACAATCGCCTCTTTGTTACGGTCGCTGTCCAGGTAAATGTTGCCCAAACGGGCATACAGCTCGCCGGTATCGGATTTCGCCGCGGCCTCTTCCATCGCCGGAATAGCCTTGTCGAGCTCCTGGGCCTGGCGCCAGGCACTCGCGGCAATCTCGTAATTCTTTGATGTGGCTGGAATGGAACCGTTTTTGAGACCCTTCTCCATTACCTTGCCGGCTCGGTAGGGAACCTCACCATTGAGATAAAGGTAAGCCATCGTCACCTGCTCGGTGCCTTTATCCAGCATGTTCTGCACGTATGCGGTATCCATGGCGGCCAGTTGCCGGCCTTCCTTTTTCTGTTCGCCGTACATGTGCGAAATCTGTACCCAGTATTCCTTCTTGGGATAGTACGTGAGCAGTTGTTCCAGCGTGGCGACGGTGTTCTTTACATCATCCTTCTCGAAATACAGGAAGCGGGCCAGGTTATACCACTGCTCCTTGGGCAGCTTGTCTTCCGCCTTGTACATGCTGATGGCTTTCTCAACATTGAAAAGCGCCTTATCGTAGTCCTTGGTCTGGTAATAGCCCTGGGCCAGCAGCACATAGGCGTTTGCGTTCGGCTTATCGGTAACGGCAAACCATCCTAGCAGGGCATTGACGCCCTTTTGCCATTGCTCCTGAACAAAATACAACTGGGCGATCGTGTACTTTGTATTGATCTCCATCGCTATGGGGATATCGGGCTGGGCCACTACCTGTTCGTATGCTTTCAGCGCCTTGGCGTAATCTTCCCTGGAATAATGAATGAACGCGTAGAGGTTATAGACATTGGCCAGTTCATAACTGTTGAGGGCATTTTTGCCGCCGGACGAGATCATCCCGTCGAGGATGCTGGCTGCACCGTTCAGGTCCTTGGCTTCGGCCGCTTCCTGGGCCGCCGCCAGTTTTTCGTAGACATTATTTCGCAGCGCGGGCGTGCGACGGGTTTCTCTTGTATCCGGTCCCTTCTTCTCCTGGGCTGTCGCCGCGGAAAGTGCTTGCCAGCCAAGGTCTGCCTGCAGCTGGGACACCGCCACCTGCGTGGCAACGACCGGGACTGCCAACAGCGCGGCGTGAATCCAGGTGCGGGGCTTAAACAATTTCATAGCGCGTCAACCGTCTCACTGTTCCAATTCATAGGTGAACTTGTTCTGCACACCCGCCACCTCAATGGCAACACCATCCACCACGCGGGGCTTGTACTTGAACTTCTGTGCGGCCTTGACGGAGGCGGACTCAAACACACCGGAGGGTTGGCAATCAACCGGTTTCGGATCGCGGATGGCGCCGGAGGTGGTCACCGTGTATTCCACGATGCAATATCCGGAAATGCCACGGGTCTGGGCCCTGCGCGGATAGATCGGCGCTACTTTTACAATCGGCAGGTATTCGCCATCGCCGGAGGCCATTCCGGAGCTCTCGATCGATACATCGACCTGCGCCTGGGGTGCGACGTTGACAACTTCAACGTCCATGTCCATCTCAACGTCCGGGGTATCCAGATCCGGCGGGGGCTCTTCCGGGTCGTCTACCTTATCGGGCTTCTGCTCTTTCAGGTTGGTCTCGATTTCACGCTCCGGCATGAATATGTCCGCCAGTTTACGCTGCTTGGTTTCGTCGATTTTCGGGTCGGCGGTAGCAATCAGGTACTGCATGATGAAAAACAGACCACCTGCGACGGGCAACGCGAGTAACGCGCCGATCAAGAGCCTGAAAAAGTTGCGATTCATAGTGGACTACTTATCTTCGGTGGCCAGTGACACATCGTAGACGCCCGCTTCGCGAGCGGCATCAAGCACCGCGGCCACTGTCTCGGTATTGGACTTGTTGTCCGCCTGTATTACCACTGCACCCTTGGGATTCTCGGCGTGCAGGCGCTCGATGTTCGCTCTCACGGCGCGAGCATCGATGCGGCGTTTATCCATCCAGATTTCGTTGGTGGCGTTGATCGCTACCAGGATGTTCACGTTTTCCTTGGGCTGGGACGTGGATGCCTCAGGCCGGTTGACCTCGATCCCCGCCTCTTTGATAAACGATGCGGTAACGATGAAGAAGATGAGCATGATGAATACAACGTCCAGCATGGGCGTCAAATCGATCTGGGCTTCATCCTCAGCAACTGCTTTATTTGTCCTGCGCATTACGATTGCTCTCTTAGTGATCGGTGGTCAGGTTGTCTTCGAGAAACTGGCTCTGACGCTCGGCGTTTCGGGTCACGTAGGTATTGGCGAATACCCCCGAGATAGCGGCGACCATGCCCGCCATCGTCGGTATCGTTGCACGCGACACGCCACCTGCCATCGACTTGGCATCACCGCCTCCGGTGACCGCCATGATATTGAACACCTCAATCATCCCCGTTACCGTGCCAAGCAGACCCAGCAGCGGACACAGGGCCACCAGGGTCTTGATAACCGGCAGGTACTGGTATATTCGCATTCTCGCCTGGGATATCAGTTTTTCCCGGATCTGTTTCGCATTCCAGGACTGGCGCTCGTCGCGTCCTTCCCAGAGGGCGATGGCCTTGCTGGCGTCTGATTTCCAGCCCGTCTTGAAATACCAGACGCGCTCGAAGATCAGAGTCCACATGAAGAACAGCAGCAGGGCGATCAGCCAGAGGACATTCCCGCCCATATCCATGAAGCGGGAGACTGCCTCGTAAGCACTATCGAACCAGTACATATTACTACTTCCTCAGGTTGGCTTCGGTGTGCTCCGCAATGATGCCGGTAGTCTGCTCGTTAAGTACGTGCATGATGCGCTGGGCGCGGCCATTAACAATTGTGTGCAAAAGAACCATGGGGATAGCGACCAACAGACCGAGTACTGTTGTTACCAGTGCGCCGGAAATACCGCCAGCCATCGCTTTCGGATCGCCCGCGCCGAAGATGGTGATGGCCTGGAAGGTCACGATCATACCTGTCACCGTACCCAGCAGACCCATCAGTGGCGCTATCGCCGCGATAATCTTCAGCAGGTTGAGCCCGGATTCCAGCTTGGGGGTCTCCTTGAGAATACCTTCCGAAAGCTTCAGCTCCAGGGTCTCGGTATCCATGGTGGGGTTGTCCTCGTGAATCTTGAGAACGCGGCCCAGCGGGTTGTTGTCTTTGGCCTTGTCGTGCTTGAGCTGGGAGCTGACCTTGGCACTTACCATGGACAGGTAGATCAGGCGAATAATCGCAAGAACAAAGCCGATCACACCAAGAGCGGTGATCGCATAGCCAATGTAACCACCCTGGTGCCAGCGCTCTTCCAGATTCGGGCTGTTGATCAGCGCGGCCAGGAAGGAGCCACCGCTGGGGCCAGTCGGGTCGATACCGAACCGGTGCAGGCCTTCGGTGGAAGAACCCAGCTCCTGGGCCCAGTTCAGGTAGGGCCCGGACGGCTGCCGCGCGAGCTCTTCCAATGAACCCTTGGAGGGAACGTATTGCAGGTACTTGCCATCATCGGAGATCACGTTGAAGGCACCGATCCGGACGACCTTCTGCTCCGCTTTATCGCCGTTGGGCTTGGCCACTTCAGCGTTGAAGGCTACGACTTTTCCGGTCTCGATCATTTCGCGGTTGAGTTCGTACCAGACCCGCTCGATTTCCTCGATACTGGGCAGCTTGTCGCTGCCGCTCATCTTGGAGATCAGCTCGTCGAGAAACTGCTCACGCCCGGGGTACTGGGCACTGGTAATTGAAAACTCAAGGGTTGAGGAAAGGTCGCCTGCGGTAGAGGTCAGGTGGCCGAACAATTCAGCCAGGGTACCCAGCTTTTCTTTCAACTGCTCCTGCTTGGCAACCACCAGCAGCTCGTTGGCCTCGAACGCGTCTTCGAGTTGCGCGCTGAGCTCCTCCTGCCGGGTACGCTCGCCCTGGGCTCTCTGGAGCTCGGCCGCCTGGTTGGCCTTGTCCTTCGCGAAAGCTGCCTCGCGAGCCCTGTTTTCCTTGGCTTCGGTCACCTGGCCCTGCTTGACGAACTGCAGCAGTTGATCGAGCGAGCGCGGCTTGTCGTCCTGGGCGTTTGCCACGCCCGCGCTGAAGGCAATAGTGCTCGCCACGGCGAATGCGGCGGCCTTAACAAATTTGGTGCTCATTAGTTAGCCTCCGGTGCAGCTACTGGCAGATTCATCAGGTCGATCGAGGCTTCTTTGCGGGCGATACGCAAGCCCTTCATGATGGCATTGCGATACTCACCGCGGGAGAGCGGCACCCAGCTTCGGCTGGCCTGGTCCCAGGCGCCTGACATTTCGGTGTCGGTGGTCTGGTAGAGGAAGGAGATGCGACCTACCCGAAGGAAGTTCACGTCACGCTCCACGCCATCGATTTCAATGCTGCCCTTGTAGGCATCGATCTTGCGGCCGTATTCATTCTCGATCTTGTAAGCTTCAAGCACCTGGCGGAACTTCTCCGCTATGGAAACGTCCGAGCGGTCCAGGTTGGAACGCAGAAACGCGATACGCTGATTGCGCTCTTCCAGATGGAAGGGCACGTCGAGTTCCACGAAGCTCTCCAACCCGTCGATCATGCGGATAGCCAGCGGCGTCATCTGACGGGAGATGACGGTAACCTGGTCAATCGAGCTATCGATCTCCCCAATACGCACGGTCTGGTTGTCGATCTGTCGCTGCAGCCGGGCGTTGTAGACTTTAAGCCCGTCAATCTGCTTGGTGACTGTTTTGTAGTCACTGAGCAGGTCGCGGGTTTCATCCGCCAGCCGGTCGATTTTCGCCTGGGACTGGCGCGCGGATTTATTCTTGTCTTCTCCCACCTTGAGGACGGAGTCGAGGGTGCTGGCATGCACGGCAGCTGCCGCACCCGTCAGGGTGCCGGCAGCTACCAGCGCAGCGATCACAATATTTTTAAATCGATGCATAGTCATGGGAGTCGTTTTTCCTGTAATCCAACGAAGCGTTTCAGAACTGCGAAAATCTAGCTCGACATTATATATAGCTACTAAACTGGCGTCGGTAAACCGTGACGGCGACTTTAAACTGAAAGTCAGCCTCTTTTCAATGAAACCCAGTTGATCAACAGGCCAAACACAGGGCCTGTGTATTTTGGTAACACTCTCTCGAGAGGGCCTCCCTCGCAGTAACACCAGACCTTGCGCGCCGGGACAGCCACCTCAAACCCGGTCATACACCTTAAAACTGTAGTCGAAGGGGTTGCCGTCCGATGCCGCGTAACGCTCACAACTGGTTTCGGCCCACTGCGCCCAGTCGACAGGCGGTAACAATGCGTCTCCCTCCACGGAGGCGTGGACCCGGGTGATGTACAGCCGGTCGGCCCGGGGCAGCGCCAGGGCATAAATTTCCGCGCCGCCGATGACCACTGCCTCATCCACGCCCTGCTGTTCGGCAATCCGGCCGGCCAGCTCCAGGGCCTCGCCCAGGGAGGCCGCCACCAGCACATCATCCGGTGCGAACTGCCCGTTGCGGCTGATGACGATGTTGGTGCGCCCGGGCAGGGGCCGCCCTATAGACTCAAATGTCTTGCGGCCCATCACGATCGGCTTGCCCATCGTGACCCGCCTGAAGTACCGCAGATCCTCGGGGAGGTGCCAGGGCAGGCCATTATCCCTGCCGATCACGCCATTTTCGGCAACGGCGACGATAACAGCGAGCCTGTGCATAACGGCAATACCCGCCGCGGACTACACCGCCACCGGGGCGGAGATATGGGGGTGGGGGTCATAGTCTTCCAGCGCAAAATCCTCGAAACGGTAGTCATAGATAGTTGCGGGCTTGCGCAGAATCCGCAGGCGCGGGAGCTGGCGTGGCGCCCGGCTGAGCTGCTCCCTGACCTGTTCGATGTGGTTGCTGTAAATATGGGAGTCGCCCGTGCAGATAATAATCTCCCCTGGCTCCAACCCGCACTGCTGGGCCAGCATCATGGTCAGTACCGCCAGGCTGGCGGTGTTGTAGGGCAGGCCGAGGAATGAATCGCTGGAGCGGATGAACAACTGTGCGGAGAGCCGTCCATTCGCCACATAGAACTGATACAGGAGATGGCAGGGCGGCAGCGCCATGCGCCCTGCCCGCACATTCTCCTGGGGGCTCATCCTCTCATCCGGCAGGTATTCCACGTTCCAGCCGTGAAACAGGATGCGGCGGCTGTCGGGGTTGTTGCGCAGGCAGTCGACCACGTAATCGATCTGGTTGACTGTACCGCCGTCCCGGGTGGGCCAGGCGGTCCACTGGGCCCCGTAAATCGGCCCCAGGTCGCCGTCTTCGGTGGCCCACTCATCCCAGATTGAGACCCCGTTTTCCTTTAGCCAGCGAGTGTTCGTGTCGCCCTTGAGGAACCAGATGAGCTCATTGACGATACTCTTCAGATGAAGCTTTTTGGTGGTCAGCAGGGGAAAGCCGTCCGCGAGATCGTGCCGGTACTGGCGCCCGAATACGGACAGGGTGCCGGTCCCGGTGCGGTCGCTCTTGGCAGCGCCGTTGTCCAGGATATCCTGCAGCAGATCGAGATATTGCCTCATTTGTTTCCTCCCGCCTTGCCGGGCCGGGACGCCCCCGCGCCGCGGTAGGCAAACACCAGCAGAAAAATACCAAGGGCAATCATCGGCAGGCACAGCAGCTGGCCACGGGTCATCCAGCCCAGGGCCTGGTAGCCGATGTGCTGATCCGGTTCGCGGAAGAATTCCACCACGAAACGCATGCAGCCGTAGCCCAGCGAAAACAAGCCCGAAACAGCCCAGGTGGGCCTGGGGCGCGAGGAAAACCAGATGAGTATGATACCCAGCAGGAGACCCTCCAGCGCGAACTGGTAAAGCTGGGAGGGGTGACGGGCCAGCTGCAGCGGGTCATTGGGAAACACCATTGCCCAGGGCGCGTCCGTGGGCCGCCCCCACAACTCCTGGCCGATAAAGTTGCCCAGGCGACCAAAGGCCAGGCCGATCGGCACCAGGGGCGCGACAAAATCGAGCAGGGCGCCGAAACCAATCTGCCGCCTGCGGGCAAACAGGTACATGGCCAGCATCACGCCGAGCATGCCGCCGTGGAATGACATACCACCCTGCCAGACACGCAACAGCCAGGTCGGGTCTTCGGCCAGCCTGTCGCCACCATAAAATATGGCGTAGCCGATTCGCCCGCCGAGGACAACGCCAAGAGCGCCAAAAAAAATCAGGTCGTCCACCTGCTCCCGTGCGACGGCCGCGCCGGGCACCCGGCTGCGACGCACCGCCAGCCACCATGCAAAGGCGAGTCCGGCCAGGTAGGCCAGCCCATACCAATGAACCTTCACGGGGCCTAGAGCAATTGCAACGGGGTCTATCTGTGGATACGGCAGCATATCAGCCTGTCAGTTTCGGGGGGAGGCACCGGCAAACCCTGCCCGGCGGGCGGGTATCCGCGGTTCAAAACCGGTATTATCATGCAGCCGGCAGTGATGCACAATTCTTTCACTGTTTCCCCAACCAAAAGAACTGAGTGGCGAGGTGCGCTCACTATGTGCCTGTTGATCTTTGCCCACCAGGTCGATCCCCGCTACCCACTGGTGTTGGCGGCTAATCGAGACGAATTCCATGCGCGGCCGACGGCGCCATCAAACTTCTGGCCGGAGCATCCAGACCTGTTGGCCGGGCGCGACCTGGATCAGGGCGGAACCTGGATGGGCATCACCCGTGCCGGGCGTTTTGCCGCCATTACCAACTACCGCGACCCGGCGCGCACAGGCCCTGCACCCCGCTCCCGTGGAGAACTGCCGCTGGACTACCTGAAGGGCGACATGGACCCGCACTCCTACCTCGCGGGGCTGCGCCAACGGATGCAGGATTATGCCGGTTTTAACCTGCTGGTGGGCACCGGCGACAGCCTGTGGTACCTCACCAACAGCCTCACGCCGGAGGCATGCGCTCCACAACGCCTGCAGCCGGGTTTGTACGGGTTGAGCAACGCCCGCCTGGACACCCCCTGGCCCAAAGTCGTGCTGGGCAAGCGCCGGTTGCGGGCGCTACTGGACAACGACGGAATCGGCCATGACGCCCTGGCCACGGTGGTGGGAGGCCGGCAACTGGCAGACCCCCGCGAGCTGCAGCGGCAGGGCCTTGACAGTGGCATGGACCAGATCCTGTCGGCCCAGTTCATCACCGCCGGCAGTTACGGCACACGCTCCAGCACCACCCTGTGGACAGATCACAAAGGGGTCGTATTCTGGCGGGAATCCAGTTTTGATGAAGGCGGGGCACTGGCCGGCCAGCGCGAGGAAAGCTTCTGCCGGACCGGCTCGAAACAGCAGCCTAGTCCAACGGATTGTGGATAAACTGCTCCAGGCCGTGCTCACTGAGGAAACGCTGCAGGCGCTTATGCACTGATGCCACGTCCTCCATCAACATGATTTCAGCAAGCAGTTCGCTGGCATCCGCCAGGTTGGTGTTGCGCAGGGTCTTCTTGACACGCGGCAGGCTGGTGGCATTCATCGACAGGACATCGTAGCCCATGGCGAGCAGCAGTACCGCCCCTTCGGGATCCCCCGCCAGCTCACCGCAGATTCCTATGGACTTGCCCTCCGCCCGGCACGCCATGGCAACAGTGGCCAGGGCCTGGATTACTGCGGGGTGCAGAGCGTGATAAAGGTCTGCCACCCTGGCGTTATTGCGATCCACCGCCAGCAAATACTGGGTGAGGTCATTGCTGCCCACCGACATGAAGTCTACCCGCCGGGCCAGCGCTCTCGCCTGGAAAACCGCTGCAGGCACTTCGACCATTACCCCGACCGGGGGCAGACCCTCCACCAGCCCCTCCTGCAGGATCTCCCGGTGGCTGCGGCGAATCAGGTCCAGCGCCTCATCCAGTTCTGCCGTATTGCAGATCATGGGCAGCATGATGCGCAAATTTCCCAGCCCCTCGTTAGCCTTGAGCATGGCGCGAATCTGGGCCAGGAATATCTCCGGGTGGTCGAGCGTCACCCTGATGCCGCGCCAGCCCAGAAAGGGGTTGTCTTCCTCTATGGGGAAGTAGGGCAGGGATTTGTCGCCCCCGATGTCCAGTGTGCGCATGGTGACCGGCATGGGCGCAAAGGCCTCCAGCTGTTCACGATAAATCTGGCGCTGCTCTTCCTCACTGGGAAAGCGGTCGCGCAGCAGGAAGGGCACCTCGGTGCGGTACAAGCCCACACCCTCCGCGCCCTGCTCGAGAGAGCGGGTGACATCCGCCATCAGGCCGGTATTAACCCACAGCGGCATACGATGGCCATCCAGGGTTTCACAGACCTCATCCCGCAGGGACTCCAGGTCGAGCGAGAGGGCCTTATCCTGGTCCAGCGCCTCCTGGAAACGCTGTTTCAGTTCCGCCGGCGGGTTTAGATGCACGGTGCCGTTATAGCCATCGATTATCAGCTCCCGATCCTGCAGCCGGTTGTAGGGCAGGTCGACGGCACCCATCACCGTGGGCACCCCCATCGCCCGGGCCAGTATCGCCACGTGCGAGTTACCGGAACCCAGCACGGAGATCAGGCCGGCCAGCTTGTGGCGGGGTACTTCTCCCAATGATGACGCCGTCAATTCCTCTGCCACCAGGATCGTGTGGTCGGGATAAGTGCGACTCTCTACCGCCGACTCCTGCAAGTAAGCGAGTACTCGCGTACCCAGATCCTTAACATCTACAGCCCTTTCTTTGAGATAGCTGTGCTCCATCCGCTCAAAATGACGGATGTGCTCTATCATCACCTGGCTGAGGGCGCCCTGGGCCCACTCACCCTCCCTGATCAGGCTCGCCACCTCTGCGCCTATCGAGGAATCAGCGAGGATACCCAGGTAGACGTCGAACAGGGCGTGATCTTCCGGGTTCAGCTCAGTGCCAAGATTATCTGCCACAGCCTGGATATCGGCCCGCACGCTTGCGAGTGCTTCCTTGAAAGCGCGCAACTCCTTGCGTCGGCTTTGGGACCGACGCTTGGGCACCGCATAAAGGTCGGCCGAGGGGGAAACCACCACCGCGGTGCCGATCGCAATCCCCGGAGCGCCGGGCACACCATTGACCTTGGTCGCCGCGCCCTGCCCGGAAGTCACTCCCACGCCCACCGCGCCGGTAACCCTGGCATGGGCGATAACGCCCGCCAACTGGGCCGACATGGTAACCAGGAACGCCTCTTCGCTCTCGTCAAAGCGACGCTGTTGCAGTTGCTGTACTACCAGCACACCCAGCACTTCACGCTGGTGGATAATGGGCACGCCAAGAAAGGAATGGAACTTTTCCTCTCCCAGGTCGGGGAGGAACTGGAAACGGGGATGGCTCTCGGCGTTGTCGAGATTGACGGGCTCTTCACGCTCGGCCACCAGCCCGACCAGGCCTTCACCCGGGGCCAGACTGGCGATTCCTATCAGCGCGTTGTTAAGGCCCTCGGTGGCCTGGAAAACCAGGTTATCGGTTTCCTGGTCGCGCATGTACACGCTGCACACTTCCGTGCCCATGGCCTCGCGCACCCGCTTTACTATGATGTCGAGGGCCTCGGGCAATCCCTCGGCAGCATTGACCAGCTGGACAATATTGCGCAGCGTCTCGAGCATGCCGGCCTAGGGTTCCAGTTGTTTTTCGGTATGAAGCCCCAGCGGCAATGCCAATTCCTTCATCGCCCGACGGTATACTTCACGCTTGAAGGCGATAACCTGGTTCAATGGATACCAGTAACTGACCCACTGCCAGTGATCGAACTCAGGCTTGGCATTCTGGTCCAGCCGGACCTCCGCGTCTTCAGCGAGCATGCGCAGCAAAAACCACTTCTGTTTTTGCCCTATGCACACCGGATTCTGCCCCCTGCGGACAAAGGTTTTCGGCAGGCGGTAACGCAACCAGCCCCGTGTGCAGCCGAGCACCTCGACCGCTTCAGGTGCAAGGCCGACTTCTTCCTGCAGCTCCCGGTACAAGGCCTCTTCCGGAGACTCTCCCCGGTTGATTCCACCCTGGGGAAACTGCCAGGCGTCGCGGCCACCCACGCGGCGGGCCCACAATACCTGGCCGCGATCATTTGCGACCACTATGCCCACGTTCGCCCTGAAACCATCCGAATCAATCACGCCAAAGCACCGCCTGGTTACTCGACCGGCTATTGTTCCACACTTTAGGGCGCCTGAGAAATTTACTCGCCAGATGACTCCGGCTATGCTGGCCGCCCTTCCCAGGAGGCTTCTGACCGTGACGCTGGCTATCTTCGATCTCGACAACACCCTGCTCGGCGGTGACAGCGACAACCTGTGGGGCCAGTTTGTGTGCGAACAGGGCCTGGTCGACGGGGATGATTTTGCCGCACGCAATGAGCAGTTCTATGCTGACTACAAGGCCGGCACGCTCGATATCGACGCCTACCTGCGCTTTGCCCTCTCCACCCTTGTGGGCCACTCCCGGGAGCAGCTGAGCGCCTGGCACCGCGAGTTCATGGCCAGCAAGATCGAGCCGATTCTGTTACCCAAGGCTGATCAACTGCTGGCCAGTCACCGCCAGCGGGGGCACGAGCTGCTCATTATCACCGCCACCAACGAGTTCATTACCCGCCCCATTGCCGAGTTAATGGGCATTCCCCAGTTGATTGCCTGTGAGGGGGAAATCGTTGACGGCCGCTATACCGGCGAGCCCCGGGGTGTACCCTCCTACCACGCCGGCAAGGTTACGCGCCTGAACATGTGGCTGGCGGAGCGCGATATCTCGCTGGACGGCGCCTTCTTTTACAGTGACTCGCACAACGACCTGCCGCTGCTGGAGATCGTGGACAACCCGGTGGCGGTGGACCCGGACGACCGCTTGCACGCTCGCGCC
>JAHEBL010000216.1 GCA_024642265.1 Haliea sp. | reverse complement strand
TCCGGTAATTCCCTGTCCATCAGGTGATCGAAGGCATTCCTGACGATTTCCCAGGCGCTGTACAGGATATAAAGCGCGATGGCGACGGCAAACAGCGGGTCAAACCCCACCCAGCCCACCGAAGACAGCCACAGTGCCGCTATCACGCTGCCGTTCACCAGCAGGTCGGTGCGGTAGTGCAGCGCATCGGCGCTGATGGCCACCGACCCTGTCTTGCGGATGACATGCCGCTGGTATGCCAGCAAAGCAAGAGTGGCGACGATCGAAAACACCATGACGGCGACACCGAGCCCGTACGACTCAAGTGGCACCGGATTGACAAATCGCCGGGCTGCCTCCAGCAGCAGGAAGCCCGCTGATCCGGAAATAAACGCTGCCTGCCCCAGCCCCGCCAGCGCTTCGGCCTTGCCATGGCCAAAACGATGCTCCCGGTCCGCCGGCGAAAGGGCATGCCGCACTGCCAGAAGATTGATAAGCGATGCCAGCGCATCCAGGGTGGAATCAATCAGGGTCGCCAGCAGGCTGAGGGAGTCGGAAACGCCCCAGGCGATGAGTTTTGCCACGATCAACACCAGGGCTACGGATATCGAGGCATAGGTTGCCATGCGCATCAGGCGGGCGGTTTCCGCCGGCATGGTGGGTGATGCGGGTGCAGTAGTATCTGTCATGGCTGAAAATACGGGATAAGCGTGGCCGCTATTCTAGCAAACCTTGAGGGCTTAAGGGGGACTGGCCCCGTTTAATTGAGCGCAAGAACGCGCTTGTGAGAGCTCCCCGAATAGGGGAAAATGCCCGCCTGCCTGCCCCATTTGGATCGGTGATCAGTCACCGAAAAGCAGGTTTCCCCGCAAATTCAAGGTCAGCGCTGGTCCGGCCCCATCGATCAGCCAGGAGTGTCTGTTGGCGAAGCAGGTTAAGCCGGTCGCGATTGACGAATATCTCAAGCTGGAAGAGGTGCTGCCCGCTCTCAGGGGCCAGACCGTGCGACTGGTGCGCTCCACCAGCGATTTCACCGTGGGTGTGGCCAAAATCTACCGCTCGCTGCTGCCCGTGGTTGAGCTTATCAACCGCCGCAGCCCGATCAGCGAGCAGGAGTTGCACGCGGCGCTGGACGAACTGTTCCTGGCGCTGCAGGAGCACCCGGTCACCCTGCAGTTACGCACCCTGACCACCCGCATGCGCAGCGGCAACCTGCTGCCAAATGAGCAAAGCACCGAAAACCTGATCCGGTTCCTGGTCGAACAGGTGACCGCCCGCAGTATCGTCCCCATCCCGAAGCAGTTGACCGACGAATTCTGGAAGTTCTTCAACGAGCTGATGAGCGAGCCCGAGTTGCGTGGCCTCGGGGAAGTCAGCCTGGATGTACTGCGCATCGTGATCACGGCCTATGAACCCCTGATCACCCAGCTGATCAACCAGGTCAAGGACCTGCGCCAGATGAATGACAGGCGCATGCGGGAAATTCTCGGCAACAGCGGGGTTATCCGCCAGGACCTCGTCATCTTCCGCCGCCAGATCGGCGCCCTGCGCTATATCCGGGAGTTCTTTGGCACCGACCCGGAAGATTTCAAGGCGCAGGCCGAGATCGTTGCGCAGATGGTGCGGGAGTTCGGCCCCTTCTTCATCAAGATGGCGCAGGTGGCCGCTGCCAGCTCGGATTTCCTCCCGGACGAAATCACCGAGGCCCTCGCGGTTTTCCAGGAGGATGTGGAACCCATGACCGCCGCCGAGGTGGAGCAGGCGTTCCTGGAGTGCTACGGGGTGCTGCCCACCGAGCGCTACTTCGGCTTCGACGCTTCAAGCCCGCTGAAGTCGGGCTCCATTGCCTCCGTTTATCTCGCGCAAAAGCCCATGGAAGACCGCAGGGGCAAGCAGATTCTGACCCCGGTTGTGGTAAAAGTGGGCCGCCACAACCTCGAGCGGGAATTCCTGATCGGCAAGACCGTGATCAAGCTGGCGATTCTCAGCAGCCAGTACTGGGCCCCCCACTCCAAGCTGTCCCCCTTCCTGTCTTCCTGGCTGGACCAGGTGGACGTGTTTGTGGAGGGCTTTCGGGAGGAGCTGGATTTTGAATCAGAAGCCCGCAACCAGGCCCGGTTCGCAAAGCGCGCAGGACTCTCTGATCGCTGGCACGTACCCGCCGTCTACCACGGCACCCGTCGCATTATCGAGATGGAGTTCGTCGACGATGCTGCCAGCATCAACAGCGCCTTTGGCAATCGCGGCAAGCGCAAGGTCGCCCGCGCCCAGCGCAAGGTTGGCCGGGCCTTCCTGCACACCGTCATCTCCCACCTGTTTATCTACCAGGAGTTCCACGGCGACCTGCACCCGGGCAACATACTGGTGGCCAACAGCGACGAGCTGTACCTGATCGACTGGGGCAACACGGTGGATATCAGCACCGTCTGGAAGCCTGCCCTGAAATACCTGCAGGCCGTGCTGACAGGAGACGCCGACGCCATCCTTGAGGCGGTGGTCGAGCTGGGCACCGACCGCAAGCAGATGGAAGCATGCCGCAAGGAGCTGGCCAAACATATCAAGCAGGTGCTGGCGGAAGCGGGCGTTGAGCCGCTGGGCTACGACTTTTTACTCACACTGTACAAGGAGGGCCAGCAGGGCCTGGTCAGCCGCCTGGAACTGGCAATCAACCTCGCCACCGCACTGAGCCGCCAGGGCATTGTAGTGCGCGGCGATTACATGCACCTGACCCGCTCCCTCACCGCGATGGTGGGCTCCTACCTGAGTATCTACCGCGGTCTCTCCCGCGTGGTGCTGGTACAGGACATCATGCAGGTACTGGTACAATTCCCGGCACTGGAGAGCCTGCGGCAGGTAACCGGCTATCGCCGCAAACTGCTGAAGCAACTCTCGCTGGC
>JAHEBL010000022.1 GCA_024642265.1 Haliea sp. | reverse complement strand
CTACGGTGATGAAAGTACACCCGGGTGCTGTGAACGACACAGTGTTTCACGCCCGCAACCCCCTGCCCCAGGCGATGGTCGCCCAGGCGATCCCGAGTATTTCTCCGGCCAGGGCGGTGGCGTATTTTCACAAGACAGAGTGTTTTTGTTTCAACCAGCAACCGCTGGACGGTGGCGCGGCCGCGGAGTTGCCGCTGCAGTACATCGTCGACAGGGACCTGCCGGCCGACATTCACACCATCACCCTGTCTTACACGATTTTTGATGTAACAGATATGTCGAGTGGTGCTGTAGCCACTCGCTGAAACGCGGGTTAGGGAACCCGCGTTACCTACATGGAGAACACATAAAATGACAAGTCAGACTTCTGCAGCGTACGAAAAATACTACGTACCGGAAAAAAGCCGACTGGCCATATGCGCCACGATTGGCCTGCTCCTGAGTATATTCGGCGCCGCCAGCATCATGAACGACATGACGTTTGGTGACCCGGCCAAGGAAACCAGTTCCTGGACGATTTTCATGCTCGGGATGCTGTTTTTTGCAGCTACCCTGTTTAGCTGGTTCCGCACGGCGATCAAGGAAAACATCGCGGGCATGAACAGTGCCCAGCTGAAAAAATCCTATGTCCTGGGCATGTTCTGGTTCATTTTTTCCGAGGTGATGTTCTTCTTCTGTTTCTTCGGCGCGCTCTTCTACGTGCGTGTTCTGGTGGGTCCGTGGCTGTCAGGTGAGGGCGACGGTGGGCGCATGAACGGCCTGCTGTGGGAAGGCTTCACTTTCAGCTGGCCCATGATGCAGACCCCGCAGGAAGCGGTCGGTGGCGCAGGCGCCCAGCTGATTGCCAACAACGGCTCCTTCACCTCACCCGAAACCAGCATGGCCTTCAGGGATGCACATGCCTGGTACGCCTGGTTGCCGATGTGGAACACCCTTGTCCTGTTGACGTCCAGCTTTACCTGTCACCTCGCACACGTCGGTATCCTCAATGGCGATCGCAAGAAGTTCAACTTCTGGCTGACCGTGACCGTGGTGCTGGGCATGATATTCCTCGGCCTGCAGTACGCTGAGTATCATGAGGCCTATGCCGAATTCGGGCTTACCCTCAATGCGGGGATATACGGTTCAACATTTTTCATGCTGACGGGATTTCACGGCTTCCACGTGTTCATGGGCATGACAATGTTGCTGATACAGTTGCTGCGGTCCGTGTTTGGTGGCCAGTTCACCGCAGGCGACCACTTCGGTTTTGAGGCGTCGAGCTGGTACTGGCACTTTGTGGACGTGGTCTGGGTATTCCTGTTCCTGTTTGTATACGTGCTCTAGGGGCGCTTATTCGCTAGCTTCGCTCTGGGATGATTCGGGCTCCGGCCTGACATCCCAGGGATTCTGGTGGCCCAGCTGGCCAGTGGCTACACCGTAAACAATTACCGCCGCCAGGCAGATGGCCAGTCCCAGCCGCACCCCCAGGGAATGCATGGTCCGACGCTTGGTTTTATCGCCCTGGTCTATCATCAGGAAATAAAACCCGCTTCCCAGACTGGCAAGTAATGCCAGCATCAACAGCACTATAGATACTTTTAGCAATGGATCTCTCCTTGGGTAACTTCCCGCAGTATAAACCAGCTCTACCGATACGGGTTGGGGCGGATTGAAATGCCTGCCGGAGGTACTGGTTTGATATGGTCTCTGGACTGGCGCACCACGGTGTTCACCCTTGTGCTGGTGCCCCTGATGTTCGGGCTGGGGCTCTGGCAGCTGCAGCGGGCAGATGAAAAAGCTGTCCTGGCCACTTCCTGGGAAAAGCGCCAGAGCCAGGCGCCTGTGCCACTGCAGCAATTGTGGGAGGAGCCCGCCTCGGCGCTTGCCTATGTCCCGGTGATCCTGTCCGGGCAGTTCGAGCAGGACAGGTACTTTCTGCTGGATAACCGTATTTACGACGGCCGGGTGGGTTACGAGGTGCTCGGTATTCTGCAGCTGGACGGCGGCCATCGCCGGGTACTGGTCAATCGTGGCTGGATAGCCGGAGACCCGGCGCGGCTGGTGTTGCCGGCCGTGCCGCGGGTGAGCGGACGTGTGCAGATACTGGGCCATGTCTATGTGGCGCCCGGCACACCGTACATGTTGACTGAACAACAATTGGGCGACGGCTGGCCAAAGGTGGTGCAGGCGGTTGAAATGGAGAAGATCCTGCCCGCACTGGGCGAGCCGGGAGACGGGCAAGCCTTTCCCTATTCCGTTAGAATTGCGGCCGGGCAGCCTGGCGCCCTGTCGGTGGACTGGCAGGTAGTGAATGTAAGTCCGCAGAAGCATCAGGCCTATGCGGCACAATGGTTTAGCATGGCGGCGGTTCTGTTGCTGTTCTTCATATTCCGCAGTAGCAACCTGTGGCAACTGATAACGCGATCCGGGAGTGATCGGAGCTAGATGGAAAATACCGATAGACGAACGAATAACCGCATGGTGCTGCTGTTGATAGCCGGCGTCCCGGTAACCATGATCCTGGGCGCGACATGGCTGTGGTATTTTGTCGTGCGGGGCGACCTGGACCTGGTCGGGACACTGGGTACTGCCAACCGCGGCGCGCTGGTGCAGCCGCCGCGCCAGATCGATGAGGCAGACCTGGTCGAGCCCGATGGTACGCGTTTCGTGTACGCGGGACTGGAACCCAGGTGGTCCATGCTGATACCCGGGTCGGGAGATCGCTGCGACGCAGCCTGCGAACACTCGCTTTACGAGACGAGGCAGATCCACACGGCGATGGGCAAGGAATATAATCGGCTGAGACGGCTATATGTCGGCGAGACTGCGCCTGAGGACACACAGCTGGCGGTGCAGCAGCTCAGTGACGGACACCCTCTTCCGGCCAGCTTTTCCAGCTTCCTGACGGATGAGCATCGCGGCCTGAAGCCCCTCGTGCTGGCTCCCGGCCAGATCGAGGAGCTGTTTGCCGAGTACCGGGCTGAACCGGGTACCTGGTACCTGGTAGACCCTGCCGGGTGGATCATGATGTCTTACAACACTGATGTTTCCTACAAGGATGTGATAGCAGATCTCAAGTTCCTCCTCAAGAACTCGGGCGGTTGAGCAGCTTATGGCGACGGCGGGAAAAACAGACCAGGTAACCTGGAGGGATTTCAAGGAGCTGACCAAGCCCAATGTGGTGCTGCTGATGATCCTCACGGCGGCTATAGGAATGTTCATGGCGGTGCCCGGTATGGTGCCACTGCAGATCCTGGTGCTGGGAAATCTCGGTATCGCCCTTTGCGCTGGCGCGGCGGCCACGGTCAACCACCTGGTGGACCAGCGCATCGACAGGCAGATGTCCCGCACCCACAAGAGGCCGGTGGCGCAGGGCCGGGTCAAGCCACTGCAGGCGGCCCTGTTCGCCGCGATCATCGGAACCCTCGGCATGGCTATCCTGCTGATATGGGTAAACGCCCTCACAGCCTGGCTAACCCTGGCTTCCCTGCTGGGCTACGCGGTGGTCTACACCATGTTCCTCAAGCGCGCGACCCCGCAAAATATCGTGATTGGCGGTCTCGCCGGCGCCGCACCCCCCCTGTTGGGCTGGACCGCGGTGACCGGGGAAGTCGGCGGACACGGCCTGTTGCTCGCGCTGATTATATTTGCCTGGACGCCACCCCACTTCTGGGCCCTGGCCATCCATCGCCGTGAAGAGTATGCCGCCGTCGATATTCCCATGCTGCCGGTGACCCACGGGGTCGCCTTTACCAAGCTGCATATCCTGTTGTACACGGTGATCATGTTCCTCATTACCCTGTTGCCCTTTGCCACGCGTATGAGCGGCCCGCTCTACCTGCTGGGCGCTGTCGTGCTGGGGGGCGGTTTCCTCTACTGGGCCATCGAGTTATTGCGCGACAAGAATCCCAACGCGCCCATGGAAACTTTCAGGTACTCGATCATCTATCTTATGGCGCTATTTGTAGTGATGCTCCTCGATCACTACCTGTTTCCGGTGAGTAGTCTATGACAGACCAACAGCAGGCGTACAAGGACAAGCAGTCCCGTGGTATCAAGCTGACGGTGCTGGCGATTGCAGTGTTCATGACTGTTATTGTCGCGGGGTTTGTCCACAGGATTCAGCAGCCGAGAATACTTACTGCGGCGGAAATGCAGATAAATGGCCTTTATCTCATGAAAACTCCCAGAAATTTCGGCGATATCGCTCTAATTGATCATCACGGCCAGGTGTTTGACAACGAGCGCCTGCTCGGCAAGTGGACCCTGGTTTTCTTTGGTTTCACTTACTGCCCGGACATCTGCCCCACGACCATGGCGTTTCTGAACGAACTCATGGGGCAGCTGGAAGGTACCGAGGCGGAGGATACCGAAGTGGTGATGGTTTCGGTGGACCCGGCCCGGGACACGGTGGAGCAGCTGGCCAGCTATGTACCCTACTTCAACCCCGGTTTTACCGGCGTCACCGGCGAGTTTCTCGACATCCACCGTTTCGCCACCGCCCTCAATACACCGTTTCGAAAGGTGCCCGGAGAGGGTGAAAATTACCAGGTCGACCACAGTGCCAATGTGATACTTATTAACCCGCGCGGCGATTACCATGGTTTTTTCAAGGCGCCGCTGGATATGGCCAAAATGAAACTCACCTATCGCTCGGCGAGAGCCATGTGGGACAGGACAGTAGGGGACTCATGATGAGTGCAAAACCGGTCCCTATAGTACTGGTTGACGGTTCCTCCTACCTCTACCGCGCCTTTCACGCGCTGCCGCCCCTGACCAACTCCCGGGGTCAGGCGACCGGAGCCGTCAAGGGGGTGATCAGCATGATCCGCCGCCTGCACAAGGACTATCCCGGCAGCCCGGTAGCGGTGGTGTTTGACGCCAAGGGCAAAACCTTCCGGGATGAGATGTTCCCCGAGTACAAGGCCCAGCGCCCACCCATGCCGGACGAGCTGCGCGAGCAGATAGAGCCTATTCACGGCATCGTCCGGGCAATGGGGCTGCCGCTATTGTGCGTGGAAGGCGTCGAGGCCGACGATGTGATCGGTACGCTCGCGCGGCAGGCCGCCGCGCAGGGCACGCCCGTGGTGATCTCCACCGGCGACAAGGACATGGCCCAGCTGGTGGATGCACACATCACGCTGGTCAATACCATGACTGCCACAGTGCTCGATGTAGCGGGTGTGGAACAGAAGTTCGGTATCCCCCCGGGGCTGGTGATCGACCTGCTGGCACTGATGGGAGACAAGAGCGACAACATCCCCGGAGTGCCGGGAGTCGGTGAAAAAACCGCACTGGGACTGCTGCAGGGCCTGGGCGGCCTGGATGACATCTACGCAGCGCTGGACAAGGTGGCGGGGCTGTCGTTTCGCGGCGCCAAAACCATCGCGGCCAAACTGGAAGCCGAAAAAGACAAGGCGTATATGTCCTATGCCCTGGCCACTATCAAAACCGATGTCCCCCTGGACCTTGCCCCGCAGCAGCTGCACAACGCCGAGCCCGACCGGGAGCAGTTGATCGACTGGTACACCCGCATGGAGTTCAGGTCCTGGCTGGAGGAGCTGCTGGCAGACGATGAGGCGCCAGAGCCCGTGGCTGCAATGGAGGTCGACTATGACATCGTCACCACCCGGCAGTCGCTGGATGCGTGGCTGGAGCGTTTGCGTGGCGCTGAACTGTTCGCCTTCGACACCGAGACCACTGGCCTTGATTACATGGAGGCCCGCATCGTCGGCGTTTCATTTGCGATCGAGCCGGGACGAGCGGCCTATGTACCGCTCGCCCATGACTACCTGGGCGCACCGCAGCAGCTGGAGCGTGATGAGGTACTGGCATTATTGAAGCCGCTGCTGGAGGATCAGCAGCGGGCCAAGGTCGGCCAGAATCTCAAGTACGATGCGAGTGTGCTTGCCAACCACGGCATCGAGTTGCGGGGGATTCGCTTCGATACCATGCTGGAATCCTATGTGCTGGATTCCACCGCCACGCGCCACGATATGGACAGCCTTGCCCTGAAGTACCTGGGCCACAAAACCATTCACTTTGAAGATATCGCAGGCAAGGGCGCCAAACAGCTGACATTCAACCAGGTAAAGCTGGAAGAGGCGGGACCCTATGCGGCGGAGGACGCGGATATCACACTGCGACTGCACCAGGCGCTGTGGCCCCGATTGGCGGAGCAGGCGGGACCCTGCTCGGTCTTCCAGGATATTGAAATGCCTCTGGTGCCGATACTGTCGCGGATAGAGCGGCAGGGCGCACTGATTTCCCGCGAATTGTTGCTGGCGCAGAGCGAAGAGCTGGGTAAGCGGCTGCTGGAGCTGCAGGGCAGGGCGCATGAACTGGCCGGCCAGGAATTCAATCTGGGTTCACCCAAGCAACTGGGGGAGATCCTGTTTGAAAAACTGGAACTGCCGGTTATCAAAAAGACTCCCAAGGGCGCACCGTCAACTGCGGAAGAGGTGCTGGCCGAACTCGCCCTGGACTACCCCCTGCCGAAACTGCTGCTGGAGCACCGCAGCCTCAGCAAGTTGAAGTCTACCTACACGGACAAACTGCCGGAAATGATCAACGTCCGGACCGGACGTGTGCACACGTCCTACCACCAGGCGGTGGCGGCTACCGGCCGCCTGTCGTCCTCTGACCCCAACCTGCAAAATATCCCGATCCGCACGGAGGAGGGCAGGCGGATCCGCCAGGCGTTTGTCGCGCCGGAGGGTTACCGCCTGGTCGCTGCGGACTATTCCCAGATCGAATTGCGGATCATGGCCCATCTCTCCGCCGACCCGGGGCTGCTCAAAGCCTTCAAGGAGGGTCTGGATGTGCACCGGGCCACCGCCTCGGAGGTTTTCGAGGTCGATCTCGACGAGGTGTCCGGTGACCAGCGGCGCAAGGCCAAGGCGATCAATTTCGGTCTCATCTACGGCATGTCTGCTTTCGGCCTGGCCCGCCAGCTGCATCTCGGGCGCACCGAGGCGCAGCAATATATAGATCGTTATTTTGAGCGTTACCCGGGGGTGCAGCAGTATATGGACCGCACTCGGGCCCTGGCGCGGGAACAGGGATTTGTGGAAACCCTGTTCGGTCGCAGGCTGCATCTTCCCGAGATCAATGCGCGCAACAAGATGCGGGCCCAGGCGGCCGAGCGCACGGCGATCAATGCCCCCATGCAGGGCACCGCGGCAGACATTATCAAGCGGGCCATGCTGGCGGTGGACAGCTGGCTGCAGGATGAGCGCCCCGATGCCAGGATGATCATGCAGGTACACGATGAACTGGTATTCGAGGTGGCATCCGGTGAGGTAGATGCGGTGAGCAGCAGGATTTGCGAGCTTATGTCCGCTGCCGCGGAACTCGCCGTACCCCTGCTGGTGGAGGCAGGTACAGGTGCCAACTGGGACGAGGCGCATTGAAGACGAAGCTTGCACCGTAACGAGCTGCCGCGTGCTGCCCGAAAAAATTTTCTCCCCAACTGAACTTTCCACGGGCGGGACAGTCTGAATTCAGGTAGCGAGCGCTACATGTCCCGGGGGGGTTTCTCTCCATGTACCAACCCGGGCAAGTCTCTCTTCCCCAGAGACTTTAACCCTGCCCGGCTGCCGACCCCCTATCAGGCAGCCGGGTTTTTTTATTCCCTTTCCGATGCGACCGTTATTCGTTCGCTGCCTCCTGTTCCTCGTCCAGCACGCCCGTATCCGTAAGCCAGTTATTGAGTACCGCCAACAGCTGCTCGTGGCCGCTGTGTTTCAGCGCGGAGAAGAGCTGTACGCTGACCAGTTCCCGGTGTGGCTCGAGCCGGGCGCGGACTTTCAGCAGTGTGCTGGTTGCGGGCCCTTTCTTCAGCTTGTCAGCCTTGGTGAGCAGGATGTGTACCGGCATGGTTGCAGCCAGGGCCCAGTCCAGCATCTGCTGGTCGAAAGGCTCCAGCGGATGGCGTACGTCCATCACCAGGATCAGCCCGCGCAGGCACTGGCGCTGTTGCAGGTAATTTTCCAGTTGCTTTGTCCACTCGCGCTTGACCGCCAGCGGGACCTTGGCGAAACCATAGCCCGGCAAGTCAACCAGGCGCTGCTGCGCGCTCAGTTCGAAGAAATTGATAAGCTGGGTACGTCCGGGGGTTCGGGACGTCTTTGCAAGTTTACTGTTCCCCGTTAAGCTATTGATAGCACTGGATTTTCCTGCATTTGACCGGCCGGCAAAGGCCACCTCCCAACCCTCGTCCGGCGGGCACTGGGACAGCTTTGCGGCGCTGGTCAGATAAGCCACTTTGCGGTAGTTGGGGGCTGCCGGGGGGTGATCGGGACAGGTCTCAGACATTGGGGGGTATTGCCTTTTGTGGTGGTAGCATCTCGTATATAATGCCACAGCAAAATTTCTCCCGTTGCAAATTGCGTGCGGGGACTGCTTCCTTAAGTGAACTCGAGGTTTTACATGAAAAAGCTGCTCGCTATTGTATTGACGCTTTCCGCCGCCAGTGCGTTTGCCCAGCCAGACATGGCGAAGTACGACAAAAGCTGCAAGGTCTGCCACGCGACCGGTGCTGCGGGTGCGCCATTGACCGGTGACGCAGAAGCCTGGGCTCCCCGCCTCGCCAAGGGTATGGACGTGCTGGTGAAGTCCGTTAACACCGGTCTCAATGCCATGCCGCCCAAGGGTATGTGCTTCGACTGCACCGACGCGGACTATAGCGCCCTCATCACGTACATGAGCACCCCTGCAAAGTAAAAAGGCTTTGCTGTCTTTGAATTATCTGGAACTGACATGAAAAAAGTCGCAATTTTGCTCGGCCTCGCAATGGGCTGGGCACAAACCGGTGTTACTGCCGAGGCCAATCTTGCAGGCGATGCCGCCGCGGGCAAGGCGCAGGTAGTCGTCTGCTCCGCATGCCATGGCGCCGACGGAAACAGCGCGGTACCCACCTTTCCGAAGCTGGCTGGCCAGGGCGAGAAATACCTGTACAAGCAGCTCAAGGACATCCGTGATGGTGCCCGGCCTGTGCCGACCATGGCCGGCCAGCTCGATGGTAAATCCAACCAGGATCTGGCGAACATGGCGGCATACTTCGCCAGCCAGGCCAGCACCGGCGGCCAGACCGACCCGGCACTGCTGGCGCTGGGTGAGGCCGTTTATCGCGGCGGTATACCCGAGCGCAATGTCGCCGCCTGTGCCGCCTGCCATTCGCCTACCGGCAAGGGCAATGCGCCCGCCGGCTTTCCGCGCCTTGCGGGGCAGCATGCCGACTACATCGCAGCCCAGCTGACCGCCTACCGCAAGGGTTACGAGGATGCGACGGGCCGGATCAACGACGGCGACAGCCGCATCATGCGGATCACAGCCTTCGGTCTGAGCGACCTGGAAATCCAGGCCGTGGCAAGTTACGCCGCCGGGCTTAACTAGCCCCGCTTTGTCACTGCGCTCACTGCAAAAGGTGGCTTGAATGCCACCTTTTTTGTCTGTCCCCAGAACACGATGCGAAAACTGTTGTCTCATGTGCATCACAATCATGGAGAGAAACATGCTGAAGAACCTGTTGTTGTCACTGTCGCTGCTGGTGTTTGCCCCGCTGCTGGCCACTGCCCAGACCTATGTTGCAGACGAGAATTTCGACCTCATCTCACCGCCGGTCAGAACCGCCAACCCGGATAAAATCGAAGTGGTCGAGTTCTTCTGGTACGGCTGTGGACATTGTTACAATTTTGAACCTTTGATTACCGCCTGGAAAAAGACCCTGGCAGATGACGTGGAATTCCACGGCTCTCCCGCCATATGGAACAAGCCCATGGAGCTGCATGCCCGCGCCTTCTATACCGCGCAGGTTCTGGGCGTGTTGGACACGATGCATCCCGCGCTGTTTCAGGCGATGAACGTGGACCACAAGAAACTGTCCAGCGAGGACGAAATCCAGGCCTTGTTTGTTGCCAATGGCGTGTCCGCAGAGGATTTCAGCAAGGCTTTCAACTCCTTTGGCGTCACCAGCCAGGTAAACCAGGCCTCCGCGCGGGCCAAGGCCGCCAAGATCACCGGTACCCCGGCGCTGATGGTCGACGGCAAGTATCACGTCAGCACCCGTAAGGCGGGCAATCAGGCGGATATGCTGAAAGTGTCGGATTTCCTGATCGAGAAGGAGCGGGCGGCTAAAGGCAGCTGATTTCTCGATTCTTTATTGCAAACCCTGCCGGGCGCGCCCCACCAGTTGCCTGGACACGCCGTACATACATCCATGTAGGCTCGCTGCAGCCGTCCCTGGCTGCAGACGGTCCAGCGGACTGGTAGGACGCGCCCGGCAGAGACCTGACGAAAAGCCGGCTAGATAACCAGCCACTCCGGTACGGGCAGCCCCTTGTTCTCGAGGAACACCGGATTGAACAGCTTGCTCTGGTAGCGGTTGCCGTAGTCGCACAGGATGGTGACGATGGTGTGACCCGGCCCCAGGTGCTCCGCAAGTCGCACGGCACCGGCAATATTGACGGCGGCGGAGCCGCCCAGGCACAGTCCTTCATGGCGCAGCAGGTCGAAGATGTAGGGCAGCGCCTCCTCGTCGGTGATGCTGAAAGAAACATCCACCCTGGCCTGGGCGACATTATCGGTGACATGGTTGATACCGATGCCCTCGATAATCGAATTGCCGGGGCTGGCCTGCAGCTCGCCGCTGCGAAAATACTCGTATAGTGACGCGCCCGCCGGATCGGCGAGCCCTATGGTGACACCCGGATTGCGCTCCTTGAGCGCCGTTGAAACACCCGCCAGGGTACCACCGGTCCCCACCGCGCAGATAAACCCGTCTACCTTGCCGTCGGTCTGCTCCCAGATTTCCGCGCCGGTGGTGCGCTGGTGGATTTCCATATTGGCCAGGTTGTCGAACTGGCGTGCCCAGACCGCGCCGTTTTCCTCCCGTCCTGCCAGCTTTTGCGCCAGGCGCTCGGCCGTGTGTATATAGTGGTTGGGATCACTGTAGGAGGTGGCACCTACCAGGTGCAGGTCGGCGCCCAGCAGCTCCAGTGAGTCAATTTTCTCCTTGCTCTGGGTGATGGGCATGACCACGGTGCTGGTGTAGCCCAGCGCATTGGCCAGCAGGGTGAGACCGATGCCGGTATTGCCTGCAGTGCCCTCCACGATGCGCCCGCCGGGGCGCAGTGCTCCCGACGCTTCCGCAGCGCGAATAATGCCGAGTGCGGTCCTGTCCTTGACCGAGCCGCCAGGGTTGAGAAACTCGGCTTTGCCGAGGATGGTGCAACCGGTCTGCTGCGACACCTGCTTGAGGTGCAGCAGCGGTGTATTGCCGATCAGCTGGGTGACATCAGAGGCGGTGTGCACGGCGTGTTCTCCGGAAAAAGTCCGCACGAGTATGCCACAGCCCCGGCACCGGGTCAGGGCTTTGTGCGGCTGTAGAGGGCGTGTGCCCGCAGGCCGAGGAACAGGCTTGTAAGGGCGATGGCCAGCAGCATCCACACCATCGGTTTTGGTGTGGTGGTGAGGAACATACCGGTGATGGCGCTGGCACCGGCAGCGAGTGACATCTGGATAAAGCCCAGCAGGGCCGACGCTGTGCCGGCGATATGGGCAAAGGGCCGCAACGCTATCGCCATTGCATGGGGCAGTACCAGCCCCATGGCGGTGGAGTACAGCATCAACGGCAACAGCAGGGCGAGCACGCTGTCGGGCCAGCGGTAGGAGCTGACCAGCAGCAGGCCACTGGCCGCCGTCGCCAGGAACACACCCTGTCGCATGATCTGCTCCGAGTCGTGTTGCCTGGACAGTCTTGCGCTGAGGGCGCTGCCGCCCATGTATCCGACCACAGAGCCGAGGAAGATCAGCCCGAAATACTGCGGTGGCACCCCGAGCATGTCGATGAAAATAAAGCTGGAACTGGCCAGGTAGACCATCAGCCCGGAGTAGACCAGGCCGCTGGTGATGGTAACGGTGAGGAAGAAAGGGTCCACCAGCAGTTCGCCGTAATTGCGCGCGATAACCCGCGGGTGCAGGCTCTGGATGACCGGCAGGGATTCGGGCAGGTAAACCTGGATCAATCCCATCATCACGGCGCCGTAAACAGCCAGGAAAATGAAAACGCTGGGCCAGGGTAATATCAGCAGCAGGACGCCTCCCGCGGTGGGCGCTATGGCCGGGGCCAGCGCCATCATCATGGCGATCAGTGAGAGTGCGCGAGCGGCACCGGTGGGACCAAACACGTCCCGGGCCACTGCCCTGGCCAGGGTTGGCCCCACGCAGGCTCCGATGCCTTGCAGGAACCTGAACAGCAGCAGCTCCCCGATGGTGTCAGAGCGACTGCAACCCGCGCAGGCCGCGACGAATAACAGGGTGCCCGCCAGCAGAACCGGTTTGCGGCCAAAGCGGTCCGCCAGTGGCCCGCAGGCGAGGTGAAAGATTGCGAACCCCGTCAGGTAACTGCTGAGGGTGAGGTGCATCTGGCTGATATCGGTGTCGAAGGCCCGCATCATGCTGGGCATGGCGGGCAGGTACATATCGACGCTGAGGGGGCCCAACGCAACCAGGGCCGCCAGCAGAGCCAGCAGCCAGGGTGAGTCGGGATGTAGCTGTCGTCGCGCCATGGGGCGGCGATGCTAGCCCATGGCCGGGCTCAATGCAAAGCGACTACTTTTTCTCGAAATGCATGACTGTTTTCCACCACAGGCCGGGCAGCAGTGCCCGCCAGAGATACAGCAGTTTCGCCTCGCCGGGATAGATGATGTCCCGGTCCCTGGCGACGCCTTTCTCGATGGCATTGACGATTTTTTCCGGGTCTGCAAGACGGCCGCTCTTGCGTGCCTCGATAATGCTTGCCGGGCTGTCTGTCGCCAGGGTCTGGTCGATCAGGGTAGTGTTGACTGCCGGCGGGCAGATCAGGTGGGCGCGCACGCCCGAGCTGCGAATTTCGTGCTGGAGGACTTCCATGTAGGCGTTGACCGCCGCCTTGGTGGCGCAGTAGGCGCCCATCTTCGGCACCAGCGCGATGCCCGCGATGGAGCCAAAGGCGATGATACGCCCGGTCTTGCGCTCCATCATGCCCGGCAGGACCGCCCGCACCATATAGGTGGTGCCGAAATAGTTGATGCGAAACAGCCGCTCCATACCCTCGTGGGTATGGTCGACCAGCAGGTGGCTGGGCATCAGGGCGGCGGCGTGCACCAGCAGGTCGATCGGACCGAGGCTCGCTATCACCTCTGCCACACGGGCTTCCACCTGTTCCAGGCTGGAAATGTCACAGTGGAAGGCGGTGATATTGTCCGACTCCGCCGCGGTTGATTGCAGGGCCTGTTCGTTGACATCAAAGATGGCGACCCTGGCACCTCCGTTCGCCAGCCGACGGGCGATAATCTGTCCCATGCCACTGGCCCCGCCGGTGACTATCGCTACCTTGCCTGCCATGTCCTTCATATCCGTTCCCCGATCTCCAAGGTCTGTTCAGTGCGCACCATAGTGCGCAGGAGCCGGCCCGGCAACAAGACCCGAACCGGCCAGCCTGACTGACGGAATCGGTCGCCGCCAACCGCCCGCTCGAGTTCGCCCACCATCAGTGATCGGTAAATCCCCAGACCAGGTGGTAATCGGCACGAATACACTACGTGTCAGAGATAGTAAGCGCTTACAATATCGTCTGGTCCGAGATGTGGTCCAGCGGCAGTTCAGTGCGCTGCACGACCCTGCGCAGCTCAAAACTGGAGTGGACTCCGGTGACACCCGGAATCCTGGTGAGCCTGCCAAGGAGGAATTTTTCGTAGTATTCCATGTCCGGTACCACCGCCCTGAGCAGGTAGTCCGAACTCTGGCCGGTCACCACCGAGCATTCCATTACCTCCGGATAACTGATGACCTCGGCCTCGAACGCCTCGAACCGGTCCGGGGTGTGGCGGTCCATGCTGATGCCGATATAGGCGGTGAGTTTGAGACCCAGCATGGACTGGTTCAGCAGAGTCACATGGCTGCGGATCAGGCCGGATTCCTCCAGCCTCTTGACCCGGCGGGAGCAGGGTGTGGGTGACAGACCCACCTGTTCGGCCAGCTCCAGATTGCTGATGCGGCCATTGCGCTGCATGGCCAGGAGAATCCTGCGGTCGATACGATCGAGCTTCATGGGTGCTCCTTTGGATAGGTCAGGGTGTTATCAAACAAAGGTAAAACGAACTATATCACTATAGAAAAGGCATTTATTAGATAATAGATGCACAAAAGCAGGGTAAATCTGAAATATTTGCAATCTATCACTAGCGCCACCTGCCTATACTGGTACCCGGCTGACAATTCACCTGGCGTTGTGGATGCGCGTGGCATTACCGTTGCGTCGCGCAACCCGCACCGGCCTTATCCAGGCCTTGCCCCGGGCAACCGGACAGGTGAACAGCCTCCCCAGTGACCGACGATTTCAGGTAAGACGCCATGACCAGCTACGACCACCGCAAGTACCAACCCTTCCAGTCCATTGCCATGACGAAGCGGCGCTGGCCGGATCGCGTTATCGACAAAGCGCCCCACTGGTGCAGTGTGGACCTGCGGGATGGCAACCAGGCTCTGATCGAGCCCATGACCACGCGCCAGAAGTCGCGCCTGTGGGACCAGCTGGTAAAGATCGGTTTCAAGGAAATCGAGGTGGGCTTCCCCTCTGCGTCGGGTCATGACTACGAGTTTGTGCGCGATCTGATCGACAATGGCCGTATCCCGGATGATGTCACTATCCAGGTGCTTACCCAGGCCAGGGCCGACCTGATCAAGAAGACATTCCAGGCACTCAAGGGCGCGCGGCGCGCCATTGTGCATGTCTACAACTCCACCTCTACGGTACAGCGGGAGCAGGTGTTTGGCCTGGACCGCAAGGGGATCGTCGATATCGCGGTCAAGGGCGCTGAGCTGGTGCGTGATTGTGCCGCGCAGCAGCCGGAAACGGAGTGGGTATTCGAATACTCGCCGGAAAGCTTCACCGGTACAGAGCTCGAGTTTGCCGTAGAAATCTGTGACGCGGTTACCGCGGTATGGCAACCGACCCCCGCCCGGCCGGTGATCATCAACCTGCCCGCGACGGTGGAAATGAGCACACCCAACGTCTACGCCGACCAGATAGAGTGGTTTTGCGAGCGGGTGTCAAACCGGGACAGCCTGCTTATCTCACTGCACACCCATAATGATCGGGGTTGCGCGGTAGCCGCCGCGGAGCTCGGGGTGCTGGCGGGCGCCGACCGCGTGGAAGGCACGCTTATGGGCAACGGGGAGCGTACCGGTAACATGGATATCATCACGATGGCGATGAACCTGTACAGCCAGGGCATTGATCCGCGCCTGAACCTGGGCCAGATGGATGAAATCATCGAGACTGTGAAAGAGTGCACGCGGCTGCCGGTACATCCGCGTCATCCCTATGCGGGCGAGCTGGTGTTCACAGCGTTTTCCGGCAGTCACCAGGACGCGATCAAGAAGTGCCTGGCCCGGCGGGACGGGAGCGAGCCCTGGCAAGTCGCCTACCTGCCCATAGACCCCGCGGATATTGGCAGGTCGTACCAGGAAGTCATTCGCATCAACAGCCAGTCCGGCAAGGGCGGCATCGCCTACGTGCTGGAACGCGATTTCGGCCTGCAACTGCCGCGCTGGCTGCAGATCGATTTCAGCCCTACAGTCCAGGCGTTTGCCGAGGCACAGGAGGCCGAGGTGGGCTCCGAGGAGTTGTACCAGCTGTTCCAGCAGACCTATTCCGAAGCAGACGGCCGCTGGGCGCTGGGCAAGTACCAGGTAAATCGCGAGGCGGGGGTCGACAAGCTGCAGGCGGAGTTGCTGCAGGGCTCCACCATGCACAAGCTCAGTGGTTCTGGTAACGGCGTGGTTGCATCGTTCGTGGACGCCATGGAGCGCTTTACCGGCAAGCAGATCGTGCTGGTGGAATACAGCGAGCATGCCCTGAGTCACAGCGCCGATGCGGAGGCGATCTGCTACATACAGCTGAACATCAACGGTGACCGCTACTGCGGAGTGGGCCGCAGCCACGACATTATCCAGGCATCCCTGGATGGTATTCTCGGCGCAATAAACACAGAGGCTGCCACCGAGCGTGGCGCAGCGGCCTGAGTTTGGCCAGCCGGGCGCGCGGGTAGCTCCCGTGCCCCGGGGCCGGCCAAAGCCTCTGTCCGCCCGGCCAGTTTAATTCACCCCGTTAGTGTGGTACAAAACGGACTTGCAGACACGGTGTCAACAAATGACGGTCGTGGATATGAAAAGTCGCGGGGCCACAATAAAAATATCACCCTGGCAAAAACTCAAGCAGCACTTCAGGGACGCTTTTTCCGAGCAGTTTGAGTACCAGCGCAATGAAGACGACCTGACCGGGGACGGTCGAGTCGCAAGAAAACGCGGCCGGGACGCCTATCGGTATATCCTGTTGCTGCTGGCGTTCGTGCTCACTCCCATGTTCCTGCATGACCTTTACATCGGCCAGACATTGCTCTCGGTCGTCACTTTTTGCCTGCTGACCATCCTGTTGATCAATATCTGGTTGCTCGGTGGCGACCGGCAGGCTTTCCTCTCCCCGGCACCGCTGCTCGCACTGGGTATCGGCCTGATACTGCTGGCGTTTGGCCTGGGGCAGAGCTACAGCATATTCTGGCTGTACCCGCTGCTGGCCGGCTTGCCTGTGTTGCTGCGTTTGCGCCAGTCCCTGATAATCGGGTTGGTCTGCGGCGCACTGGCCCTGCCGCTGATTTTTTACCAATTCGACTCCGGCACCGCCATGGTCCTGAGCTTCAGCATGGCCATTACCTGGCTGGTGAGCGCCTGGCTCGTGTTTGCCGTGACGGAGCAGTCCCGCCGGCTCAGGGATATGGCAGTGACCGATCCGCTAACGGGCGCCTACAACCGGCGTTATCTGGAAGAGCAGGCTCTTCACGCCATCGATGCCCTGCAGCGCGACGAGCAGCCTGCTTCGTTGCTGCTTATCGATGTCGATTTTTTCAAGCGCATCAACGACAAGTATGGCCACGGCGTCGGCGATACGGCTATCAAGAAGCTGGTTGAAGTGATCTCGGGGCGTATTCGCGCCGTAGACATCCTGTGTCGGTTCGGCGGTGAGGAATTTGTGGTGCTGTTGCAGGGAACCGCCATCGATGGGGCGCTCGCAGTGGCGGAGGAGTTGCGTGACCGGGTGGAGCACGCGCGGATCCTGCCCGAGGGCAGCGTGACTATCAGCATAGGCGCCTGTGAAGTGAGGGCGGGCGAGAGCGTGGAGCAGTGGTTCAAGTACGCGGACACGGGGCTCTACCTGGCCAAGCGCAACGGCCGCAATCGGGTCGAGACAGCCCGGCAGCTCGGGGAGAGAATGCCGGTTCCCAGGACTGTCCCGGAGTGGCGTTAGGCCGGAGACAAACGGTGGGAGGACTTACATGACAACGTGGTTGAAAGCCGCCGTGGCAGGGTGCCTGCTGTGTCTCACCGCCTGCAGCGGCACCACCTTTGTGTACAACCGCCTGGATACGATTCTGCCCTGGTATCTCGACGACTACGTCGAATTGAACGGCACCCAGGAACGGCAGCTGGAAGAGATACTGCGCCCATTCCTGGACTGGCATCGCCAGCAGGAGCTGCCGCGCTATGTCGAGCTGCTCAACCAGGTCGATTCCAGCCTCGACAAGGAAGTGACCCCTGCGGAGTTGGCGAAGATTTTCGACGAAATGCAGGTGGCGTGGCTGCGGCTGGAGCAGGAGTCGCTGGACGGCCTGCTGGAGCTTGGGGCTTCCCTGTCTGACGTGCAGGTGCAGGAGTTCCTGGCGTACTTGCGGGAGCGCCAGTCGGAGTACGAGGAGGAGTACCTCACTCGTTCGGAGGCCGAGTATCGCGAGGAGACCTACGACAGTTTCGCCGACACGGTCGAGGATTATCTGGGGCGCCTGAGCGTTGAACAGCGCGAGAGCCTGCGCCAGGCCAGCGCCGGTTTCGAGCGCTCCGATGAGGTGTGGCTGCAGGAGCGTGCCGCCAGCATAGAGCGCCTGGCAGTGATGTTACAGCGAGAACCGGGCTGGCAGCAGCGGGTGCGCGAGGCCATCGAGAGGCGCGGGGAGACTGTCTCGCCCCGCTACCAGCAGGTTTATGAGCACAACCTGGAGGTAGTTTTCGCTGCCGTCGCAGGCGTGCTGAACAGTCGTAGCCAGAGACAGGACCGCCATCTGCGCGAGGAATTGGCCGGGCTGCGCGCAGACCTGCAAACGCTCATCGCCCAGGGCGCAGCGCTGCCGCCGGATTCCGCCTGATCAGCCCCGCCGCTGCCGCGCTGACGGCGGGATCAATCCAGCAGTGACAGGTCCCGCACCGCGCCCTTGTCGGCGCTGGTGACCATCTTGGCATACACTTTCAGCGCGGGGGTGACCTTGCGTGGACGTTCCGCCATCGGCCGCCAGGCTTTTTCACCGAGGGCCTCCATGGCCTGCCGCCGCTTGTTCAGTTCATCCGCCGTCAGGGCGACGTTGATAGTGCGCCGGGGTATGTCGATCTCGATGGTGTCACCCTGCCGGACCAGCGCGATGGCGCCGCCCGATGCCGCCTCGGGTGAGGCGTGGCCGATGGACAGGCCGGACGTGCCTCCGGAAAACCGGCCGTCGGTCAGCAGTGCACAGACCTTGCCCAGTCCCTTCGACTTGAGGTAGCTGGTGGGGTAGAGCATTTCCTGCATACCGGGCCCGCCGCGGGGGCCCTCGTAGCGGATGATGACGACGTCACCGGGCCTGACCCGCCCCGCCAGGATATCCTCCACGGCGGCCTCCTGGCTTTCGCAGATATGGGCCGGGCCGGAAAATACCAGGATGCTTTCGTCCACTCCCGAGGTCTTCACCACGCAGCCGTCCTCGGCAATGTTGCCAAACAACACGGCCAGCCCGCCCTCAGCGGAGTAAGCACTTGCTAGCGCCCGGATGCAGCCGTTCTCACGATCCATGTCCAGGCTGGGCCAGCGGGTTTCCTGGCTGAAGGCGGTCTGGGTCGGTATGCCCGCCGGGCCCGCGCTGTAAAATCTGTGCACCGCACTGTCGTCGGTCTGCACAATGTCCCATGTTTCCAGTGCCTCCTTCATGCTCCCGCTGTGCACGGTGGGACAGTCGGTGTGCAACAGGCCGGCCCTATCGAGCTCTCCCAGGATGCCCATGATGCCGCCCGCCCGGTGCACATCTTCCATGTGGTAAAGGGGTGTATTGGGCGCCACCTTGCAAAGTTGGGGGACCTTGCGCGACAGCCGGTCGATGTCCGCCAGGGTGAAATCCAGTTCGGCCTCCCTGGCGGCAGCCAGCAGGTGCAGGATGGTGTTGGTCGAGCCACCCATGGCGATGTCCAGGCACATGGCATTCTCAAACGCCTTGAAGCTGCCGATGTTGCGTGGCAGGACGGATTCATCATCCTGCAGGTAATAGCGCTTGCACAGCTCTACCACGAGGCGGCCCGCCCGCAGGAACAGCTGTTCCCGGTCGGCGTGGGTGGCCAGTGTGGAGCCGTTGCCCGGCAGGCTGAGACCGAGGGCCTCGGTCAGGCAGTTCATGGAATTGGCGGTGAACATTCCGGAGCAGGAGCCACAGGTAGGGCAGGCCGAGCGCTCGTACTCCGCCACTTTCTCGTCGCTGGCGGAATCATCCACGGCGATGACCATGGCGTCGACCAGGTCCAGCTTGTGCTCAGACAGTTTGGTCTTGCCGGCCTCCATCGGGCCACCCGACACGAATACCACGGGGATGTTGAGGCGCATGGCGGCGTTCAGCATGCCCGGGGTGATCTTGTCGCAGTTGGATATACACACCATGGCGTCGGCGCAATGGGCGTTCACCATGTACTCCACAGAATCGGAAATGATGTCCCGGGAGGGCAGGCTGTAAAGCATGCCGTCGTGGCCCATGGCGATACCATCGTCCACCGCGATGGTGTTGAACTCCTTGGCTACCCCGCCGGCGGCCTCAATTTCCCGCGCCACCAGCTGGCCCAGGTCCTTGAGGTGGACGTGGCCGGGCACAAACTGGGTAAACGAGTTCACCACGGCGACAATCGGTTTGCCGAAATCCCCGTCCTTCATACCGGTGGCGCGCCACAGGGCGCGGGCCCCGGCCATGTTGCGGCCGTGGGTGGAGGTCTTCGAGCGATATTCTGGCATTGCTTTACACCGTGTGCGGAACCGGGCTGCGCCGGTCGTCCGGGGTCGAAAAAGGGAGTGAAGGATAGCAAAAAAGCGCTGGCTTTAAACCCGGGAAATTCCTGCGTATTGCTTCGGGGCGCGGGTCTGAGGCGGTCGCGCCCGCTCGATGCGCAGGCGCCAGCTCACCTTACCAGTAGAGTCGCAGCCCGGTAGTCAAACCCCAGCCATGGCTGGCCCCGCCGTCGCCGGCACTGTCGCTCATATCGGCGTACTGAACCCCGGTCTGCCACTTGAGCTTGTGGCCATAAAAATAGACGTTCAAACCGGCATACAATTCATGGTACTCATCACCCCGCCCCGACACGGTTTCCCGGTGATAGCGCCCGAGGCGCACGCCGTTGTCGCCGTCGCTGCCGACGTAGGTGTAGCGCACTACCAGTTGCAGCATTTCGCTGAGCTCATAAAAAGGCATCAGGCTGAGACCCCAGAGATCGCTCTGTTGGTCGTAACCCGTGCCGGCAGCGAAATCTGTCCACAATCCCCAGCGGCCCTGCTCCCACTTGGAATAGATGGACAGCACATTGGACAAGTCCGGGGTGTTGTTGTTGCCGTCCTGTTCCTGGTAAACATAGTCCAGGCTTAGCTCTGCTGTTTTCAGGCCCAGCTCATGCGCCCAGTCACGCCCGAGCTTCAGCAGGGTGAAATAGCCGGCGTCAAAAGCCTCCAGTTCCTTGTCGCCGTCGTTTGAGAATATCCCGGCCTTGTAGGACCAGTCATTGCCCGCCTTCCCCGCGAGGCTCAGGCCCGTGAAGTATTCTGCGGTGAACCAGAGGTTGTCGGTGAGGTTGCTGCGCTCCAGGGTCAGCAGCTTCTTCGATGAGGTGGTGCCGTCCAGGGTAAAACCCGCGGACTGTTTCAGGGCTTTCAGCTCGGTGTCGGCGTCTGGCTGCCAGCTGATATAGGCGTCCGTCAGCCGCTCATACCAATCGCTGTAGGACTCGTTGAGGTCGAAATCGCCCTCCAGTTGCGCTCCCCAGTTGCCGGCGAACGCCGCCTTGAAACCAAACCGGAAGCGGCGCCAGGTCTGGTCGTTGAAATTACCCTCGTCGGTATCAAACCAGGTGGCCTCGGCCTGCAGTCGGCCGCTGAGCGCGAGGGATTGCAGAAAGCCCTCGCCGGGGTTGCGATAGAGTTCGGCGTGGCTCCAGAGGCGGTCGTAGGCCGATGGTGGTTCATCTGCTGCAGACGCAGCAGGCACGCCGGCGCACAGGCAGGCCAGCCCGGTCAACAAGCGGGTCGGTTGCCACCGGTGCCCTGTTTTGCGCAGGCCGCAGCGGCTCGTGCCAGTCCGTTGCCCCCGCACCCCGGTTTCCCCGGGGTTGGCGCGGACCCGATGCAATAACTTTACCGACACGGTTACAGGGCCTTGAAGAATACCTTGGAATTGCGCTGCAGGTTGTACAGTGATTGCTTGCGGGCGGGCAAGGCGTCGCGGGAGCTCTCGACAAATCCCTGTTCTATAAACCAGTGCGCGGTCTGGGTGGTCAGCACAAATACCCGGTCCAGTCCCTGGCGCCGCGCTTCCTGTTCCAGTTCAGCCAGCAGGCGCTGGCCGCGCCTGCCACCGCGGTAGTCCGGATGGGAGACAATGCAGGCGATTTCACCACAGCGTTCGTCGGCAAAGGGGTATAGCGCGGCGCAGGCGATGATGCGGTGATCCCGCTCCAGCAGGCGGAACTGCCGGATTTCGGTTTCCAGTAATTCGCGGGAGCGTTTCAGCAGAACACCCTGCTGCTCCAGCGGTTCGATCAGTTCCAGAATGCCGCCGACATCATCGATGTTGGCTACCCTGGCCTGTTCGTAATTGTCGTTGGCAATGAGCGTGCCGCTGCCATCGTGGGTAAACAGCTCTTCCAGCAGGGAGCAGTCATCGTTATAGCTGATGACATGGCTGCGCGCGACGCCCGCCAGGCAGGCGCTTCTCGCAGCGTGCAGCATGGCGGCCTGGTCCGGGTCGGGGATATCGAGCAGCTCGATTTCGCCCACCCTGCACTGCCGGATCAGTGTGCCCGCGGCATCGCTGATACCCTCGCTCTCGCCAAACATGATCAGCTTGTCGGCGCTGATGGCCGACGCGCAGTGCACGGCGATATCCTCCAGTCTCAGGCTGAAAATTTCCCCGGTAGGGGAGTAGCCCAGCGGGGAGATCAATACGATGGAGCCCTCCTCAAGCTGGTGGCGAATACCTGTCACGTCGATGCGGCGAACCTTGCCGGTGTGCTGGAAATCGACACCGTCCACCACCCCTATGGGCCTGGCGGTGACAAAATTGCCGGAGCACACCCTGATGCGTGAGCCCTGCATGGGAGAGTTGGGCAGGCCCATCGAGAGCAGGGCCTCGATCTGTGCCCGCAGTGAGCCGGCTGCGTCCTTGACGTGTTCGAGTGCGGCACTATCGGTAATCCGGATACCGCCGTGAAAGGCTGTCTCCTGCCCCGCCTGCTCGAGGCGCTGGGCGATCTGTGGCCGCGAACCGTGGACCAGCACCAGGCGCACACCCAGGCTGTTGAGCAGTGCGATGTCGTGGAAGATATGCGCGAAGTTGGCGTGCATGGCAACTTCGCCCCCCAGCATCAGCACGAAGGTCTTGCCCCGGTGCGCATTGATGTAGGGTGCGGTATTTCTCAACCAGCGAATGTTTGCCCGGCCCGGCGTTGTCACGATGTCATCCAAGCTATTGATAAATAGAAAGTTATTAAGAGTACCCAAAGCCGGCCGGATTACCTAATGGCAATAATGCACAGGCGCCCGCCACGCGGCTACAGGCAGTAGTGGCGGATGCACTGCTGCAGCAATGCAATGCAGGGCTGGATCTGGTCCAGTTCCAGGTACTCGTCTGGCTGGTGCGCCCGGTCGATGGAGCCGGGACCCATGACGATGGTCTCCATTCCCAGTGCCTGCAGGAACGGTGCCTCGGTGGCGAAGGCCACAGCCTCGGCCCGATGTCCGGTAAGACGCTCCGCCAGGCGCACCAGCTCGCTGTCCGCGGCCTGCTCGAAGGGTGAAATAGCATTCACCAGAGGTCGTAGCTTGATATCAAGCGAATGTTCCCGGCCGATGCGGGACAGGCGCCTGGCGATTTCCTCGCGCACCGTATCGTTATCCCCGGCGGGTGTCATTCTCAGGTCGAAGTGCAACTCGGCCTGGCCGCAGATGCGGTTGGGGCTGTCGCCCCCGTGCACACAGCCCAGGTTGAGTGTCGGCCAGGCCACGTCGAAAAAGTCATTGCTATAGCGCTCGCGCAGCCCCGCCCGGTAGGTCATCAGGTCACCCATCACGGTATGCAGGCCCTCCAGCGCGCTGTTCCCGAGCTCGGGGTTGGAGGAGTGTCCGGCGCGGCCGGTGATCTGCACCGCTTCCATCATGATGCCCTTGTGCATGCGTACCGGCACCAGGGAGGTAGGCTCACCGATGATGGCGGCGCGGGCTTTGGGGCGGCCCGCTTCCACCAGTGCGCGTGCCCCGTTCATGGAGCTTTCCTCGTCGGCCGTGGCCAGCACTATGAGCGGTTGTTTCAGCGGTGTATCGCGGAAAGCCCCGGCGGCGGCGATGGCCAGCGGAAAAAAGCCTTTCATATCGGTGCTGCCCAGGCCGTAGAGTCGTTGGTCGCGTTCGCTCAAGCCCAGCGGGTCGCTCTGCCAGCGCCCTTCATCAAAAGGCACGGTATCGGTGTGGCCGGCCAGTACCAGCCCGCCGGGGCCGCTTCCCAGAGTGGCAATCAGATTGGCTTTGCTGCCGTCGGTGGATACCTGCTGGATTTCCGTGCGAAAACCGAGGTCCGCCAGCCACCCGGCCAGCAGGTCGATGACGGCGCGATTGCCCTGGTCCCAGTGGGGGTCGGTGGAACTGACCGAGGGCGTGCCCACCAGTTGCCTGAGCTGTTGAATGATGAGCTTGTCGGAGTTGGGCATCGGGATCCCCGGGGCCGGCTGGAGGGCAACTAGTGTACCCCGCCAGCATTATTGTTACATGCCGGGCTTCGCTAATTTCGCACCGCGAGTAGTGCACCATCCGGACAGCCCGCAGTTGGCGCCGTGCCGGTGGCCGCCCGTGTTACTCGAAACCGAAAATCGCCTTGAAAATATAGAAGAAGATAATTGCCAGTCCGGCGCCGGCGGGCAGTGTGATCAGCCAGGACATGAAAATGGAGCCGATGATACGCGTGTTCAGCGCGCCGATACCCCGGGCGAAGCCCACACCCAGCACCGCGCCAACCAGGGTGTGGGTCGTGGAGATCGGCAGGCCGGTGGCCGAGGCGATGACCACGGTGCCCGCGGCGCCCAGCTCTGCAGCGAAGCCCCGGCTGGGCGTGAGTTCAGTGATTTTGCGGCCCACCGTGGCTATGACCCGCCAGCCGTAGGTGGCAAGGCCGGCGACAATGCCGACTGCGCCGACCATCAGGATCCACCATGGCATGGCGGATTTTGCAGAGATTACGCCGCCCGACTGCACTGTGCTGACCACCGCTGCCAACGGTCCCACGGCATTGGCCACATCGTTGGACCCGTGGGCGAAGGCCATGGAGCAGGCGGTGAACACCATGAGAATCGCAAATACGCGTTCCACGCTCTCAAAGCGGTTGCGCTGGTTAGGCACTTCCTGCACCCGTCGCAGCATCACGGCCCCGAAAGCGGCCACCAGCAGGCCGATAAGCGCCGACGCCAGTGCGGCATCGGCAAACTCGTCGCCCAGCCCCAAATCCAGGGTGATACCGACATGCGTCAGGCCTTTTACCAGGGTCACCATGGAAATCATGAAACCCACCAGCCACATGTACAGCGGGATAATGCGTTTGGCCCGGTGAAAGGGGTCTTCCGTGTCGAGGATCAGGTATTTGACGCTTATGAACAGCCAGTAGGAAATCGTCCCCGCGATCAGCGGGGACACCACCCAGCTCGCTACAATATTACCCACCTTGTCCCAGTGAATGGCTTCGAGAGAGATTCCCACTGCAGCGAAGCCCACAATCGCGCCGACGATGGAGTGGGTGGTAGACACCGGCCAGCCCTGCATGCTGGCAATCAGCAGCCAGGTGGCTGCCGCCAGCAGCGCCGCCAGCATGCCATACACCATCAGCTCGGGGTGACCCGCCATTACCTCGGCATCGATAATGCCCTTGCGGATGGTTGCGGTCACCTCGCCGCCCGCCAGGTAGGCGCCGGCGAATTCAAAAATCATGGCGATGAAGATTGCCTGGGTGATGGTCAGGGCGCGGGACCCCACCGAGGTCCCCATGGCGTTGGCCACGTCATTTGCGCCAATGCCCCAGGCCATGAAAAAGCCGAAAAGGCAGGCCAGGACCATGAAGGTCGTCCCGTGCTGAGCGATGATTTCCACGATGTGCTCCTGTTATTAGTCTTATTTGGCCATCAGGACCTGCAGGCGATCGCCGACTGCCTCGGCTTCGTCTGCGACAGTTCCCAGCAGGGACAGCACCCGGTAATAGAACATGACATCTACCGGGGGTAGTTCGCTTTCCATTTTGAATAATTTTCCGCGCAGGTCGATGGCCAGCTTGTCGGTGCGCCGCTCCATTTTATCCAGTTGTTTGAGCATCGCCTCGACACGCTTCACCTCGCGTCCGCTGAAGCCCACTTCCAGCAACTCGTCCAGTTCCTGGATGGCCAGCAGTGCCTGGTTGGCGGCGGCGGCGCAGGCCTCGGTGTATTCGAGCACGCCCTCCTGCAGCGGTTCGGGGAAACACATGTTGCGGCCCATGATGATCACAGCCACATCCCGCGCGGTGTTGGCCACGGCGTCCTGCATGCTGACCAGCCCCAGCAGGTCTGACCGCGGGACCGGCAGGAACAGGCTCTTGGGCAGGTGGCGGCGCACCGAGCGCTTGAGTTTGTCGGCGGCGCGCTCCGCCTGTTCGATTTCCTTGTGGAGTGCCCTGGCGGTATCCCAGTCACCGGCGGCGGTGGCCCGCAGCAGGTCTGGCAGCAACTGGACAGCCTGGTTGGCGACCTGCATATGCTCCTGGATAGGGCCTATGGGCGAGCGGCCGAACAGGTTGCCGAGGATGTTTGATCCTGCCATTTTGGAACTCCCTGGGTGGTATATGACTGCCGCCGATAGTGTAGGGGCGATGGTGTAGGAGCGATAGTGTAGGAGCAATGCGGGCAATTGTCATAAAGTTGTCAAAAATTTCCCGGGTTGCCACGGCGGCCTTACTGACACAAATCAAAATGGAGTCGGACAGCGTGTGTGTTAGCATGATTTGATCTGGTTTTTTCCGCATGGGGCGAAGTATGGCGACCAACTTTGGTGAGCAGTTGATGGAGCAACGCCTTGAATTGATTGGCCTCGCCCGGGATCTGCATGCCGATGGCAGGCTTTCTGCAGTCGACATGGCCAGGGTGGTGAAAACGCCGGTGGTCCGGGTGCATCCCCTGGTATTCCTGGCGGAGCAAAAACTGGGCGATGCCGCCGCGCCAGGCAAACTGCTCGACATGGATGACCTGTTGGCCTGGATGGGTGGCAGGGTGGACCAGGCGGTTTATGAGATCGATCCGCTCAAGATCAACGTCACCGCGATCGCCGAGGTCATGTCCCGGGCCTTCGCGGAGCGTCACCGGATACTGGCTGTGGAGGTGACCGACAAGGAAGTGGTAATCGCCAGCGCCGAGCCGTTCATGAAGGCCTGGGAGAGCAATCTTGAGCATGTGTTGCGCAAACGCATTCGCCGGGTGCTGACCGATCCGCGCGCGATTGCCCGTCACACCGCCGAGTTCTACACCATGGCCGGTTCGGTGAACCGCGCCCGCGGAGCGGATCGGGGGGAATCCGGCGCCGGGGTGACCAACCTCGAGCAGATGCTGGAACTGGGCTCGATGAAAGAGCCGGACGCCAATGACCAGCACATAGTCAATATCGTGGACTGGCTGTTGCAGTACGCCTTCGAGCAACGGGCCAGCGACATCCATATCGAACCCCGGCGCGACGTGGGCAAGGTCAGGTTTCGTATAGACGGGGTTTTGCACAGTGTCTATGAGCTGCCCCAGCAGGTGTGTGCGGCTGTGACCAGTCGCCTCAAGATTCTCGGGCGCATGGATGTGGCGGAGAAGCGCCGGCCCCAGGACGGCCGCCTGAAAACCCGTACGCCCGAGGGCAACGAGGTGGAACTGCGCCTTGCCACCCTGCCCACCGCCTTTGGCGAAAAGCTGGTGATGCGCATATTCGACCCGGACGTATTGCAGAAAACCTTTGAGCAACTGGGCCTGGCGGATGACGATCTCGCCCGCTGGCACCGCATGACCGGCCAGGGCAATGGCATTGTGCTGGTCACCGGGCCGACCGGCTCGGGCAAGACCACCACCCTGTATTCCACCCTGCGCCAGCTGGCCACCTCGCAGGTGAATGTCTGTACCATCGAGGATCCGATCGAGATGGTCGAGGGCGCCTTCAACCAGATGCAGGTGAACCACTCCATCAGCCTGGACTTCTCTTCCGGGGTGCGGGCCCTGATGCGGCAGGACCCGGATATCATCATGGTCGGCGAGATCCGCGACCTGGAAACCGCCAACATGGCGGTGCAGGCGGCTCTCACCGGACACCTGGTGCTGTCTACCCTGCACACCAACGACTCACCCTCATCGATTTCCCGCCTGCTGGAGCTGGGCGTGCCGGCCTACCTGATCAAGGCCACGGTGCGGGGTGTCATGTCCCAGCGACTGGTGCGAATTCTTTGCCCGTCGTGCAAGACCTTTACCCCGCTGGACCTGGATGCCTGGCGGGAGCTGACACAGCCCTGGACCCTGGCCCCGCCGGAGCAGGTGGCGCGACCGGTCGGCTGTAAACTCTGCCGCGACACGGGTTATATGGGGCGCCAGGGTATTTACGAGGTGCTGGTAAACAGTCCTTCAGTACAATCCCACATCACGCCGCAGCTGGAGACAGCCAACATCCGCCAGGCGGCGATGGCTGAGGGTATGCACACCCTGCGCCTGAGCGGTGCCAGCCGGGTGGCCAGGGGTGAGACCACCATCGAGGAAGTGATGCGCGTCGCGCCCATTCTGGACGCCTGAGCCGTCACAGGTAACTGACAACCATGCAGCATGACATGCCTGATTTGCCCGCCGCCCTGGCCGATGTAGCGCGGGTCAGCTGGAACAACATTCTGGAACGCGCGCCGGCGCCACTGGCAGAGCAGCTCCGGACGGCTGCCGGCACCGGACCCGCCGCCGCTCAGTTACCGCTGGTATTGGCCTGCAGCCCATTTATTTCCGATCTTTGTCGGCGCCAGCCCGCCCTGTTGCTGGACCTGCTGGGCGGTGACGAGTTGCAGGCATCCCTGCCTGAAACGGCATTTCGCGCAGAGTTGCACCGTCAACTGGGCAGCGCCGATCTGGAACCGGGCGCGGTGCTGCGGCGCTACCGCCAGCGGCATATGCTGCGGATTATCTGGCGGGACTTCTGTCGGTTGGCGGACACCCGTGAAACCGTGCGCGATACCTCCCTGTTGGCGGAGGCCTGTATCGCCGAGGCTCTGGATATCAGCCAGGCGGCCATGGAGGCACGCTTTGGCGTACCCCGGGGTCGCAACAGCGGCCAGCGACAGCAGCTCATCGTGCTTGCCATGGGCAAGCTGGGGGCGCGGGAGCTGAATGTATCTTCTGATATAGATCTCATATTTGCCTATCCCGAGGCGGGCGAGACCGACAGCGAGACGAAATCCATCAGCAATGAGGAGTTCTTCACCCGGGTCGGTCGCGCGCTGATCAGCTCGCTCGACCAGGTGACCGCGGAGGGTTTCGTATTCCGGGTGGATATGCGCCTGCGGCCCTACGGGGACAGCGGTGCCCTGGTGCACAATTTTGCCGCACTGGAGGAGTACTACCAGGACCAGGGCCGGGATTGGGAGCGCTATGCACTGATCAAGGCCCGGCCGGTTACCGGCGACCCGGCGCGAGCCAACGAGTTGATGGCGGCCCTGCGACCGTTTGTGTTTCGTCGCTATGTCGATTTCGGCGTGATCGAAAGCCTGCGCGGCATGAAGCAGATGATCAGCTCAGAGGTGCGACGCCGTGGCTTGCAGGACAACGTAAAACTCGGGCACGGCGGTATTCGCGAGGTGGAATTCATCGCCCAGTGTTTTCAGCTGATTCGCGGCGGGCGTGATCTGGGCCTGCAGCAGCGCGAGCTGCTGGCCGTACTGCGTGAATGCCAGGAGCTGGGTTGCCTGCCGGCAGAAGCCGTGGACGACCTGACGGTGGCTTACCTCTTCCTGCGCGACAGCGAGCATGCCATACAGGGCTACCAGGACAAGCAGACCCAGGCGCTGCCACAGGACGGGCTGGCCCGGCTGGCCATGGCGACAGTGATGCGCTGCGGCAGTTGGGAGGGTTACCTGGCGGCCCTGGATGAGCACCGGGTGGTGGTAGCTGCACATTTTGATAATCTGATTGCCGAGCCCGGGGAGAGCGAGACAGACACCGGGCATGAGGATCTGCCCCTCTGGGGCGAGGGCTTGACTGCAGAGGCTCTCGCCACCCTGGGTTACCGCGAGCCGGAAAAGTCGCTGCAGGAGTTGCAGGAGCTGCAGCAAAGTGGCCGCGTTCTCACGCTGCAGGTGGAGGGCCGCCAGCGGCTGGAGCAGTTCATGCCGCAACTGTTGCGCGCCTGCGCCGAGGCGGAGGACCCGGACCTCGCCTTGGCGAGGGTGCTGCCGCTGGTGGTAGCGGTGGTGCGGCGCAGCGCCTACCTGGTGCTGTTGCTGGAGAACCCCCCGGCCCTTGGGGAGCTGGTGGCTTTGTGTGGGGCCAGCCCCTGGATTGCGGAGCAGCTGGCGCGGCACCCGGTGTTACTTGACGAGTTGCTGGACCGGGCGAGCCTGTATACCGCGCCGGACAAGGATCATCTTGAAAACGAGTTGCGCCAGCAGGTGGCCAGGCTGGCAGCGGATGACCTCGAGGCACAGATGGAGGCGCTGCGCTATTTCAAGGCATCTCATGTGTTGCGGGTCGCGGCGAGTGAGCTGGTTGGCCGGCTGCCCCTGATGCAGGTGAGCGACAAGCTGACCTGGATTGCGCAGGTCATCCTGGAGCAGGTGCTGGCGGTAGCCTGGGCTGACCTGAGCAATAAGTACGGACAGCCGCAGAGAAATAGTACGGGATACGGTTTCGCCATCTTCGGCTACGGCAAGCTGGGTGGGATCGAGCTGGGATACGGTTCGGATCTGGACCTCGTGTTTGTCTGCGATGGCGCTGACCAGGGTGTGACCGACGGAGAGCGCAGTATCGACAACACCGTGTTTTACACCCGTCTTGGCCAGCGCATCATCCACATACTCGAAACCCGCACGAACCTGGGCCAGCTCTACGAAGTCGATATGCGCCTGCGCCCCTCGGGAAACTCCGGCATGCTGGTTTCGACAATACACGGGTTCAGCACTTACCAGCGCGAGTCAGCCTGGACCTGGGAGCACCAGGCTCTGGTGCGGGCCCGCTTCGTGGCGGGTGACCCGGCGGTGGCGGAGCAGGTTGAGGCCGTGCGGGCCGAGATCCTGTGCAGGCCCCGCGACATGGCAACACTCGCGGGTGAGGTACAACAGATGCGCGACCGCATGCGCGAGCACTTGCTGCCCGCAGGCCCCTCCCATAGCGGGCAATTTGACCTAAAACAGGGTGAGGGTGGTATCGTCGATATAGAATTTATGGTGCAATATGCCGTCTTGGCGTGGTCTCACCGCCTGCCGGGGCTGGCGCGCTGGTCCGATAATGTGCGCATTCTCGAGACCCTGGGTCGGGAAGGACTATTCGAGCAGCAAAAGTGCGAAGCGCTTACCGAAGCCTATTTGGCCTACCGGTCCGCTGCCCACCAACTTTCCTTGCAACAGCAGCCGGGCATAGTACCGGCGGAGCGCTTTGCTGACATGCGGGCCGCCGTCGCCGATGCGTGGCAGGCGTTGTTTGCCGCCGCGTAACTGAAGTACCAATGAATTGACAGGAGTAGTGTAATGAGTCTGGCCGATCGCGATGGTCTTATCTGGATCGATGGAGAAATGGTTCCCTGGCGCGAGGCCAAGGTGCATGTATTGACTCACACATTCCATTACGGCCTCGGTGTGTTCGAAGGCGTGCGCGCCTATAACACCCCCCGGGGTACCTGCATCTTCCGCCTGAAGGAACACACCGACCGGCTGTTCAACTCGGCGCATATCCTGGGTATGCCGATGCCCTTCGACAAGGCGACCCTGAACCAGGCGCAAAAGGACGTGGTACGTGAAAACGGTCTGGAGGAAGGCTACCTGCGCCCCATGTGCTTCTACGGTTCCGAGGGCATGGGTCTGCGCGCCGACAACCTGAAGACCCATGTGATGATAGCGGCCTGGCCCTGGCCGTCCTACATGGACCCGGAAGCGCGGGACCGCGGTATCACTGTGCGCACCTCCTCCTTTACCCGCCACCACATCAACATAGCGATGTGTAAAGCCAAAGCCAACGGCAACTACATAAACTCCATGCTTGCGCTGCGCGAGGCACTTGACTGCGGCGCTGAGGAAGCGCTGATGCTGGACAATGAAGGCTGTGTCGCAGAGGGCAGCGGTGAGAACGTGTTCATTGTCCGCGACAACCAGATCTCCACCCCTGACCTGACCTCCTGCCTTGACGGCATAACCAGGGCCACCATCTTTACGCTGGCCGAGGAACTGGGATACACCATCCGTGAAAAGCGGATTACCCGGGACGAGGTCTATATCTGTGACGAGGCGTTCTTCACCGGCACGGCGGCCGAGGTTGTGCCCATCCGTTCACTGGATGGCCGGAAGATTGGCACTGGCAGTCGCGGGCCTGTGACCGAGAAATTACAGAGCATGTATTTTGATACGGTGCGCGGCAAGCGGAGCGAGAACAGCCAGTGGCTGGAGCCGGTGGCCTGACAGGGCCACACTGCCCCGGATCGGCGCCAGGCCGGTTCGGGTGACGGCCAGTCCCCGCAATATACTTGTCATCGGCCCGTCCTGGGTAGGTGACATGGTGATGTCCCAGGTTCTCTATATATTCCTGCAACAAACTCGCCCCGGCGTGACTATCGACGTGCTGGCACCCGCCTGGAGCGAACCCCTGCTGCAGCGCATGCCGGAGGTCCGCAACGCCATCCCCATGCCCCTCGGCCACGGCGAGCTGGGCCTGGGCCGGCGCTGGCGCCTGGGCCGCGAGCTCGGGCCGCGCGGTTACGACCAGGCCCTGCTGTTACCCAACTCGTTCAAATCTGCCCTGGTGCCGCTGTTCGCAGGCATCCCGCGCCGCACCGGTTGGCGTGGTGAGCAGCGCTATGGCCTGTTAAACGATCTGCGTGTACTGGATGAGCAGGCGCTGCCGCTGATGGTGCAGCGCTTTGTCGCGCTGGGCCAGGCGCCGGGTGAGACTCTGCCGGCGCGGCTGCCGGCCCCCCGGCTGGCGATAGACCGGGAGCAGGCCCTGCGCTGCAGCCAGCAGATGGGTATGGCGCCGGACCGGCCCCTGCTGGCGCTTTGTCCCGGCGCTGAATTCGGCGGCGCCAAACGCTGGCCCGATACTTACTATGCCGGGCTGGCAGACCGTTACCTGGAGAAAGGCTGGCAGGTGGCCCTGTTCGGGTCTGTCAACGACCAGCCGGTCACGGCTGTCATCCGTGAGCTGTGCGGCGGTCACCCCCGCTGTCTTGACCTGGCCGGTCGCACCCGCCTGGCAGAGGCGGTGGACCTGCTGTCCCTGGCAACGGCAGTGGTCAGCAACGATTCCGGACTGATGCATATCGCCGCCGCGCTCGCGCGGCCCCTGGTGGTGGTATATGGCGCCACCTCGCCCGGCTTCACCCCGCCGCTCAATGACAACGCCGCTATCGTGGCCAGTGACATCGATTGCACACCCTGTTTCCAGCGCGAGTGTCCGCTGGGGCATCACGGCTGTATGCGCTACACCCCCATGGAACGTGTGGCGGGGGAACTGGAATCGCTGCTGGCGCGAGGAGTGTCCTTGTGAGGGTGCTGGTGGTGAAGCTGTCATCCCTGGGGGATGTAATACACACCCTGCCGGCTCTGGGCGATGCCGCCGCAGCCTTGCCCGGCCTGGTCTTTGACTGGGTGGTGGAGGAGGCCTTTGCCGAGATCCCCGCCTGGCACGACGCAGTGGAGCGGGTGATACCCGTGGCGATCCGGCGCTGGCGCAAGCGTCCGCTCAGGGACTTCACCGGCCCCGAGTGGCGCGCGGCGCGAAAGTCCCTGCGGGAGGAGCCATACGACGCGGTGATCGATGCCCAGGGCCTGCTCAAAAGCGCATTGATCGCCCGCCTCGTGCCGGCGTCGCGCTATGGCATGGACAGGGCCACCGTGCGGGAACAACTGGCGGCCCTGGCCTATGATCACACTGTTCATGTGCCGCGGGACTTGCACGCGGTAGAGCGCACCCGGCTGCTGTTCGCCCGCGCGCTGGACTACCCGCTGCCGAGGACGCCCGGGGAATACGGCCTGGATTCGGCGGTACCCGCCGCTGCCGGTGACCTGCCCGCTGGCCTGCTGTTCTTTCACGGCACGGCGCGCGCTGAAAAACTGTGGCCGCAGACCCGGTGGACGGCGCTGGCGAAGCTGGCGGAAGACGCGGGCTACCGGGTATGGCTGCCCTGGGGTAATGAAGAGGAATTGCAGCGTGCGCGGCGAATTGCCGGGGGCAGCAGCAACACCGAGGTGCTGCCGCGGATGAGCCTGCGCGAGCTCGCCGGGCTGTTACAGCGGGTCAAAGGCGCGGTGGCCGTCGACACCGGTCTGGGCCACCTGGCCGCCGCACTGGCCGTGCCCACCGTCTCACTTTACGGCCCGACCCGCACCAGCCTGGTGGGCGCCTACGGCCGCAACCAGGTTCATCTGCAGTCACCGCTGGTCGATGGCGATATCAGTGACCCGCTCACGCTGATGCAGGCGATTACTGCAACAGCGGTGTGGCAGTCGCTTGCGGCGGCTATTGAGGAGGCTGCCTGAGCATGCGTCTGGCGTTCCTGATCTACAAGTATTTTCCCTATGGTGGTCTGCAGCGGGACTGCGCCCGTTTTGTGGTGGAGTTGCAGCGCCGCGGCCATGATTGCCGCGTTTATTGCACCGCCTGGCAGGGCCAAACGCTGCCCGCTGTTGCCCTGCGTATCGCGCCGGCAGCCAGCGGCAGTAATGTACGGCGTAACGAGCACTTTCTGCAGTGGGTGCAGGATGAGCTCGCGGCTGATCCCGTAGATGGCGTAATCGGCTTCAATAAAATGCCGGGTCTGGATGTCTACTATGCCGGTGACCCCTGTTTTATCGACAACGCACTGCGCACGCGTGGCCCGGTTTATCGTCTGGGTTGGCGCTTCAGGCATTTTGCGGCCTGGGAAAGAGCGGTTTTTGACCCGGCGGGCAGTACGGAAATACTGCTCCTGTCCGCGAGCGAACAGCATAAGTTCGAGCGCCACTACCACACCCCCACTGAGCGCCTGCACCTGTTGCCGCCGGGCGTCACGCCGGATCGCCGCAGGCCGGCGGATGCCGTGTCCCGGCGCGCTGCGACCCGCCACAGCCTGGGACTTGCCCACGATGTCCATACCCTGCTGTTTGTCGGTTCGGGCTTTGTCACCAAGGGACTGGACCGCGCCATTCGCGCTCTCGCGGCCCTGCGGGCCGCGCACCCCGGGCGTAAGCTGCGTCTGCTGGTGGCCGGGCAGGACGGGGCAGGGCGCTTCGCCCTGCTGGCCCGGCGCCAGCAGTTGCAGGACCAGGTGACATTCCTGGGCGGCAGGGATGATATTCCCGACCTGATGCTGGCCGCGGATCTGCTGGTACACCCCGCCCGCAGCGAGGCGGCTGGTATCGTGTTGCTCGAGGCGCTGGTAGCCGGTCTGCCGGTGGTGGTAAGCGCGGTCTGCGGTTACGCCCACCACATCGCGGCGGCTGATAGCGGGCTGGTGCTGCCGGAGCCTTTCAGCCAGCATGCCCTGGAGCGCGCCCTCAGCCGCACGCTGGACAAGGCGTTCCTGCAGCAGTGCCGGGACAACGGCCTGGCGTATGCCGGGCGTGAGGATCTGTATTCGCTGCACAGCGCCGGCGCGGACCTGGTCGAGCAGGCCATTCGGCGCAAACCGGGCGACGCCGATGCCTGATTTCTTTCTGGCGGACGGCTTTGCGCTGGGCGAGTTGGCCAGGGCACAGAGCGCGGGACCACTGCTGGCCTGGGCGGAGGCGGTGGCCACCAGGGCACAGCCCGAGGATGTCTACCGCAGCAAGGAGGGGCGCAAGACACTGCGATTCCAGTATCGAGGCAAGCCCTACTTCCTCAAGCTGCACAGTGGCGTGGGCTGGTTCGAGGTTTTCAAGAACCTGCTGCAACTGCGCCTGCCCGTAGTCTCGGCCAGCAACGAATACCGCGCCGTTCTCGCCCTGCAGCGGGCGGGTGTGTCCACCCTGACGATCGGGGCCTATGCGTGTAAGGGCTGGAACCCTGCCACCATGCGCTCGATGATCGTTACCGCCGAGCTGACCGGAACGATAAGTCTCGAGGATTACTGTGCCAGGTGGGCTATCGCGCCACCGGCGCCGGCGGTTCGCCTGAGCCTTATTCGCACCCTGGGGGAGAGTGCCATGCGCATGCACCGCGCGGGTATCAACCACCGCGATTTTTATCTATGCCACTTCCACCTCGATGAATCGAGCCTGCAGGAGTCGCTACCGCGCTGCTACCTGATAGACCTGCACCGGGCACAGGTGCGCGGCCGGACTCCACGTCGCTGGCAGGTAAAGGATCTGGCGGGCCTGTACTTTTCCGCGATGGATTGCGGTCTCAAGCGGCGCGACCTGCTGCGATTCATGCGCCACTACAGCGAGGGCGGCCTGCGCACTGCACTCGGCGCGGAGCGGGAGCTTTGGCAGCAGGTGGAGCGGCGGGCGCTGGAACTCTACCGCAAGGCGGGCGGCAGTCGGCCACAGGTCGATATTTCACAGGACCTGCGACGTGGCGAGTATTAGGCGTTCGCTGCGCGGCGATCTCCAGGCTGCGGGACTGGGCAGGCGCCTGGCGGAATCCCCCGCGGATATGACGAGCTGGATGGAGCGGCATACCCGGCTGTTGAAAACCGATGTTTTCAGCAGGGTGGGCTTGCTGGAATTGCAGGGGCGGCCCTGCTTCCTGAAACTCTACCTCGCGAAGTCGCCCCTGCAGCGACTCGGTTTCCGGTGCGGTTACGGCCGCGGTGTAGGCAGCTTTGACGCAGCGCAACGACTTGCGCTTGCCGGTCTGCCGGTGCCTTCGCCTCTCGCCTGCCTGCTGGTTGAGGAGGGGATGCTCCTGCTGACCGAGGCTATCGAGAACAGCCGCGACCTCAGGGCGCTGTGGCTGGAGCAACCCACGGCAGCGACTGCCGGGCAGCTGATGCAATGCGCGGGCGATACCCTGGCTGCGCTGCACATGGCAGGTTTCGCCCACGGCGACTGCAAGTGGAGCAATCTGTTATGGAACGGAGCACAAATCTACCTGGTGGACCTGGAGGCGGTGCGCATCGTGAAAGCGGTTCGCAGCCAGTTACTGCCGCTGCATACCCGGCAGCTGCTGGATCTTGCCCGCTATGCGGTCGATGCCGAGACACTGGGTGCCAGTCCCGGGCAATTCGGGGTCTTTATGGATCGCTACTGTTCCGGCACCGCTTGTCGCCGGGAGCTGGTCACTGCCGGCATGCTGCCGGCCGTCGAGGCTATTCGAAAACGCCATCGGGACAAGCATGGCAAGGACTACCCGCCCCTCGTCTAGCCGCCGGTGAGCAACGGCAGGCCCGTCCTAGCCAGCGCTACTGCTGTGCGATAAGGGCAAGCCTGTCCTTGAACCACGCGTCCAGGCTTTCAAGATCAGTGCTGCGCGCGGAGGCGAACTCGCCGGCCTCGCTGACGTAAAGCAGTTTTTTGTCTGAACCGACAATCACTATGGACGGGATGCCTTTTGCAACCGGTTCGCCGAACTGTTCGGTAAACGCCATATTCCTGTCCCAGTTACCAATATCGACATGGGCAACTATAAAGTGTTCATCCACGGTTGCACTGAGAGGGGCCTGCGCCATTTTCTTGTTCAGGCTGCGGCAGTCCGCGCACCACTCGGAACCAAACACCAGTAAAACCAGCTTGTCCTGTTGGCTCGCCCGTTCGAGCGCCTGCTGGTAAGTGGCCGCGGGGTTGGCATCGGGGTCATAACCATAGTTTTCCGCGGCAGCGGTGATGCCGCTCAACAGCAATACCCAGGCGCCCAGCGAAGCGAGAACACCCGATGCTCGACGAATACTTACAACACGACTTTGCATAATTATTCTCCCGGGCTGCAAGCAGCTCCCTGGCGTGGCGGCTCGCCGGATTGCCTGGGCATGGCTGCAGCTGTGCTGTTCATACCATGTGCATCCGGCTGTTGTGGTTGGCTGATGCTAGCCCGGCTCCCGCGCGTTCAGCAAACCCGCGATCGTCTGTACATGGGCCAGCGCCTCTACTCCGGCGTCGGTCAGGTAGCCGCCGTCTCGCTGGCTGACCAGGCCTTCGTCAAAGAGTCTCTGGCAGGCGTCTATAACTTCCTGGCGGGCGTTTGAGTGCACCTTGATGCCCCGGTCCAGGGTCGTGGTATCGAACTGCATCAGCAGGTTCAGCTCTTCTATGTGACTGGCAGTGAATGACAAATCGATATCCTCATCATTAGGGGGTCGGGCCACAAAACGCATACCGACAGCGCTGAAGTTAGCAGAACTGGTCTGGCGGCGCCAACTGCAGCAGGCTGGGAGGCGCCTTCGGGTTTTAGTGTCCTGTTGATGTTGCCCCACCACGAATCCGTTTTTTGCAGATTTGTGCAGCCGACTGCCGGGTCACAACTTCCCTGATTCGTACATCTGCCGCATGGCTTCGTGGAACGCCTCGGCCGCCAGGACCTTGGCCTCAATTGACGAGAGCTCACGCATTTGTCGGCGCCAGCCTGCAAAGAAACGCATCCGGTCGGTCCGGCTGATTGTTTGCGGCGGCAGCAGATTGAGCTGTACCAGGTTCATCAGCAGCTTCCTCCCCGAAGGAGGCAGCATCTTGATTGTGTTCTCATTATTGATAAGGGTGAATTGAAACCGGTTTTCCCGCAGGTCCGCCAGTACGTCGGTTGCCTGCAGGTCTCCGGCTACAAACCCGGTGGCGTGCAGGCGACCTATGAATACGCCGAGATCCTCGAGCAGTTTGCGCCGCAGGGCCAGCGTCTCACCGCTTCGCTCCGCCAAAGCCTCCTGCAGCCAGCTGGCAATGTCCTGGCCCGCGGCAGCGCGGGTGAACAGGTATTCCCTGCCGCCGGGAAGCTTGCCCCATGCCAGGCTCGCGGGGGCTTCGATGCCGGCGTATAACAGCGCGTTTCCGTGCTTGCGCAAGCGTGTGGCCCGGCTTCCGAACAGCAGCGCCTTCACCTGCGCCATTGGGCTGCGGGTGGTGAACTCCTTGTAATAGACCTGCGCCGCGGAGTGGACGGCCACGCGGGCACTACTGGATCCCGGCACGATATCCCAGCCGGGAGGCAGCTCCCCCGCGGCGAGTTGGCGCGCACAACGGTGCAGGTCCTCGGTCGATTCAAATATGGCGCTCAAGGGAAAGACTCTCCAGTGGGACGGCGGGTGAATAGGCATCGACACGCTGCCAGTATAAGATAGCCCGCAAATTAATGGTGAATGCAGCGCAATGGCAGTGCAAGAGGTCGTGGTTTGATACAGAAGGCATTAGTGCTGGGCGCCGGCGGGCAACTGGGCAGGGAGTTGTCGCGCACCGCCGGTGAGGAGGTGGATTGCGTTGCGCTGACACGGCAGCAACTGGACATCGCCGACCCGTCTGCCGTCAGCGCCTGCCTCGCGGAGCTGGCCCCCTCTGTAGTTCTCAATGCCGCCGCCTATACCGCAGTGGACGCGGCTGAAGCTGACCCCGCAGCGGCCCGGCGCGCCAACGTCGATGCCCCGGCCAACCTGGCTGTCGCCTGCCGCGACAGTGGAATTCGCCTGATACACGTTTCCACGGACTTCGTTTTCGACGGCCGGTCCGCGGTTCCCTATCGGGTGGATGCCCCTGTCGCGCCGCTGGGCGAGTACGGTCGCAGCAAACTGGCCGGCGAACTTGCCGTGCAACGAACCTTGCCGGGTGCACTGATAATGCGCACTGGCTGGGTGTATTCACGGTTCGGCAGTAACTTTGTCAAGACCATGTTGCGGCTGATGGCCGAGCGCGACGAGCTGGCGGTGGTCGCCGACCAGGTCGGCACCCCGACCTGGGCGAGGGGGCTGGCGGGCGCACTGTGGGCGGCGGCGGCGCGTCCCGAATTGCGTGGCATCTATCACTGGAGCGATGACGGACAGTGCAGCTGGTACGACTTTGCCAGGGCGATCTGCGAGGAGGCCTGTGCGATCGGGCTGCTGGCCCGGCCGGTGAAGATCAGGCCGATTGCGGCCAGCGAGTACCCCACGGCAGCGCAACGCCCGGCCTACAGCGTACTGGACAAAACCACCAGCTGGCGGGACCTGGCTCTGCCGGGCGTCCCGTGGCGAGACCAGTTGCACGCCATGCTGGTCGATTTAAAGGAGTCGCAAGATGAGTAGATCCCTGCTGGTAACCGGTGCGGCCGGATTTATAGGCGCCAATTTCGTTCATTACTGGGCGCGGCACCACCCCGCCGATCGTCTGGTGGCCTACGATGCCCTGACCTACGCCGGCAATCTCGCCAATCTCGACGCCCTGCAGGGCCAGGCCAACTTCAGCTTCGTCCACGCCGACATCTGCGATTACAGCCGTGTGCTGCAGACCATGCGCGAGCACGAGGTGGACACGGTGGTGCACTTTGCCGCCGAGAGCCATGTCGATCGCTCCATCACCGGACCGGATGCGTTTATCGAAACCAACGTGGTGGGCACCCACAGCCTGCTGAAGGCCGCTCGCGAGGTGTGGCTTGGGGCAGGCACCGCGGTCCCGCACCGTTTTCATCACGTGTCCACGGACGAGGTTTACGGTTCTCTCACCGCCACCGCGCCGGCCTTTACCGAGAGTCACAAGTACGAGCCCAACTCACCCTATTCCGCGAGCAAGGCAGCATCCGACCACCTGGTGCGGGCCTACCACCACACCTACGGGCTGCAGGTCACCACCAGCAATTGCTCAAATAACTACGGGCCCTTTCATTTCCCGGAAAAGCTGATACCGCTGTGCATTACCAACATCCTGCGTGGCCTGCCCCTGCCGGTGTACGGTGACGGCAGCAATATCCGCGACTGGCTCTATGTGGAGGATCACTGCCGCGGCATCGAGCTGGTGTTGCAGCGCGGTGTAATCGGGGAAACCTACAACATCGGCGGCAACAACGAGTGGGGCAATCTGGCTATCGTGGAGCAACTGTGCGATTCACTGGACGCGCGCTTTGCCCGGGACCCGCAGCTCGCCAGGCGGTTTCCCTCCGCGCCCGGCGCCTGTGGTGGCAGCGCCCGGGAATTGATCACCTTCGTGGAGGACCGCGCCGGCCACGACTGGCGCTACGCCATCGATGCCCGCCGGATTTCTGGTGAGCTGGGTTATTCGCCCCGGGAGAGTTTTGAAACCGGACTGGAGCGGACCCTGGACTGGTTTCTCACCAACGAGGAGTGGTGGCGGCCGCTGCTGCCCCGCTGAGCTTGCAAGCAGGGGCCGTATTCAACCGCTTATCAACGCATGTCACCAGGCCGCGCGGTCAATCAAACAGCGGCGCATCACCCCAGGCCAGCCCCTCGGCATCCTTGGCGGACAGCTGCGGCAATTCACCGTGGGGGATCGGCCAGTCGACGTTCACGGTCGGGTCGTCCCAGGCCAGGCAGACCTCGCTGGGGGGATGGTAAATGTCGGTGCATTTGTACTGGAAGTCGGCGTAGTCCGAGGTGACGTAAAAACCGTGGGCAAAGCCCGGCGGAACCCACAACATGTAGTGATTGTCGGCGCTCAGGTACTCGCCGTACCACTTGCCCAGCGTCGGGGATGAGCGGCGCAGGTCGACCACCACATCGAATACTTCTCCGGAGGTGACCCGTACCAGTTTGCCCTGGGTGTGCTCGGTCTGGTAGTGCAGGCCGCGCAGGATGCCGCGGGCGGAGCGGCTGTGGTTGTCCTGTACGAAGGGCAGGTCGAAGCCGGCGGCGCGAAAGGTCTCGGCGTTCCAGCTCTCCAGGAAGAAACCGCGCGGGTCACCGAATACCCTGGGCTTTACCAGGTAGACATCCTGCAGCGGGGTGGCCTCAAACTTCATCGAACACCACCCCGTCGTCACTCAGCAGGTTTTGCAGGTAGAGGCCGTAGCCGCTTTTTGCCAGCGGTGCCGCGAGC
>JAHEBL010000115.1 GCA_024642265.1 Haliea sp. | reverse complement strand
GAGTTCGGAAGCCTGGCTCGCCAGCCATTTCACTCCCGACACGCAATCATTCAGGCCGGCGGGAAACGGCGCCACTTCCGGCGCCGAGGACGGTGTGAGGCAGTTGCGAAAATCCACCATTGCCACCGCGACGCCCTGGGCCGCAATGATCTTGCCCCAGGCGCGGTACATCCCGAGAAAACAACTCATCGACTGCATACCGCCGCCGTGAATGTAGTACACGCAGGGCAGGGTTTCCGTCGTGGCGGGGCGGATAAACTGCAGCTTGATGGTATTGCGGTCGGGATCCGAAGTGAACTCGTGCGTGGAAATCCGGAGACCTTTTGAGGGAGCCACCTGCTCGTTGTCGATAAGATCGAACATCATTTCCATTTGCTTGCGCTGTGCGAGCGCCGCCGGGGTGGATGCCTCTTTCAGAGCCTGTTCGCGGGAATCGACGTTATCAAATACCACCGCCGGCAGAACGCCGAGCAGCGCCTTTATCCTGGGGTCAATACGGCGGTCCTGTTGCATTTTTGTCATGTTGGTTCTCCTTGAAGATCATTTCAAAAGCTTGGCGGCTTTGCTTGCATCGCTTGATCACGCTCGAGCAATGGCGTTCGCAGCAATCTGTTCTATGATTATACAGGCCCGCAAAAACCATCACCGCCGCCCCGCTCATGCGCACGGGCAAACAATACAAGGTGTATTCCCATGTCGCCCCGGATAGTTGCCCTGTTTACAGCTTTACTCGTTGCAAGCCCGGCTTCAGCCGGCGGCCAGGTCATATACCCCTCCACGAAACACCCGGACTTACCTTTCTCAGAAGCGGTAGCTTATAACGGCATACTGTATTTGTCTGGTGAAATCGGTACGGGTGCAGGTGGCGAACTGGTAAGCGGCGGCATCGGGCCCGAGTCGCGCCAGACGATGGAAAATATCAAGGCAACCCTTGCGCGTCGCGGCCTGGCCATGTCTGACATCATAAAGTGCTCGGTATTTCTCGCTGACATTGGCGAGTGGCCCGAATTCAACACTATCTATGCAGGCTACTTCGAAAAGGGTCGCTACCCTGCCCGCAGCGCCCTGGCAGCCTCGGGCCTCGCTCTTGGGGCGCGGGTTGAGGTTGAGTGCATGGCGGGCATGGACGGCGAATGAAAAACCAGGGCGGCGCACCTGTTCACACCGCATTAGTATCTTAAAAAAAGTCACAGTAAGGAGAATACCACCATGACCGACTTCACCTTCAACAACGAAACCGTGACCTGGAATCAGCTGGAGGGTATCGACCACCTGAGCTACTTTGTCCTGGACATCGACCCCGAGAGACAGATCATCGACGTACTGCTGAAGTTCGATGCAAATGAGCAGATCTTGCTGCATCGCCATGTCGCCCTGAATCACCTGCTGGTACTGCAGGGCGAACATCGACTCTACGAGCCGGATGGCCGGCTCAAGGAGGTTCGGCCTACGGGGCGCTACACCGTGAGTCACGCAAGCGACGAGCCCCACCGGGAGGGCGGGGGCGATGAGGATGTGGTGATCCTGTTCAGCATCCGCGGCACCGATGGCAGACTGTATGAATTTCTCGATGACGACCTGAACATTGTCGGCGAATTCACCATGGATGACTTTGTGGCAATCCATGCGGCGCAGCAGGCCGCCTGATCACGCAATAAGGGCAGGTATTCGATCACAGCGACGCGGTTTTGCAGCGCTTCTACCGGGTATTGCGCCGAAACAATCGTTTACAGTCGCGTTTTTGCTCAGCAGCTATCGCTAGAATACGTAGTCGCCGAACATTTCTATGATGTGATCGGTCCAGCGCAGTGGGAATGGCTCTGTGAGTTCCCTGGAGCGCGCAAAATCCGGTTCGAACAGCGCCTCTTTCAGAGCCTGAACCGCGGACGGATCCGAGGTGGCTATATTGATTTCCCTGTTGATATGCAGACTCAGTCGGTCGAGATTGGCGGAACCCATGGAGGCCCAACCGTCGAAAATGGCTGCCTTGGCATGGGAAAAGCCGGGGTAGATATACACCCTTATACCGTTCTCCAGCATCACATTGGCAGCCAGGATGATATTCCGGGTAATGATACCCCTGTCTGTTTCCAGCGGAATAATTACCCTGACATCCACACCCCTGCGCCGCGCCACAATCAATGCGCGAAGCAGCACGTCGTCAGTAAAATACGCGTTCTCTATGAATATATAGCTCTGCGAGCGGAGTATCGCCTCGCGCTGTAGCTGGTATATCTCGTCCTGGCCGGGCTTTGTATACAGAAGCCTGACGGGGTAACCGTCCAGGTCGCGGTTCAGGCTGTGTTCCCGCCAGTTAAACAGGTAGCTGAAATCCCCGAACATACCGGCCCGGCCCCAGGCGATATCGAACTCCCGGTTAATCTTGTCCAATACCGGTCCCCGGATTTCCACCATGATGTCATGCCAGTCGTAGCGATACTCGCGACCGATGTTCATGCCCCCGATATAGGCAAGATCCCGGTCAATAATCATTGTCTTGACATGGTCACCAGTGAGCCACGGATTCTTGGACTTGCGCACCTGCACACTGGATGCATTTTTCAGGTAGTTCTCTATCGACAGCGGTTGCCGATGTTCATCCGGCAGGGAAATTGACTGGGCTGCGGACGCACCTATGGAGCCAAGTCCATCAAAAAGCACGCGTACTTGCACACCCTCGCGTGAGCGCCGTTTCAATAGCTCTCCCACGTTCAGGGCCACGTCGTCATTATCGAAAATGTAGGCACGTATATCGATTGACTCCCGCGCCGATGCCAACATATCAACAAACCGGGTAAAAAACGCTTCACCATCGACCAGGAACTTCAGCTCGCCGCGACTTGCGGGACGCCCCAGCGCCTTATCCAGATACGCCTCCCAACTCACCAGATCCATCGCCGGGTGATCAGCCAACGGCGGAACAGGCCCATCAAAATTCAGACCGGGAATAAGCGACCGACCGGTTTCCACCGCGGTATCGGAGACAACTGCCAGCAGGCTCTGTATGGAACTGAACGGCCTCATCAGAATGGTATAGGTATGGCTTTGGAATACATGCCAGAATGACTGCAGCACATGCATTCCAGGCACACCGCCAAGTGTCTTTTCGGAAAGATCATCGTACTGCACAAGCACTATCAGCTTGCTGCGGGTGTTGATATACAAAAAGGGAACCGAGCCCCGGTCCAGATCACCCGTGCTGAAAATAACATCCTCTGACTCGATACCGGCCGCCTGCAAAAAATCCTGCAGGACGGGTTGCCAGCCTTCAAAATACTGGCGCAGATCTACACGCCTGGCCACCGAGTACCAGGGCGGCATGTCTATCAAGCGCCTGGCACGAAAGTTACCCGCCTTGTCATAGAACAGGAAATAGTCCACCCGGTCGAAACTGATTGCGACGCCCTTGTTTTCCTCAGTGGGCACCAACTCTTCAAACAGTTGTTCGCGCAACGACGCCCAGTCCTGTACATCCAGCACGGGTATCGGCGTCAGGTTCGCGGTCAGCTCCTCCCAGGAATCCAACTCACCGCGGTCCATGGAGGCTATCACGGGGATATCGTAATTACGGTCATCGGCCGCCGGCCCGGAGATCGCCTCCATGGGGAGATGTCCCGAGGCATAATAAATATTTTCGCCGCGACGATAGTGCAGGAAATACTGCTCCTTGCCTTTATAGGCATCGAGCAGCACAAACAGGGGATCAGCGGGAATAGATTCCCCCATCGGCGGTTCAATGTCAGGATTGGAACAGGCGGCAAGCAACACCATTAACGAAAAGACAAGGGCGCGGCGGCCAATAGCAGCCAAAATGCTGTTACGCGGCAGTAGCATCGTCAGCTTTAGCGCTCCGTGCCACTCACCGGGGCGGGTCCAGCTCGACTGCTACCAATATCAGCTGTGAATTCATCTGGTCGATTTTCTTCGTGTAGGTTATATAGATAATCCTGCCATTTTCCTGGGAAAACTCAGGGTGGGCCAGAATATCGTAGACCCATCCGTAAACGTTCTCCGGCGCATCAACCGAGAATAATCTTATCGGCGCAGACCAGGGCCCCTCTGGTCTGGCCGCAGTACGCAGCATCGCTGTGGCCCCCAACGGCTCACCATAAACGGCCACATAGCGGTTGATATGCTGATCGAAAAATACGGACATCATGTCGCTACCATTGAAAATCGCCCCCGACTGATGTGAGTCGGGCAACCAGTGCCCCATGCCGTCAAAGAAGGCCCAGGCGCTCTTGTCGAGAATATCGGCGATCGGAACCCGGGCCAGATGACAGGGTTTGGTCAGCTTGTCTTCACCCAGTTCACAGCCATATACATAGGCCGTCTTATCGACCATGACAGCTGCACTGCCGAACCCGGCCTCGCCATCTTCAGAAAAGAACAGGGTGGGGTAATCCTCCACATAGTCAAATACAGGGCGTTCCGGCATCTCCGCATAATTCTTCCATACCGCGAATGAGTGTCCCACATGGTGGAACCTGAACAGGCCACTCTCGCAGTACACCTTGCGATAGAAAATATATGCCCAGTCCTTTTCCTCGTCGACAATTATGGTGCCCGGCCATATGTCCCAGTGCGCCGTACATTCCACATCTTCACATACCTCTCCCTCGTGGCCATCAGCAAGGGCTGCTTCGACTTCCGTCAGGGAAAAGAACTCCATCGGCATACCCACGGCATCGACGCGCTCGCCAAATCCGGCAATGCCATCTCCCGCGTCAGTGTCAAAGGTCGACGACCAGGAGTTGCTGAGAAAGGTTCTGTCGTCTTCATTGGGCGCCGCCAGCAGGGTGTCGCCAAACAACCAGACGGACCTGCCTCCGTAAACTGCGCTGAAACCGCAATCCCGTTTCAGAATACCTTCGTTGATTTTGATTGGGCCAAGATCGCGCACCGCGGTGATCGTTACCTCGGCATCCGGCTCCCTGACTGTTATGTCGGGGCTTTCAACGGGAACACTACTATCATCACCACCGCCCCCGCCCCCACCGCAACCGACCGGGAAATAGGATACGAACAAAAATAACAGACCAATCGCAACCAGTACGCGCAACATGACGGGGCCACTCCATTCTTATTGGCGATTCCTGGCACAAGCCGGGTATCAAGAACACGCAAAGCAGCAACTGCGCCCTGGTTGCCACGCGTATTTATACCATATTTTTTATATGGCTTTGCGCAATGATGCGCGTCACGTAACAAGCCATATGGCAATCACTGCCCCACCTGGTACAACTCCTCACCCCGGCACCGGGACGTGCCAGGGCAAGACCTGGACAGGAGGGGAAGGGGCCCACGCCATCCAACGACCAGGCCGACATGGAGATCGGGGCGTTGAGGGGTACCGCTAATCGAGCAACAGGGCCGCCAACCGCTTGCGATGGTGCTGTGCGTCACCATACTGCTGCTGACTCCACTGGGCGCGGCGGATATAAAGCTGGGCATCACACTCGTAGGTAAAACCCATACCGCCGTGAAACTGTACGGCCCGGTCCCCCGCGTAAAGCAGGGTCTCGGTGGCGTGGGCCTTGGCCATCCGGCAGGCAATTTCCGCATCCCGCTCCAGTGGCGCATCGGTAACAAGGCTTGCGCCGTGGTAAACGAAGGAGCGTCCCGAATCCACCGCCGTCAGGATATCAACCGTCGGGTGCTTGAGGGCCTGGTAGGACCCGATCAGCTTGCCGAACTGCTTGCGGGTTTTGAGGTAATCAACAATTGTATCCAGGCAGCTCGCGGCACTGCCGGTGGCCTCCGCCGCCGTGAGCAGGGCACCCAGCAGGCGCAGGTCGCGCAGTGCGGTGACCACGGCAGCACCGGTCAACAGCATGTCCTGTGCCACGGGGACGCCGGTGAAATCCACACTGGCACTGCGCTTGGTCTGGTCGATAAGCGTATTGGGAGCGATAGCGCCGGCCGCCAACTGTTCCGCCTTGACGATAGCCAGCGCGGGCGCCCCCGCCTGCTCGACCACGACCACGAACAAGCGCGCCGCTGTCGCGTCTGCGACAAAGCACTTGCCGCCCTTGAGCACGCCGTCGGCGCCGACGGTACAGCCGATCCGGCTATCGCCCCAGTCCGGGTTTTCCAGCAGGGCCACGGTAGCAGCAGCTCCACCGGCAATCTCCGACAACACGGCTTCCGCCTGGCTCTCGCCGCCCGCGCGCAGCAGCAACTGGGCCGCCAGTGTGGTGCTCACCAGGGGCGTGCCCAGCATGGCGCGCCCCATCGCCTCGACGACCGGCACCACCGTGGCCACACCCATAGCAGATCCGCCACAGGATTCCGGCAGGGAGATACCGGCCCAGCCCAGCGCCACCATCTCATCCCAGAGGACGGCATCATAGCCGCTGTCGGTTTCCAATTGCGCCCGCACCGAGGCGATGGGTGACTTGTTCCTGCAAAACTCCCGGGCAACGTCCAGCAACATGGCCTGCTCTTCACTGAAGCTCAGCGTGGTATTCCCTATAACCGACATGGTGTGGCTCCTTACTTCGGCAGACCGAGGATATGTTCAGCGACGATATTGGTCTGCACCTGGCTGGTGCCGCCGCCGATGGTCGCGGAAAAGCTGTTGAAATAGGCGCGCTGCCAGAAACCGCCCTGGCGCGCCGCGGCATCACCCACGTAGAGAGCGCCGGCGGCGCCCTGCAGGTTGATGGCGAACTGGCGCATACGCCGGGTCATCTCGGTGGAGCGCAACTTGTGGGACAGGGGCAATGACCCGGGATAATCCGAGGTAAGCGGCGCCACATGCGCGCGCTTGTCGCCCAGTGCGATCGCCTTCTCTTCCATGATCATCTTCACCAGTTGGTCGCGCACCACAGGATCCTGCAGTACCGGTTCGCCGTCGCGCTGCATATCGCGTATTTCCTCGATCATGTCGTCGATGGTGACCCGCACCATCATCAGGCCGCCGGCGGCACCCGCCTCCGCGCCGCGCTCGTACTGCAGCGTCTGCATGGCTATTTTCCAGCCCTGCCCCTCTTCGCCCATGAGGCAGTCGGCCGGGATGCGGGCGTCCGTGAAGAAGGTCTCGGTAAAGCCGTATTCGCCGGTGATCTTGCGGATGGGCCGCGTTTCGATTCCCGGCACATCCATAGGCGCCAGGAAATAGGACAGACCGTCGTACTTGCGGGCGGCGTCCGGATTGGTGCGGGCCAGCAGAATCATATATTTGGCGAAGTTGCCCATGGTGGTCCAGATCTTCTGGCCGTTGAGCACGTACTCGTCCCCGTCGCGCACCGCCCGGGTCTGGGCGTTGCCGAGGTCGGAGCCGTGGTCTGGCTCGGAAAAGCCCTGGCACCAGATGTCCTCGGCGCTGAGTATGCCTTTCAGGTAGCGCGCTTTCTCCTCCCTGGTGCCGATGTCGATAATCAGCGGGCCCGCCCAGCCAAGGCCGATGACATTGAAGCAGATGGGTACCGCGTGGCGCCGCATCTCCTGGTCGGCGATGGCCTGGAACACGCGCTCCACACCGCCGCCGCCGTATTCCTTCGGCCAGGCCATGCCCAGGTAGCCCGCGGACCAGACCTTGTGCTGCCACTCCCGCAAAAATTCAAGCTGCCGCTCGTCGCCGACCTCCATGAAAGTCTGCGGCAGCAGGAAGCCGGGATCGGCGGGCTGGTTGTCTTTCATCCAGGCGGATACCTGGCCGCGGAAATCGTTCAGTTCCTGTTCACTGATACTCATGCTCTTGTCATCCTGCTGTCAGTTCTCTCTCAACAATTCAATTCAGAGCCCGTACTGCCGGGCCGCCAGGTCCCGCATGATCTCCTCGGAGCCGCCGCCGATAGCGTTGACCCTGACTTCACGATAAATTCGCTCCACCCGGTTGCCGCGCATGTAACCGATGCCCCCGAGTATTTGCATGGCCTCCCGGGCGCAGAATTCCATGGTCTCACTGGCCTGCACCTTCAACAGGGCAATATCCCCGGGGTTGGCATTGCCCGCCTCCATGGACTCATAACAGATACGGATATAAGCCTGGGTGGCGTTCAGCTTCTGCTTCATCTGCGCAATCTTGTGCCTGATCACCTGGTGATCCGCCAGCCGCTTGCCAAAGGTCTTGCGCTCGCGCGCCCACATCACCGCCTCCTCCAGGCAGACCCGACCGAGTGCTTCCATGGCGGCCGCCATGAACATGCGCTCCGAGTTGAAATTGGTCATGATAACCAGAAAACCCTTGTTCTCCTCGCCGATGAGATTGCTGACCGGCACCCGCACATTATCAAAGTACAGGGTGGCGGTGTCCGAGGCCCACCAGCCCTGCTTCCTGTCCAGCGGGGTGCGGCTGAAACCTTCCGCGTCGGTGGGTATCAACAGCATGGAAACGCCGCCGGCGCCCGGGCCGCCGGTGCGCACCGCGGTGGATACCCAGTTGGCGCGCAGGCCGCCGGTAATGTAGGTCTTGGAGCCGTTCACCACGTAGTGGTCGCCGTCCCGCACCGCCGTGGTGGCCAGCTGGGCCACGTCGGAACCGCCACCGGGCTCGGTGATGCCCAGCGATATGTGCTTTTCACCCGCGAGTACAGGCGGTGCGACCATTTCTTTCATCGCCTGGCTGCCCCAGTTGAGCACCGGCGGCAGGCCGATACCGTGCACCATCAGGCTGGCGGGAATACCGCCCACCCCGATACGCGCCAGCTCTTCATTGGCTATCCAGTGGTGCCAGACTTCGATGCCCTCGCTGGTGCCGCCAAATTCCTCCGGGTAGCCCAGGCCCAGCAGACCCACCGCCGCGGCCTTGGGCCACAGCTCAATGGGGATATGGCCGTCCTCGTCCCAGTCCTCGGCATGGGGCATGATTTCCTTATCGATAAAGCGGCGCAGCTGGGTGCGCCACTCCTCGTGCTCGGGCCGTATGTTTGGGTTGGGCAAGCGGGCGCTGTCAAAATCCAGTGACATGGCAATTTCCTGTCAGGTAGAACAAATGTGACCCTCGATTGTAAGGCCACAGGGCTGCAGGGACACCGGCTTTGGTGCCAATGACTGGGGAAAAGGCGACAGGCTCAACTCCCGGGATAACTCAACAAACCGATTTCAGCCATTGGTAACCCGCACGTGCCGGGGGTTGATAGAGGTACCGCCGTCGACGGGTATGACGGTGCCATGGGTATACGCCCCGGCGCGGGAACACAGGTAAATAGCGATACCCGCCATCTCCTCGTCCTTGCCAACCCGGCCAAGCAGGCTGTTCTGTTCGATCTCCCGCAGGCGCACGTCGAACAGATGGTCTGTCATCTTGCTGGGAAAGAAGCCCGGCGCCACCGCGTTGACCGTGATCTGCCGGGGGCCCAGCTCCACCGCGAGATGCCGGGTCAGGTGGTGCACCGCCGCCTTGCTCGCCGTATAGGCGTAGGTACCGACGCCTGTCACCGTGGGGATGTGCAGACCGTCCATGGAGCCGATGTTGATTACCCGCGCCGGGTCGTCATCAGGCGCCGCCGCCGCCTCGAGCAATGGGGTCAGGGCGCGGGTAAGGGCGAACACCGCGGTCACATTCACGCTCATCAGTTTATCAAAGGCGGATTCGGGATAGGCCTCATAGGTTTCACCCCAGGCAGCCCCCGCGTTATTGACGAGTATATGCAGGCGCGGTTCGGCATCGGCCAACACCTCGCACAGGGCCTGCCTGCCCTCAGGGGTTGCGACATCAGCGGGCAGCGCAATGCACTCACCGTACTGGCGCAGCTCCTCCGCCGCAGCCTCGCAGGCTGCGGCCTTGCGGGCGCTGATATATACCCGGGCGCCTGCCTGCAGCAGGCCCTGGCTGATCATATAACCGATCCCCCTGGAACCACCGGTGACGAGGGCAACCTTGCCCTCTAGGTTGAACAGGCGTTGAATATCAAGGCTGTTGGATGACATGTTTTTTTATCCTCTGGGGTGCTTGCCGGAAGCCCCGGGAGCCGAGGCTACGCGGAGGCATCAGCAAATAAATCGAAGTACCTTAAACCAGTTTTCTTTGCCGGGCACTAAGCTAACCAGTGTCCATCCCGGATGCAAATAATGCGACGACCCTCGGGGTTCTCAACACCAACTGGCTTCTGCGCCCGGGTGTTTCGCCAACTCCTCTATATTGGCGTGGAGGATACGGTAACCCACATTGCCATAGAGCACCTGCCGGCCCTCATTGAGAACCCAGGTGGGGCTTCCCCGGACGCCCAAAGCGGTGGCGCTGCGCTGGTCTTCGCTCAAGGCAGCCAGGGCGCTGCCATCGCGCAATGCAACTTGCAGTGGCCGGGCATCAATACCCGCGGCGAGCACCAGTTCCAGCAGCAGTGACATATCGCTGATATCCCTCGCCTCGGTGAAAAATGCATGCCGGATGCGCCGGGCAGCAGGCTCCACCAATGCTGTGCCGGCAACCAGCTCAACAGCCTTGAGTACCACATGTGCCGACAGCGATGACCGTGGGCGAACCTTCCTCCAGATCTCCGGATGCACTGCAAGCTGGTCAAACGGGGCTACCGATGTTGCCACGTGGCCCGCAAACTTTTCAAAACCATCGCCTTTACCCCACTGCCGTTCGATCTTGCCGTGGCTGTCGCCGAAAATATCAACATAGCGGTGGCGTATATCAACCCGGCTGCCCCACTTGTCATGCAGCTCATCGAGCCTCGGTTGCGCAATCCAGGCCCAGACACACAGCACATCGGTGTAATAGTCGATAACAATAGGATCTGAAATACTGTTCAT
>JAHEBL010000021.1 GCA_024642265.1 Haliea sp. | reverse complement strand
ACCTGTCCAACTCCGGAACGCTCGATTGAATGCGCTTTGATCGGAGTAACCGAGCAAAAGAGGGATTTCAGAAAGCAGCAGGGAAGTACGGGATAAATAGCGACGGGCGAGCTGTTCTCGCACAGCATCAAGCAATGCCTGATACGAGAGCTTATATTCGACCAGTCTGCGTTGTAATGTCCTGGGGGAAAGATTCATTGCCCGCGCAACTTTCGGTAGGGTCGCCCCGCCCTCTGGAATTGACTTCAATAAAGCCGATTGGAGGCACTTCAGGAAAGGGTCATCTGTGCCAGCCACAGTGGAAAAGGCGCTTTGCTGTTGCTGGCGCATGGCGTGAAAATTTTCCGGGAGGACCCCAGAGCTCGACCGGTGAATCGTATCCGCATCAAAAGTTAGCCCAGGATATACTGAATTAAAAGTGACGGGGCAGCCGAAAAATCGCTCAAAAGGAACGATGCTATCCGGCTCGGCACCGGTCAAGGAGACGGACACGAGGTCGCAACCCCCCGGGAATCGCTGACGAAGAAAGGTAACCAGCGCTGTCAGGCCAACTTGCACAAACGCCGCGTTGTCATTCCCAAGCTGATCAGGCCAGGCAAGCATCCAGCCTGAATCACCTTGCGAGAGCTCAGCAAAATTTACGCCATAAAAGTGTCGCTCACAGAGCAGGTACGTTTCCAATGCATCTGCAACGCTATCACTATTGAGCAACAGGTAACCCAACACTCCGGCATGTGTGACCTGCACCTCAGACCCAATCTGCAGCCCCACTGGCTGGCCGGGACACAGTTCTTCCGCCTCCCCTAATAAAGCACGCCAGTCCTCAACACTTACAGTCTCTTGTTGCGAGGCGAGGGCCAGCCTTGCCTCCAGGCCGTCGCAGACAATTCCTCTGCGCACCATCCACAGGCGGAGAATCTGGCTAAAACTGCCCGATATTCGAATCACCATGAGTCCAGCGCTTTTGGCGTTATATGTATAAATGATGGCGTAGTATGTCAATCATATTCTATGTGGTCTACCTATCATCGGAAGAAATGCAGGAGCAAGGGAAAAGGACCATGACTATTACGGTAACACCCAGTGGCCAGGCCTGTGGCGCCAAGGTATCTGGCGTTGATTTAAGCATGGAGCTTGGCGACTCCCTTGTCGCCGACATTCGCGCAGCCTGGATTGAGCACGGTGTTCTCGCCTTCCCCAATCAGTGTATAAGCGATGATGACCTGGAGCGGTTCACTGCTTATTTTGGCAATTTCGGCGATGACCCTTTCGTACAACCAATACCCGGCCGGGAGCATATAATCGCCATTCAACGCAACGCCGATGAGACCTCATCTATATTTGCCGAGGCATGGCACACCGACTGGAGCTTTCAGAGTAATCCACCCGCTGGCACCTGCCTTTACGGGATCACAATTCCTGAATCCGGCGGAGATACGCTGTTTGCCAACCAGTACATGGCACTTGAGGAAATGCCTTCGACGTTGAGGGCCCGGATTGAGGGTCGCCATGCAATCCATTCGGCCGCAGGAGCTTACGCACCCGAGGGCTTGTACGGCAAAGCGGATGCGGGGTCCGGTCGCAGTATGCGGGTAAAAGTCTCTAAAGTTGCCAGGGACACGCTTTTGCACCCGCTCATAAAAGTACACCCGGAAACCGGTAGGGAAAGCCTGTTCGGTTGTATCGGCTATATCATCGGTATAGAGGGTATGGAGCAGGATGCGGCCTCAGAGCTCTTACTGGAGCTTCACCAATGGCAAACCAGCCAGCAGTTCCAATACCGCCACAAGTGGTCGAGCAACATGCTGGTCATGTGGGACAACCGCTCTGTACTTCACCGGGCAACCGGTGGATACGAAGGACATGACCGTCTGTTACACCGGACCACCATCGGGAGCCAAGCATGATTTCGGAGCATGTTGGAGAAGCAATGCTCGCTATTCAGAATTTGGTCGCGGCCCTGCCAGCCAGCCAATTACTGACCCTGTCGGCACTACCCATCATTCTCCTGCTCGCAACAGTGGAATGGTTCCATTTCCGGGGAACTGACATCTTCGAAGTTCGGGATTCAGCCGCCAGCATCGCGATGGGGGCTGTCTACGTTCTGATTGCCGAGGGCCTCATGGTTGTGGCCCTGGTCTTGCCAGCCTATGAGTGGCTTTATCAATTCCGATTGTTTTCCCTCGAACTGACACCCGCAAGTTTGTTGGTGCTGTTCCTGTTAGTGGACTTCTGTTTCTACCTGTTCCACCTGGCAGCACACCGTGTGCGTTTCCTATGGGGAGTGCATGAGGTGCACCACGCATCGGAGCATTTCAACTATACAGTCGCTTTCCGCCAGAGCGTCCTCTATGCCTTTGTGGGTGTTTACGTCTTTTTTATTCCAGCAGTGCTACTGGGTTTCAAACCAGAATCCGTATTGCTTATGTTAGCTGCAAACCTGATATTCCAGATCTTTCCTCACACACAATGGTTTGGACGATTTCCGGAGCAGATCGAATGGGTGTTCAACACTCCTTCCAATCACCGCGTGCATCACGGCAGGAACCCCGGCTATGTGGATCGCAATATGGGTGGTGTTCTAATGATCTGGGACCACCTGTTCGGGACCTATGCCACGGAGTCCCCTGATGAGCAGGTCGAATATGGTGTCGTCAGCCTGATTAACTCAACTCCTGGATTTAACCCCTTTAAACTGACATTCCGGGAATATGGGAGCATGTTCAAGGACATATCCATGCCGGGCCCGCTGAGCTTCCGCCTGAAGCACCTCTGGGGCCCCCCGGAATGGGAAAGGCCCGCTATAGCAGCCGAGCTTGACCAACGGAATCCGGGGACAGAAAATCGCGAGCTACTGCGTCATTTATCGTGAGAAATTTTCAAATAGCGTGAGAACCAACACTATCCCTGGCTAAACATCCAGGTTCGCCACGGACAACGCATTCTCCTCGATAAAGATCCTGCGCGGTTCCACGTGGTCGCCCATCAACGTGGTGAAGATCTGGTCCGCGGCAATGGCGTCCTCTATGGTCACCTTGAGCATGCGGCGCACCTCGGGATCCATGGTTGTCTCCCACAGCTGTTCCGGGTTCATTTCCCCCAGACCCTTGTAGCGCTGAATGCTGTAACCCTTGCGTGCTTCCGTCATCAGCCAGTCGAGACCCTCGGCAAAACTGCGGGTAGCCAGAGTCCTGTCACCCCGCTTGAAGTAGCCATCCTCTTCGATCAGGGTGTTGATGGTTGCCCCCAGAGCAACCAGGGTACGGTACTCACCAGAGGCAAAGAACTCATGGTGATATTCGGTTTCGGATTCGACACCATGGGCCAGGAGTTTTACCACAGGGAAGTAAAGCTGGCGCTCCTGGTCCTTGCGGACCACAACAGAATACAGGCTGCCCTTGGATGCCACGGTTAGTAAGCGCTCACTCAACTGCTCACTGAAGCGGCTAACTGCCTGCTCATCCCGCATCTGCTCGAGGGACAGCGACTCGCCGTAGACCATTTGCCAAAGTACCTCGGCGGTATACAGGCGACTGAGGCGATCGATAGTACCGGCCACCGATCGGAACCTGGCCACCAGCTCTTCCAGGCCGCTACCGGTGACAGGAGGCGCGTCGGGATTAACAAAAATTGAAGCGCCATCGAGCGCGGCTTGTGTAAGGTACTGGTTCAGCGCCTCATCATCCTTGAGATACTGGTGTTGCTTGCCCTTGGCAATTTTGTACAAGGGCGGCTGGGCAATAAAGATATGCCCGCGCTCCAGCAACTCCCGCATCTGCCGGAAGAAAAAGGTGAGCAACAGGGTGCGAATATGAGAACCATCCACGTCAGCGTCGGTCATGATTATGATGCTGTGATAGCGCAGCTTATCCGCGTTGAATTCATCCTTGCCGATACCGCAGCCCAGCGCGGTGACAATAGTGCCAACCTCGGCGGAGCCCAGCATCTTGTCGAAACGGGCTTTTTCCACGTTGAGGATTTTGCCTTTCAGCGGAAGAATCGCCTGGAATTTGCGGTTTCTGCCCTGCTTGGCTGAGCCACCCGCCGAGTCTCCCTCCACCAGGTACAGTTCTGACAGGGCCGGGTCCTTTTCCTGGCAATCCGCCAGTTTACCGGGCAGTCCCGCGATATCCAGGGCGCCCTTGCGGCGGGTCATTTCCCGGGCCTTGCGCGCGGCCTCCCGCGCTCTGGCGGCGTCAAGCATCTTACCTACCACTGACTTGGCCTCGGCCGGATTTTCCAGCAGGTAATCGTTGAACTGGGTGTTCATGGTCTGCTCAACCGCGGTTTTAACCTCGGAGGAAACCAGTTTGTCCTTGGTCTGGGAGGAAAACTTGGGGTCCGGTACCTTGACCGAGATGATCGCTGTCAAACCTTCCCGCGCGTCATCTCCGGTCGTATTGACCTTGGCTTTCTTGGCCAGCCCCTCTTTCTCGATATAGGAATTCAGGCTGCGGGTGAGGGCGGCGCGAAAGCCGGCCAGGTGGGTACCGCCATCGCGCTGGGGGATGTTGTTCGTGTAACAGAAAATGTTTTCCTGGAACGAGTCATTCCACTGCAGGGCCACTTCCACGCCAATTCCATCGTCAGTATCAAACTGGAAGTGGAAGGGACGATTGACCGGGGTCTTGTTGAGGTTGAGGTAATCGACGAAGGCTTTCAGGCCGCCGTCGTACTGATACGTTTCTTCTTTTGCGCTGCGCTCGTCCTTCAGGACAATGCGAACGCCGGAGTTAAGGAAGGCCAGCTCCCGCAAGCGCTTTGCGAGTTGCTCAAAATGGAACTTTATATTGGTAAATGTTTCGGGGGAGGGCTTGAACCGAACCGTAGTACCGGTAATTCCGGTGGTTCCTATTTCCGCAAGAGGCGCGTCGGGTATGCCGTGACGGTATACCTGCTCGTACATCTTGCCCTCACGGCGAATCGTCAGCACGAGCTCTTCGGAGAGGGCATTGACCACGGATACCCCCACACCGTGCAGACCACCGGACACCTTGTAGGTATTGTCGTCGAATTTACCGCCCGCGTGCAGCACGGTCATGATGACCTCGGCGGCGGAGACACCCTCTTCATGCATTTCCGTGGGAATGCCCCGGCCATTATCCGACACGGTGACGGACTCGTCCGGGTGGATGGCTATCGCGATCTCGCTACAGTGTCCCGCCAGGGCCTCGTCGATTGAGTTGTCGACCAACTCGAACACCATATGATGCAGGCCAGTTCCGTCATCAGTATCCCCGATGTACATGCCCGGCCGCTTGCGCACGGCGTCCAGACCCTTGAGGACCTTGATACTGGAAGAATCGTAATTGTGTTCGCCTTCACTCATAACGTTACTCTCAAACCCGCTTCTATTTATATAACTGCCCCCCCGCGGAGCAGAACATTACCTGACAGCCTCAGCGACTGCCGTAACCGTGCCATGTTCCACGTGGAACATGGCCATGGTTGAATTCTCCTCAGGCCAGACCGAGGCGATATCCGCCTTATCCACACAGGTAATAAAGACCTGCGCCTTCATCGACGCCAGCATTTCGCAAACCTGCCGGCTGTGCTCCAGATCCAGCTCAGAGGGCAGATCGTCAACAAGATAAGTACAACTTCCTTTACCCTGCTCTGACATTAACTGCCCCTGGGCCAGCTTGAGGCCACAGACCACCAGCTTTTGCTGCCCCCTGGACAATGTGTCCGCAGCCAGACGTCCATCTATCAACACCCTGATATCCGCCCGCTGGGGCCCGACATGGGTATAGCCCTGCTCTACATCAGTGGCAAGACTGTTCTGCAGCGCCGAATCATAGGTAAGTTGTCGGTCCCAACCCTGCTGATAGCGCAGCTCCAGCCTGTCTCCGAGGGACGGCACCAACTGCTTCACAATATCTGTAAAGCGGGGTACCAGGAGCTTGAAGTAGGCGCTGCGGTAGTCGCCAATAGCCGCGCCGGCAGTCGCCAGGTCGCGCGACCAAACCGACAATTCCTGATCGCGAATTTTACCATGCCGGAGCAGTTTATTGCGCTGTTTTATACACCTCTGGAAGCGCTGCCACTGTTCCAGGAATCGATGTTCCACGTGGAACACACCCCAATCCAGGTAACGGCGCCTGGCGCCGGGGGCACCGGTCAACAATTCAAAGCTGTCGGCGTTTATCACCTGCAACGGCAGGTGCTCTACCAACCGGGCAACCGACTTGACCGGGCTGCCGGCTACCTTGAGCAGCGCCTCACCAGCCATGCCCCGCCGTACTCCGAGGCTTACCCCTGCTCCGGTGCCAACGAGCGCCCCGGCCACACCGAAAGCGATACAACTGGCCTGGCCGTGAGTTATAAGAGACTTTACGCTGGTTCCGCGAAAAGAGCGTGCCATCCCCAGCAGGTGGATGGCTTCCAGGATACTTGTCTTACCACTGCCATTGCTGCCATAAAAAACGTTTACCCGCGCCAGATCCAGCAGGGTGACCTGCTCCAGGTTTCTGACATGGTTGATTTGCAAGCGGGTTAGAGACACGTTGGCCCGGGAAAGTCGGGCCTGGGGCCGGCCCGTAAAGTAATTGCGCTGGACGAATTATGGGTGGAAATGCGCCTCACTAGAGACGCATGGGCATGACAACATACAGGGAATCGCCCGCATCGGACTCTTCCAGCAAGGCGCTGCTATTGGGATCCGACAGGGATAACTTGACCTGCTCGCCGCTGAGTACTCCGAGAACATCCAGCAGGTAGCTGACATTGAAGCCTACCTCCAGTGAATCTCCCTGGTAATCCACCGGCACCGCCTCTTCAGCCTCCTCCTGTTCCGGGTTGTTGGCCACGATATCGAGGCTGTTTTTGGTCAGCTTCAGACGCACACCGCGATACTTCTCGTTAGAGAGAATAGCGGCTCGGGTAAAGGCCTGGCGCAGCTCCAGCCTGGAGCCGAGCACAATCTTGTCGGGAGAACGGGGCAGCACGCGCTGGTAGTCGGGAAACTTGCCATCCACCAGTTTGGAGGTAAAGGTAAAGTCATTGGTGGTAGCGCGAATGTGGTTGCTGCCAATCACAATTGCTATCTCCGCTTCGTCTTCCAGCAACAATCTGGCGAGTTCCAGCACGCCCTTGCGGGGCAGGATGACCTGGGTATCGTCGCTGGCTTCGATTTTGCCGGGTAAGGTGCAAAGCGCCAGCCGATGACCATCTGTGGCCACGACCCGCATTTGCTTGCCCTTGATCTCCCATAACATGCCGTTCAGGTAATATCGGACATCCTGTTGGGCCATGGCAAACCCGGTACGATCGATAAGTCGCTTCAGCTGGCCTTGCTTGACGGTAAACTGGTGGGTTCCCATACTGTCTTCGACATTGGGAAATTCCCTCGCCGGAAGCGTGGCAAGGGTAAAACGGCTGCGCCCGGACTTGACCGTCACCTTACTGTCCTGAGCGGTAAATTCTATATCACTGCCCTCGGGAAGTGACTTGCAGATATCCACAAGCTTGCGGGCCGGGACAGTTACCTCACCGGAGTCACCCGCGGACGCCAGCTGAACCCTCCCAACCAACTCCACCTCGAGGTCGGTGCCCGTCAGCGCCAGGCGATCCCCCTCGAGTACCATCAATACGTTCGCCAGAATCGGCAGGGTCTGCCGGCGCTCAACCACACCGGCCACAAGATTCAACGGTTTTAGTAAGGCATCCCGCGAAATAGTGAACTTCATATAGCTGTTTTCCCTTCCCACACATAGCGTTTATTGTTGTTGACCGAGGACCACAGGCCAGTCGCAGGCAGGCAGATGGAGCCTGCCGAAAGCTAACTGGCAAAGACTATCAAGTTGTGAGCGATCGCAACAGGTTTTTGTAATCTTCGCTAATATCGGAGTTACTTTCGCGAAGTTCCTTGATTTTACGACATCCGTGCAGGACTGTCGTGTGATCTCTGCCGCCAAAACTGTCGCCGATTTCGGGGAGGCTGTGATTGGTTAATTCCTTGGCCAGAGCCATTGCCACCTGGCGGGGCCGCGCCACCGAGCGGCTGCGGCGGCGGGACATCAGATCCGCTACCTTGATCTTGTAATACTCCGCCACGGTACGCTGAATGTTATCCAGGCTCACCTGCTTGTCCTGCAGCGCCAGAAGATCCTTGAGGCTTTCCTTTACCAGGTCTACATCGATGGACTTGCCTGTGAAGTGAGCGCTCGCTATCACTCTCTTAAGTGCTCCTTCAAGCTCTCGTACATTAGAGCGAATTCGCTGGGCGATAAAAAATGCCGCGTCCGGTGGCAGGTCTATACGTGCCTGGGTGGCCTTTTTCATCAAAATCGCCACCCTGGTCTCAAGTTCAGGCGGCTCCACTGCCACCGTCAGGCCCCAACCGAAGCGCGATTTGAGCCGCTCTTCCAGGCCGTCTATTTCTTTTGGGTAGCGGTCGCAGGTGAGGATCATCTGCTGACCGCCTTCCAGCAGGGCATTGAAAGTGTGGAAAAACTCCTCCTGAGACCGGTCTTTCTTGGCAAAAAACTGAATATCGTCGATGAGCAGGGCGTCCACCGAACGGTAATAGCGCTTGAAGTCACTGATGGCGTTGAGTTGCAGGGCCTTGACCATATCTGCCACAAACCGCTCCGAGTGCAGGTATACCACCTTGGCCTGGGGGTTTTCCTCCTTCAATGCATTGCCTACCGCATGCATCAGGTGGGTTTTACCGAGACCGACACCACCGTAGAGAAAAAGCGGGTTGTAAGAGTCACCGGGGTTCTGCGCCACCTGTTTCGCCGCCGCGAGTGCGAGCTGGTTCGATTTACCCTCGATAAAATTATCAAAGGTGTAATTTTCTACCAGGTGGTGCTGGTGCTGCAGGGAACCGACAACTTCGACCTTGCGGACGGCATTGGACTTTGGTGAGACTCCCCTGAAAGAGTGCGTATCTGCCGAGCCAAGGCTGCCATTCATTGCCTGGCCTGAAATAGCCGGCTGCATTCCCTGGGCCACATCGACCATCGCGGGCGCTCGCTGATCGACCCGGACTTCCGGTTCCGCATCTGCCCTGCTTATGGCCTGGACGGCGCCTTCCCCTACCTGCAGAACGACGTCCATAGGTGACTCGCTTCCGAGTTCCCGCACCAACTCCGCAATGCGCTCGGCGAACTTGTCTGACACAAAATCCTTGATAAAGCGGTTGGGAGCCAGGAGCATCAGGCTGCGACCATCCGTACTGGCCTGCAGGGGCCGTATCCAGGTATTGAACTGCTGTGAAGGTAACTCGTCCTGCAGTCGATCCACGCACTGCTGCCACACTACTTCAGGCAAAATGATCCCCTTGATGCCGGGCGCAAGGCCGGTCATGCCTATTGAAAAATGACTTTTTTGTAGTTGCTTGCTTACTGGTGATTATTGTTGCTCCAGTGGCGCAATAATACGCCGGTGGAGGGGAGTTATCCACATAAATCAGCGCTGGATGAAGAATTTTATTTTCTTTTAAAATCAGCTGCCTAAGATTCCGTTGTATGTTTTTTATACACTCTGGAAAAATATCGACGGGTATAGTTTTTTCTGTGGATATGTTGTGTATATCTTTGGGAGAATATGTGGGCTGATGGCCGCAAGCCACACCCCTTGCGGCTTTGGCAAATGATGCGTGGGTCGGGTCAGCTTGGTTCGGAAGCGGCCGCCTGGAGCGGCAAACCCCTACCGGAGCGCCGTCCGGGTAATAATACCGCCATAGAGATTGAATTAGCGGCGCCATTTCAATAGAATACCCCACCTTTTTTCCGGTCAACGTCTGCAGCCAAGCCTCTGGGCCAAACTGTCGCAACTGGCCCGTCATCACACTGGAACATTGCTATGAAAAGAACATTTCAGCCCAGCGTACTGAAGCGCGCGCGCACCCACGGCTTCCGCGCACGTATGGCAACCAAAGGCGGCCGGCAGGTTCTGAACCGTCGTCGCGCTCGCGGCCGTAAGCGCCTGGCTGTCTAAGACCGGCTGCCATGCCGGGTGGACAGGCAGGCTTCAGGCCACAGTTTTCCCAAAGCCAGGCGCCTGCTCAAGGCCAGTGACTACAGCCGGGTCTTTGACAAAGCGGACGCGAAAGCATCCCACAAGTACCTGTTATTACTGGCGCGGCTGAGTCCCCAGCCCGGGCATCGGCTCGGTCTCGTTATAGCCAAAAAAAATGTCCGTCTCGCGGTCCAGCGCAACCGCATCAAGCGTGTCGCCAGGGAGTTTTTCCGGACCCTGCCCGACAGTGAACCAGCCATGGACGTAGTACTGCTGACCCGCCGGGGTATAGACCAGTTGGATAATGCAGAACTATCCTCTATATTGCTGCAGCAGTGGCAGAAACTGGGCCGACATATCCCCAGGCCAGAATCGAATACCATCCAGGACCGCTAATGCGTCGCTTGTTCATTTTTTTTATCGACTGCTACAAGGCCTGCCTGAGCCCTTTCCTGGGTAATAACTGTCGTTTTTACCCGAGCTGCTCGACCTACGCCCAGGAAGCCATCGCGACTCATGGTGTACTGAAGGGTTTATATCTCGCCCTGCGCCGACTGGGTAAATGCCATCCATGGCATGAGGGTGGTATTGACCCCGTCCCTCCCTGCCCGCACTCACACTAAACCAAAGATACCACTATGGATTTGCAACGCTCACTGCTCATTGGCGCTATCGCCGTACTGTCCTTTATGCTGCTCACCAAGTGGGTAGACTTCAAGGATGACAGGACCAGTGCCCTCACTCAGGAGAGCACCCGCCTGACCGCGCCGGGCAGCCCCACGCCGGACCTGCCCGCAAGCGAGTCAACCCAGACCGGCGAAGACCTGCCATCGGTAGCTGACAGCGTACCCCAGGCCGCGTCACCGACAGACCCTGTAATAAGCAACAGCGGCCGCATAGTCCAGATACACACCGACGTGTTACAGCTCGCCATTGATCTCGAGGGCGGCGACATCATCGAGCTGACCCTGCCTGCCTACCCGGCTCAACTGGACTCTCCCGACGTACCCTATGTTCTGCTGGAGCAGAACGCCACCCGCACCTACATCGCCCAAAGTGGCCTGATCGGGACCAACGGCATCGACAAGAATGGCCGCCCGACGTACGCGACTGCTTCTTCTATATATAAGCTGGCAGACGATCAACAAGAACTCGTGGTCGAGCTCCAGTGGAAGGATGACACCGGTATTGAGGTGACGAAACGTTTTACACTGCGCCGTGGCGACTACCTGATCAGCGTCGACTTCCTCGTGAATAACGGTAGCAGCGGTCGCTGGCAGGCCAATCTTTTTGGCCAGCTGAAGCGGGACAGCAGCCCCGCACCGTCTGCCAGTTCCTCTGGTGGAATGGGACTGAACCCTTTCCTGGGCGCTGCAACCACCCAACCGGACGACCACTTCACAAAATTCACCTTTGCTGACATGGCCGAAGAGCCCTTCAAGGCGACATTGCCGGGCGGATGGATAGCAATTATCCAGCACTATTTCCTCAGCGCCTGGATTCCGGATGCCGGGCAAAGCCATAATTACAGCACCAGGGTAACCAGTGGAGGTTTCAATATTGCAGGATTCACCAGCCCCCCGCTGGTGCTTGACCCGGGTCAGCAAGGGGAAGTGGGGGCGCAGTTCTATGCCGGACCCAAGGACCAGTATCGCCTGAAGGAGATTTCCCCCTACCTTGACCTCAGTGTCGACTACGGTTGGCTGTGGTGGATAGCCCAGCCCCTGTTCTGGCTGTTAACCAAGATTCACGCCCTGGTGGGTAACTGGGGTGTCGCCATTATCCTGCTGACGGTGCTGATCAAGGCGGCGTTTTTCAAACTGTCGGCTACCAGCTACAAGTCCATGGCGAACATGCGTCGTGTGCAGCCTAAAATGCAGGATATTCGCGAACAGTATGCGGACGACAAGCAAAAGCAGTCCCAGGCAATGATGGAGTTGTACCGCAAGGAAAAAATCAATCCGATGGGAGGTTGTTTACCCATCCTGGTGCAGATGCCGGTATTCATCGCCCTGTACTGGACACTGATGGAAAGCGTCGAGTTACGCCAGGCGCCATTTATCCTGTGGATCAAGGACCTTTCGGTTATGGATCCCTATTTTGTGCTGCCGCTGCTGATGGGGGCCAGTATGTTCTGCATGCAACTGCTGAATCCGCCACCACCAGATCCCATGCAGGCAAAAATCATGAAGTGGATGCCTGTCGTCTTCACTTTCTTCTTCCTGTGGTTCCCCGCCGGACTGGTGCTTTACTGGGTGGTTAACAACCTGTTGTCCATGGCGCAACAGTACGTCATCACCAAACAGATCGAGGCGGGAGCAGCGAAGTCCTGATCGACCCGGATACCATCGCGGCAATCGCGACCGCCCCAGGCAGGGGCGGTATTGGTATCATCCGCATCTCCGGCGCCAAAGCGGCGGCGATCGGTGCGGCAATAACCGGACTCGAACTCCAACCGCGCCGGGCTCATGTGGCCAACTTCCTGTCGGATACAGGAGCGCCGCTGGATTCGGGTATTGCACTGCTGTTCCCCGGACCCCACTCCTTTACCGGCGAGACCGTGGTTGAGCTGCAAGCACACGGCGGCCCTGTGATTCTCGATCTGTTGTTACAGCAGGTATGTCGTCACGGTGCGCGGCAGGCGTCCCCGGGAGAATTTTCCCAACGCGCCTACCTCAATGACAAGATCGATCTTGCCCAGGCCGAGGCCATTGCCGACCTCATCAACAGCACCACAGAAAAGGCCGCACTCAATGCAAGCCGCTCCCTGCAGGGGGAATTCTCGAGAAAAATAAACGAGCTGGTGGATATGGTCACCCGACTGCGAATCTACGTCGAGGCCGCCATCGACTTTCCCGAGGAAGAAATTGACTTTATTGAGGAGGGGCAGGTCGCCGGGCAACTGGCAGCCATAATCGAACAACTGGAAGCAGTCCAGCGCCAGGCCCGCCAGGGCAGCCTGCTGCAGGAAGGCATGAAGCTCGTCATCGCCGGTAAGCCCAACGCAGGGAAATCCAGTCTGCTCAACGCTTTGTCCGGTTCGGAACGGGCCATCGTCACCGCCATCGCTGGCACCACCCGAGATGTTCTGCGGGAACATATCCAGATAGATGGCATGCCGCTGCACATCGTGGACACGGCCGGACTGCGAGACAGCGACGACGAGGTCGAACAGGAGGGCATACGGCGGGCATGGCAGGAGATGGCTTCGGCAGACCGCATACTCCTGGTGGTGGATGACAGCGACCCGGCTGCCGACAACAATCCGGATACCATCTGGCCCGAGAGGCATCGACATCTTGGCAGGACCATCCCGGTCACCGTCGTACACAACAAGTGCGATCTCTCCGGACATTCCCCCGGGGTAGCTGCCAGGCCCGACAGCACAGCTGTGGTTCTCTCTGCCAAAACCGGTGCGGGCATTGACCTGTTGCGCGACCACCTCAAGGCCTGCATGGGTTTCCAAAATGAGGGCGAGGGCAATTTCAGCGCGCGCCGCAGACACCTGCAAGCCCTTGAAGCCGCAGCCGGGTTCCTGCAGGCGGGACGGGAGCAGTTGCTCAACGCCGGGGCGGGTGAACTACTGGCGGAAGACCTGCGCCAGTGCCAGGTGAGCCTGGGGGATATAACCGGCGCCGTGAGCAGCGATGAGTTACTGGGCAAAATCTTTTCCAGTTTCTGCATCGGCAAATAACTCTGCCCAAAACCTGTCCCCGTTACACACACAGGCTGTACACAGCTCTTACAGGATCTACCGGTTTACCTACATGGTATCCCGTACTTACTCACATCAATTAACACTTTCCCGGACCGTAGGGACATTTACTGGATAAGCACGGGAACAGAGCGTTAATTACGCGTGGGTTAAAACGGGGACAACCTGGCTTTATCGCCAGGTAAATAAACAATCCACAAAAAAACGCATTCCACCCACCGGATGGACACGGCTTTTCACTGCCACCTGCAGGGCTTTTACGTGTACTTGTCTTGGCGGTAACTGCTTGTATCTGAGGGAAAATAGCTGCTTTTCCACAGACCAGGGGCTCCCCAATAACAGTAACAACAATAATCCTTATATATACCTATATATTAATTAATAATAATTAATAGATAAGTACCGGATCTTCGCGTGTCACTCAGCCGCCGGCCCGGGATACTGTTCCCGCAGAACACGTTTAAGTACCTTGCCGCTCGGGTTCCTTGGTATCTCATCGACGAAGACAGCGGACTTGGGCAGCTTGAAGCGCGCCAGCCTTTCATTGCAGTGCTCCAGCACCTGCGCCTCGGTCAATTCCAGATCCTTGCGGACAATAATTGCCAGCGGGCTCTCTCCCCATTTCGGACTGTCCTGGCCAATCACAGCTGCATCCGCGATGCCCGGATGAGACAACAGGACGTTTTCCACTTCCGCCGGGTAAACATTTTCGCCCCCGGAAATTATCATATCCTTTATGCGGTCCTGGATTGTGACAAAGCCATCCTCGTCCATGACTGCAACGTCCCCGGTATATAGCCAGCCATCCATGATGGTTTCGGCGGTGGCATCCGGCCTGTTCCAGTACTCCTTCATGTTGTGAGGGCCCTGCACCTGGATCTCACCGGGTTCTCCCCGCGGTAGTTCCTTGCCGGCCGAATCAGCAATGCGTACCCGGGTGTGAAAGAACGATTTACCGGTAGAGCCGATCTTGTGCTTCGCATCATCGGGGCCAATCAGGCAGGCCGGGCCGCAGGTTTCCGTCATGCCGTAGACCTGGTGTACTTCTATACCGAGATCCATGTAGGCTTTGATGATGGTCACTGGCAGGGGCGCTGCGCCACTGGTGATAGCCCGCAGGCTGGACCAGTCAAAACGCTGGAAGTCAGGTACCTGCAGCATGAAACCCAACATGGCCGGGACGGCCAGGGTGGTATTGATCTGTTCGGTCTCTATCAGTGACCACACTTTTTGCGGGTCGAAGTTGCGCAGGATCACCAGGGTATTGCCTTTGTACACTGACGCTATCATCGGGGTCAGTGCGCCGACGTGAAACAGCGGCAGCAATACCATGTACTTGTCGGACAGGTGAGCCTCTGCGGTATTGAGGAGAGTGAGCAGTGCCCAGAACACGGTCTTGTGCGTGTGCACCACCCCCTTTGGATGCCCGGTGGTTCCGGAGGTGTACATGATAAACAGGTTGTCATCCTCGCCGGCCTTCTGGGTCGGTTCCGTGTCGCTGCTGGCCGCCAGCAGGGCCTCGTAATCGGTAGCGAAGTCGGGCGTGGCACCCCCTATGCAGATCCAGTTCCGGATGTCGCTGCCCGCGTCGCCCATGGCCCGAATTTTTTCCACGACAGGGAGAAAGTCCGCGTCAAATATGATCGTTTGCGCGCCGCCATCCTTCAGGATGAATGACAGTTCGTCGGCCGTCAGCCTCCAGTTCAGTGGCATCAGTACCATGCCGGCCTTGGCCGGGCCGAAGAAGCTCTCGATAAACTCGTGGCCGTTGTAGGCCAACAGGGCGACTCGATCTCCACTGCCACACCCCAGCGACTGAAGTCCGGCGCAGGACCTGTTCGCCCTTCCATTCATTTCTGTAAAGGTGAAACGCTGTTGCGCGGCCACATCGTAAAGAGCCTGTTTGCCCGGGTTGAGAAAAGCGCGTGTTGTTAGTGAGTCACCAATATTGATACTTGTCATCATGGAAAATACTCGCCTGTTATGATTATCGATGCGCTCCGCGGGTGCAGGGAAGCGCGCAGCTGTAACAATTGTAGTTGTGGATGCGGGGTTCGTCAGGTGTCTGTCCGCAAGGACAGCCGTCGGCACATTCCCGGTCCGCTATCCACTGCTCGTTTGGACGGCGCACCTTTTTATCAAAAAGAGTTGCGGGTTTGCAAGTGCTTACTCTCAACACTTGACACCGGCTTATTCCGCAGCTGCTGAATGGCCTTGTCAGGATACTAGCAAGCGTCACAGAGAGTTGCTTGCAGCAGCGTATTGCGGAACCCCGGGTTGTGGATCGATTTATGCCTTTTAACTCCAGCCCAGTCAATTTAGAGTGATACCCCGAAATTGACTCCCGCTACCGAGGCCGGCAACCATGAGCAATACGCAGCCAGTGATACCCCTTCGTATTGATATCGTTTCGGATGTGGTGTGCCCCTGGTGCATCATCGGTTATAAACAATTGCAGCTGGCGCTGGCGCAAATGACCGGCGTTTTTGCAGTGGAGACGCACTGGCAGCCGTTTGAGCTTAACCCCCACATGCCTGTCCAGGGGCAGGACCTGCGTGAACATATCGCGGAAAAATACGGCACCAGCCCTGAGCAGAGTCGCGGTGCGAGGGAGCGCCTGACAGCGCTGGGCGATGCCCTGGGTTTCAGGTTCGATTATTACGACGGTATGCGTATCTACAATACGTTCCATGCGCATCAGTTGCTGCACTGGGCCGCGGAACAGAACAAACAGACAGAATTGAAACTCGCCCTGTTCGAGGCATTTTTCAGCCGGCGGGAGAACGTGGGTGATGTCCAGTTGTTGTCGGCCGTGGCGACCCGGGTTGGCCTGGATCAGAACGAAGCGCTGGAAGTGCTGACATCCGGCCTTTATGCCGAGGCGGTACGCCGGGAGCAGGCTCACTGGCTGGATCGGGAGGTGCACGCTGTGCCGATGTTCTATTTTAACGATGGTTATCCGGTTCCCGGCGCCCAGGAGGCGCAGACCTTTGTCAGGGTGCTGGAGAAATTGAGGGCAAAACAGGTAGAGCTAACAGGAGGTGAGGCGCTGTGACGGAGGAACTCGAGCTGTTCCGGGCAAATGTCGGCCGTTTCGTTGCCGAGGAAGTGCTGCCCAATTACCCACAATGGGAAAAAGATGAGATTTTCCCCCGGAGTCTCTGGAACAAACTGGGTGAGCAGGGCCTGCTGGCGGTGGATATACCGGAAGAATATGGAGGCTGCGGCAGCGACTTCCTGTTTTCGATGACTATCCAGGAAGTGTTTGCCCGCGCCAACTGCGGTTCGGTGGGTGGTCCCATGGCGGTTCACTCGGACATAGTCGCACATTACCTGCTGAACCACGGAACAGAGGCACAGAAACAGGCCTACCTGCCGGGGATGGTAAGCGGCGATTGTGTAGGGGCCGTGGCGATGACGGAGCCCGGCGCAGGCAGTGATTTACAGGGCGTGCGCACTGCCGCCAGGCGCGATGGCAGTGATTACCTGATCAATGGTTCGAAAACCTTTATTACCAACGGCCAGCACTGTGACATGGTCATCGTAGTAGCCCGCACCAATCCCGATGTTTCCGGAGCAAAGGGGACAAGCCTTTTTATGGTGGACAGCGACCTGCCTGGTTTCCAGCGCGGTCGCAATCTGGAAAAGATAGGCCTGCACGCCAGCGACACCTCTGAACTGTTTTTCCAGGACGTGCGGGTACCCGCCACCGCGATCCTGGGTAAACTCGATCAGGGATTTGCAGTGCTTATGAGCGAGCTGCAACGCGAACGCCTGGTGCTCGCGATAGGGGCTGTAGCCGCAGCGGAAGGTATGCTGGAGGATACAGTGGCTTACGTGAAGGAGCGCAAGGCATTTGGAGCGCCGATATCCTCACTGCAGAACACCAGGTTCAAACTGGCCGAAGTTGCCACGGATATCCGCGTGCACCGCTCCTTCGTCGAGGAGTGCAAAGCCCTGCTCAAGCGTGGTGAGCTCGATGTAGCCACTGCCAGCATGGCCAAGGTTTCCTGTACCGAGATGCAGGGCAGGGTTGCGGATGTGTGCCTGCAACTGTTCGGAGGTTACGGGTATATGCGCGAGTACGGCATCTCCCGGGCTTTTGTCGATGCCAGGGTACAGCGCATTTACGGAGGCACCAGTGAAATCATGAAAGAACTTATCAGCCGCAGTGTGTTGGCATAGACAGGATCAATGGATGAAAGACCGGGTAGAAATAAGCGTAAGCGCTGGTGTGGCAGATGTGCGACTGGTGCGTGCCGACAAGATGAACGCTCTGGACAATCGTATGTTTGGCGCCCTGGCGGAGGCGGGACAGCAACTGGCGGGTATGAAAGAGGTCCGGGCAGTTGTCCTGTCGGGTGAGGGACGCGCATTTTGTGCCGGACTGGATATGGCCAACTTTGCCGGCATGCTCGATCCGGACAAGCGGGCCAGGGAGAGCCAGTCGACGGCCACTGACGAAGCGGGACTGTCAAAGCGAACGCGGGGCATCGCCAATGACCCGCAACATGCGGCCTGGCTGTGGCGAGAGCTGCCCGTGCCCGTGATTGCCGCGGTGCACGGGGTAGCCTTTGGCGGTGGTTTCCAGGTTTGCCTGGGAGCCGATATTCGCTATGCGGCGCCGGGCACCCGGTTTTCGGTTATGGAAATCAAGTGGGGCCTGGTACCCGACATGGCCGGCACCCAGTTGATGCGCGGCCTGGCCCGGGACGACATTATCCGGGAGTTGACCTATACCGGCCGGATTTTTTCCGCAGAGGAGGCTTTGGAATATGGCTTTGTCACCCGGATTGCAGAGGACCCGCGAGCCCTGGCCCTCGCAACTGCGGGCGAAATAGCCGCGCGTAATCCCGATGCCATGCGGGCCAACAAGCGCCTTTTCAATACGGCCCACGACCTGTCACCGGCAGAGGGACTGTTGATGGAATCCCGGGAGCAGGATCGCATTATCGGTACGCCCAACCAGATGGAAGCCGTGATGGCGGAGCTGGAAAAGCGACCGGCGGTGTTCAGGGACTGAGCGCGGCTGCTTTGTCGCTGTCACGGTCCTGCACCAGGAAATGCGCACGGGCTATAGAGACCGGTTTTTCGCTGTTTTCCTGCCAGGCGCTGATACTCACATTGGCGATCTGCCGTCCCTGCCTGGTCAGGGTGCAATGCGCGAATGTATCGCGCAGGCGGGCCGGTCGCAGGTAGTCGAGAGAAAAATTGATAATCCTTGGCAGCACGGGATCCTCCATCTTTGCCAGCAGATGCAGGGCGGCGGCCTGTTCCATGAAGGCACCCACCACGCCCCCGTGTATGGCCGGCAGGGTCGGATTGCCGATCAGTTTGCGGTCTGCCGGCAGAATGAACAGGATATCGTTGTCTTCAATTTCCGCCCTGATTCCCAGGTAGACTGCGTAGGGAATTTTACCCAGCCACAGTGCCAGGGTATCCGCGTCCGGCTCGTGCTGCAGCAGTTCAGCGAGTGTCATCGTCATTGTTGCTGCGCCCCGGCATCCACGTTTTTCAGCAGCGTGCTCAGATCCAGTTCCGGCATCAGCACCCAACTCCCCGCTGCCCTGGCGATGGGTTTGTCCCTGGCTTCACACCATGCGAAGCCTTCGACGAAGAGGATGCGCCGGGTCACCCGGTATACCCGGGCCGTGGCCAGGATATCCCTGCCGGCCGGGGCGACGCGCAGATGATCAATACGCAGGTCCAGGGTGGGAGTGATCATAGCCCCCACCACATTGCAGCAGATACCGGCGGTCCCCAGGGTGTGGTCGAGCAGTACAGTCAGGGCTCCGCTGTGCACCGCGCCTGATTCCGGATTCCCCACCAGCTCGGGGCGGTAGGGCAGGCGCATGGTGACTTCCTCGTCATCAACCTGCTCCAGCCTTATTCCCTGCAGCATTGAATGGGGAATGAAGCTGCACATTCGCTCTATCACCCGGATTTTTTCAGATTGCGACAGTTGCGGCACGGGGACTCCGGCTGGTGGCGAAGAGAGCATAGTAGCGCCCCGGCGCAAAAGTGCCAGATGCGCCGGGTGCGAAAGCGGGGGATTGCCAGGAAGCAAGCCCATGTTCAAGCATGGGCTTGCCTGGGGAAGCTTACAACAGCGGCGCTATAACCAGGCTTACGATGGCCATAACGTTGATAAGGATGTTCATCGAAGGCCCGGAGGTATCCTTGAAGGGATCGCCCACGGTATCGCCGACCACTACCGCCGAGTGTGTGTCAGAACCCTTGCCGCCCAGGTTGCCCTTTTCAACAAATTTCTTGGCGTTGTCCCAGGCGCCGCCAGCGTTGGCCATCATCAGCGCCATCAGGACGCAGCCCAGCAGCGCGCCGCCCAGCATGCCACCGAGCGAAGCAGCGCCAAGGCCAAAGCCGACCAGCACGGGTGCGGCTACGGCGATCGCACCGGGCAGGATCATGCGGCGCAGGGCAGCTGTGGTGGCGATGTCCACGCACCTGGCGGTATCCGGATCCGCCTTGCCCTCCAGCAGTCCGGGAATCTCGCGAAACTGCCTGCGGATTTCATTGATCATGTCGAATGCCGCCTCGCCCACCGCGGTCATGGTGATGGAGGCTATCAGGAAGGGAATAGTGCCGCCGATGAACATGCCTACCAGTACCACGGGGTTGGTTATCTGCAGGGTGAAACCCGGGTTGTGCAGCGCCACGGTTTCAACGAAAGCGGCGATGATAGCCAGCGCCGCCAGCGCCGCGGCGCCAATCGCAAAGCCCTTGCCGATGGCCGCGGTGGTGTTGCCCACCTCATCCAGCCCGTCGGTGATCTTGCGGGTCTCCTTGCCCATGCCGGCCATCTCGGCAATACCGCCCGCGTTATCCGCCACCGGGCCGTAGGCGTCGATGGCCATGGTGATGCCCACGGTGGACAGCATCCCGACCGCGGCAATACCGACGCCATACAGGCCGGAAAGCTCGGTGGAAACGTAGATAATGCATGACAGGAACAGGATTGGCAGCACCACCGATTCCATGCCGACGGCAAGGCCGGTAATCATTACCGTGGCAGGGCCGGTCTCACCGGACTTGGCTATTCTGCGCACGGGACTGCCGCCGGTGTAGTACTCGGTAATCAGGCCGATAGCGACCCCGCCCACTGCGCCGCTGACGACGGCCCACCAGATATGCGAGTCCAGCCCCATCGCGCTGATCATGAACCAGGCCATAGCCGCGAAAATGACCGGTGCCAGCAGCGTGCCGGAGCGCAGTGCGGCTTCCGGTGCAGCATTGGAGCGCATGCGCACGATGCCGATGCCACAGATTGACGCCAGCAGGCCGATGCTGGCCAATGCCAGTGGCAGGAACATCATCCCGGAGCGGATTTCGATGGCCATGGTGGAGGCGATGGCGATACATGCAATCATGGCTCCGCAATAGGACTCGAAAATATCCGAGCCCATACCGGCGATATCGCCCACGTTGTCACCCACGTTATCGGCGATAACGCCGGGGTTGCGAGGGTCGTCTTCCGGGATTCCCGCCTCGATCTTGCCCACCAGGTCAGCGCCGACGTCGGCGCTCTTGGTAAAGATGCCGCCACCGACCCGGGAGAACAGTGCGACAACCGACGCGCCCATACCGAAACCGTGGATAGCGTGGGCGGTGTCGGCATCCCCACCGAAGTACCAGTAGACAGAACCCAGTCCGACCAGGCCCAGGGAAGCGACGCAAAGCCCCATCACCGATCCGCCGTAAAAGGCTATCGACAGAGCGAGACCCTGGCCGTGATGATGGGCCGCTACTGCCGTGCGGACATTTGCCTTGGTTGCGGCATACATGCCCAGATACCCGGCGGTGGCTGAGGAGACCGCTCCCGCCAGGAATGCGATGGCGGTATTGAGTCCCAGGGGCGAGACGAAAATAGCCACCAGCAGCACCAGCGCGAACAGGCTGAGCATCTTGTACTCCCGCGCCATGAACACCATTGCGCCCAGGTGGATCTGGTCACCGATTTTCCGGATTTTGCCATCGCCGTGGTTATGCCGGCTCATGATGTGATAGATAATGAAAGCGACTGCCAGCCCGGCGAGGCCGAGAATGGGTGGTATGGCAAAGTATTCGTGCATATCCATGGTTATACTTTCCTTATTTTATTATTACAGTTCTGCCACCATGCTACCTAAATAGACGGTCAAGTGACAAGCGACAAGGGCGGCACAAAAGCACCGCAATCAGGGTTATACTGTGCGGCCCTGATGGCGGCGGATTGTTTCGTGAATGACCGACCGCAGCGGGGCGACATACCTTTTGTACCTGCTTTCAACGGAGATTCTTGTGGCCTGGGTTTTCCTGTTCCTGGTGGTGTTTGCCGCCATCACCTATTTCCATCTGCGCGGACCGGACCTGCGTCAGTTTGATGCGCCCCTGGGCCAGCGCTTTCCCGGCACTCCCGAGCCCAGTGAAGAACACGATGCGGTTGTAGCCTCCCTGGCGGTCAGCGCCGGACCTATCCAGCGTGAACCGCGCAGGAAGCGCCTGGCAATGATCCGAACCTATATGGACAATATGTCCGAGGGATTACAACTGGCCGCGTCCATCACGCCGGTGGACGCAGGGGGGGTTCCGGCGGAATGGGTGATTGCACCGGGCGCGGATCCGTCGCGCCGGGTGCTGTATATTCACGGCGGCGCGTTCATGATGGGCAGCCCCCGCAGCCACCGCAACATCACCAACCGGTTTTCCGAGATCAGCAACGCGGCTGTGCTGGCCATTGATTACCGCCTGATGCCGGAGCATCGTCGCATAGCCGGTATAGAGGACTGTCGCAAGGCGTATTCCTGGATACTGGCGAACGGGCCGTCTGGCCCCAGCCCTGCAGACAGGGTCTACGTGGCCGGCGATTCCGCCGGGGGGAATCTCACCCTGACCCTGATCGCGTGGGTGCGGGACCAGGCCCTGCGCCAACCCGATGCGGCGGTGGCGTTTTCACCGACCACCGATGCAACCTTTTCATCTCCCACCGTGCTGCGCAATATGGAAAGTGATGCGATGCTGGGCCCCATGTTTCGCGATCTCGCGAAAGTGCCCCGGCCGCTGTTGTGGTGGTTTGGCTGGCTGCAAAGCCGCATCAGCCCCAGCAGCCCCGTGGTATCGCCGGTATTCGGTGACCTGTCGGGACTGCCGCCCACACTGGTGCAGGCCAGCGAGGCGGAAATCCTCTACGGCGACTCCGTGCGTTATGTGAACCGGGCCGCTGCCGCGGGCTCCCCGGTGCGCCTGCAGAGCTGGCCCCACATGGTCCATGTCTGGCAGATGTTTTATCCGAGACTCACCGAGGCCCGCGAGGCCTGGGACGAAGTCGGCAAGTTCATTGCCGAGACCAACTGAACATCGAACGGGGAAAGTATCGAGGTGAGACAGAGCGAAGGTCTTTTCACGGGCGCCGGCAATTTGCCCGTTTTTTACCAGTACTGGGCTCCGGAGACAGCGCCAAAGGCGTTGCTGTTGCTGGTGCACGGCGCCGGCGAGCACAGCGGTCGCTACCTGCCGCTGGCCCGGTATTTTACCCGGCACGGTTATGCCGTCGCTGCGCTTGACCACCCGGGGCATGGCAAGTCCGAGGGTCACTATGGCCACGTTGACCGCTTCGAGGAACTTGTTGCAACCCTGGATATTTTTCAACGCAAGGTGACGGCGGAGTTCCCGCAAGTCCCGCAGATCCTGGTGGGCCACAGCATGGGCGGGCTTATCGGCAGTCTGTATTTGCTGAGGAACCAGCAGGCTTTTGCTGCTTGTGTGATGTCGGGCCCGGCGATCAAGACGGACATAGAGCCTGGTTACCTGCAGCTGCTGCTGATCCGGTGTCTATCCGTGCTGGCGCCAAAGACAGGTGTTTTGCAGCTCGATGCTGCCGGTGTCAGCCGCGACCCGGCGGTGGTGGACGCTTATGTCAATGACCCCCTTGTTAACCACAACAAGATGAGTGCCCGTATGGTGGCGGAACTGTTCAGGAGCATGCGGCAGATCCAGGCGGACGCCGCCCGCATTACCGTGCCCATACTGCTGCTGCACGGCGGCGCTGATCTCATGGCCTCCCCGGAAGGCTCCCGCTTCCTGCACGAGCATGTCAGTTCCACCGACAAGACCCTCGAAATTTTCCCCGGCCTGTTTCATGAAATCTTCAACGAACCCGAACATGAAGAGATTTTTGCACAGGTACTGGCGTGGTGTGACAAGCGGCTCATCGCCGCCTGAAGTGAAGAAGAGCTTTAGCCGGCGTTATTCAAAGCCCCGGCGCGGACCCACTCAAGGAACCTGTGAACACCGTCGATGGTGTGCTCGGTGCGCAATGAGTGCACGATTTCCCAGGCATGCTCCGCCCCGGGCATTTCCACGTAGACCACCGGCTGCTGTGAAACTGCGCGTAACTTTGCGCTGAACACGCGCCCCTCGGCCACGGCCGCCAGGCTGTCGTGAGTGCCGTGCAGGACCATGAAGGGCGGGGCATCCGGGTGGATCTGGGCGACGGGAGAAGCCAGATCCCAGAGGGCGGGATTGTCCTTCACCGATTCGTGCAGAACCTTGCCGGTGAGAAAGCGCTCGTATACCCGGCGGTTGGGATGCTGGTCATAGCGCACCAGGAAGTCGTACACACCATAAAAGGGTATGCAGGCCTGTACCGAGGTGTCGGTGTCGGGATTATCCGCCTGGAACTCCGGCCGGTTCGCGGTGAGACCCATCAGGGCCGTCAGGTGGCCCCCTGCCGAGCCCCCGGTAACGGCGACAAAATCCGGGTTCATGCCGTATTCCCGCCCGTGTTCGCGCACCCAGCACAGGGCGCGCTTGCAGTCTTCCAGGTGGGTTGGAAAGCCGACACTGGGGCTGAGCCGGTAATTGGCGGCGACACAGATCCAGCCCCTGCTGGCCAGATGGTACATCAGGGGCTGCGCCTGCGAACCCTTGTCACCCATCATCCAGGCGCCGCCGTGAATCTGCAGCAACACGGGACAGCCCTCCGCCGGCAACTGGGAAGGGCGGTAGATGTCCAGCTGCTGGCGCACGCCGGCGGGGCCGTAAGGGATGTGTTTGATGACGTCGACCCCGGGGCGCGGCATGGCCGTGGGACGGTACCAGTCCCGCACACTCACCCGGTTGCGCAGCCGGTGGCTGCTGGCAGGCGGTATCCGGTTGCGGTAGTCGTTCCCGAGCCCGGCCCGCAGTGCGCTGTCCACGGCAGCCTCTGCCCTGGTGCTCATCCAGATGCTCCATACCAGGCCTGGCCAGGTGCCCAGCAGCACCAGCAGGGCGAGTATGCCCAGGGCCGTCTCGAGGGCGCCGGCACTGACCAGGATCCAGGCCAGCAACAGCTGTACCGGCAACCAGACCCAGGCCAGCTCGGTAGCCAGCAGCGCGGTGCCAAAGACAGCCCAGGGAACACTGCGGCGCGGGACCGCGCGGGGCGAAAACACCGTGGCCATAGAAACAAGATTGAAAATCGCCAGTGCCGCCAGTAACCAGTCCATGATGAAAACCCCTGAGTTTTGGTTGGATTCCATTGCATCGGCAGGCGGGCTTGCCCCGGTGCCGGCGCCGCGCCACTCTACACAAGCCCACCGGGGCTGTCCAAGCTGACCGGTAGTTATGAGGGCGAACAAATTTTGAACAAGCGGCCCGCGCCGCGTATAATCGCGCCCCCTTGATGACAACGCCCGGATGCCGGGCGAGGCCTGTGACCGTGGAATACCAGCAGCAGTTCGACGTGATCGTGATCGGCGGCGGCCATGCCGGCACCGAGGCCTGCCTGGCCGCGGCGCGGATGGGCTGCCGCACGCTGCTGCTCACCCACAGCGTGGATACTCTCGGCCAGATGTCCTGTAACCCGGCCATCGGAGGTATCGGCAAGAGTCATCTTGTCAAGGAAGTGGATGCCCTGGGCGGAGCCATGGCGCGCGCCACCGACCGGGCCGGTATCCAGTTTCGGGTGCTTAATTCACGCAAGGGTCCGGCAGTACGTGCCACGCGCGCCCAGGCTGACCGGGTGCTGTACAAGAACGCCATCCGCCAGATTCTCGAGTCACAGCCCAACCTGTCCATATTCCAGCAACCGGTGGACGACCTGCTGATCGAGCAGGGCCGGGTTGCGGGTGCGGTGACCCAGATGGGACTCACATTCAGGGCGCCGCGAGTGGTGCTGACCAGTGGCACCTTCCTCGGCGGCAAGATCCATATCGGCCTGGAGACCAGTGCCGGCGGCAGAGCGGGCGATCCACCGTCCATCGCCCTGGCCGCGCGACTGCGCGAGCTCCCCTTCCGGGTGGAGCGCCTGAAGACCGGTACACCGCCGCGTATCGATGCGCGCAGTGTCGATTTCAGCGGGCTTGATGAACAGTGGGGTGATACCCCGGAACCGGTGATGTCTTTTCTCGGCAGTGTGCAGGAGCATCCCGAGCGACGCTGTTGCTGGGTGACCTATACCAATGAAGCCACCCACGAGGTGATTCGCGGGGGTCTGGACAGGTCACCGATGTACTCCGGGGTGATAGAGGGAGTCGGCCCCCGTTACTGCCCCAGTATTGAGGACAAGATCCACCGTTTTGCCGACAAGACCTCCCACCAGGTGTTTATCGAGCCCGAGGGCTTGACGACCAACGAGCTGTATCCCAACGGTATTTCCACCAGCCTGCCCTTCGATGTCCAGATAGACCTGGTGCGCTCGATAAGGGGCTTTGAAAACGCCCACATCACTCGCCCCGGCTACGCTATCGAGTACGATTTCTTCGATCCGCGGGACTTGAGCAGCTCGCTGGAAACCCGGGCCGTTCCGGGTCTGTATTTCGCCGGCCAGATCAATGGCACCACCGGCTATGAGGAAGCGGCGGCCCAGGGCCTTCTGGCTGGCCTGAATGCCGCGCTGGCAGCGCAGGGCCGTGAACCCTGGTGCCCGCGTCGTGATGAAGCCTATATCGGGGTGCTGGTGGATGACCTCATCACGATGGGCACCATCGAGCCCTATCGCATGTTCACCTCCCGGGCAGAGTACCGGTTGTTGCTGCGCGAGGACAACGCGGATCTGCGCCTGACCGAGCGCGGCCGGGACCTGGGACTGGTGGATGATGAGCGCTGGCGTCGTTTCGAACAGAAGCGCGAGGGTATAGCGCGCGAAACCAGTCGCATGGCGACTACCTGGATACATCCGGGCACTCCCCAGGCAGAAGCGCTGGCCGCCAGGCTGAAGTCGCCACTGGGGCACGAATATTCGCTGGCGGAGCTGTTGAAGCGGCCGGAACTGCGGTATGCCGATATTGCCGGCTTGAAGGGCGAGGCGACCAGCGACCAGGAGGTGGCCGAGCAGGTTGAAATCCAGGCCAAGTATGCGGGCTATATCGAGCGGCAGCAGGAGGATATTGATCGCCTGCGTCGCTATGAGCACACCACCCTGCCGGCCGACCTGGATTTTGAGCTGGTGGACGGTCTGTCCAACGAGGTGAAGCAGAAGCTTTCTGAAGTCCGGCCCGACACGCTGGCCCGCGCCGGACGTATTCCGGGCGTAACTCCAGCTGCCGTATCCCTGCTGCTGGTGTACCTCAAACGACGTGGCGCCCTGCAGCGCAGTGGCCCGGGCGAACCGCTCGCCCGGCACAACCTGGGCTGACTTGGACCCTCAATTACTCACCCGTCTGCAGCGTGGCTGCGACTCGCTGGGGCTGGCGCCGGATTCGGGTCAGCAGGAGCGCCTGCTGGATTACCTCGACCTGCTGGTCAAGTGGAACAGCGCGTACAACCTGACGGCGGTGCGCGATCCGGCGCAAATGGTGACGCGTCATTTGCTTGACAGTCTGGCTGTAGCACCCTACCTGGTCGGCCAGCATGTGATCGACGTGGGAACCGGCGCGGGGCTGCCGGGTGTACCCCTCGCAATCATGTTCCCCGGGGCCCGGTTCGCGCTGCTCGACAGTAATGGCAAGAAGACCCGCTTCCTTTTTCAGGTGAAAACTGCACTGTGCTTGGATAATATGCAGATACACCACGCTCGCGTGGAATCCTTCCGGCCGCCCGAACTCTTCGAAGCTGTATTGTCCCGGGCCTTCGCCTCGCTGGCAGACATGGCGGCCGGTTGCAGGCACCTGCTGGCGCCATCCGGACGCTTTCTCGCCATGAAGGGCGCTTACCCGGAAGAGGAGCTGGCGGCGCTGGACCCGGCCTGCAAGGTGAGCGCGGTGCATGCGCTGGCGGTACCGGGTCTCGATGAACAGCGACACCTGGTGGAAATGATGTTGCAGGATAGTGGAGAAGCTCGTTGAAATCAGCTAGCGGGGCGTAGGCAGTGGCCAGGATAATTGCGATAGCAAACCAGAAGGGCGGGGTGGGTAAAACCACGACCTGCATCAACCTGGCGGCCTCTCTGGCCGCGATGAAACAGCGCGTACTGCTGGTTGACCTGGATCCCCAGGGCAATGCCACCATGGGCAGCGGCATAGACAAGCACGGCCTCGAAAACAGCATCTACGATGTGCTGGTGCATCGACTGCCGCCCCGGCAGGCGATACAGCACACCGGTGAAGCCGGGTTCGATGTATTGCCCGCCAATGGTGACCTCACGGCGGCAGAAGTGGAGTTGCTGAATGTGGACAACATGGAGCGACGCCTGCAGTCGGGCCTGGCCATGGTCCGGGACGATTACGACTACGTGCTCATCGACTGCCCCCCCTCCCTGAATATGCTTACGCTCAATGCCATGGTGGCGGCGGACGGGGTGATTATTGCCATGCAGTGCGAGTACTTCGCGCTGGAGGGTCTCTCCGCCCTGGTGGACAACATCCGGCGGGTGGCGGAAACCGTGAACCCCAGGCTGCAGATAGAAGGTATCCTGCGCACCATGTACGATCCGCGCAACAGCCTGACCAACGATGTGTCCTCCCAGTTGCACACCCACTTTGGCGACCGGGTCTATCGCACGGTGGTGCCGCGCAATGTGCGTCTGGCAGAAGCGCCCAGTCACGGCGTGCCCGCCATGCACTACGATAAGTATTCCCGTGGTTCCAAGGCCTATATGGCACTGGCGGGTGAAATCATCCGGCGCGAAGAGAAGCTGGCGCTGCAGGCGCAGGCCGGCGCCCTGGCGACGGAATAGACGGAGAGCTCGGATGTCAGTGAAAAAGCGTGGTTTGGGTCGGGGGCTGGACGCACTTCTGGGTGCCGCCGGTAACAGGCCGGCCGAAGCCACAGGGTCGGCTGGCACGACTGCGTTTGCGGGGGCCGAGGACTCGCTCCTCAGGGAGTTGCCGGTTGACCTGATTCAGCGCGGCAAGTACCAGCCGCGCCGCGATATCGAACCGGAGTCCCTGCAGGAACTGGCAAACAGCATCAAGGTCCAGGGGATAATGCAGCCCATTGTGGTGCGTGCTGTTTCAGATCGGAAATACGAGATCATTGCCGGTGAGCGTCGCTGGCGGGCCGCCCAGCTGGCGGGTCTGGACAGTATCCCGGCCCTGATCCGGGACGTGCCCGACAGCGCGGCTATCGCCATGTCGCTGATCGAGAACATCCAGAGGGAAGATCTCAACCCGATAGAAGAAGCCGCGGCCCTGATGCGATTGCAGCAGGAATTCGAGCTGACCCAGCAGGAAGTGGCCGATGCCGTTGGCAAGTCGCGCTCCACCGTGGCAAACCTGTTGCGACTGATGACTTTGCAGGAAGACGTGCGGCGGCTGGTGGAGCACGGCGACCTGGAAATGGGTCATGCCCGGGCCTTGCTCGGTCTGGCTGACGGGCAACAATCACAGGCGGCGCGGACCGTGGTGGGCAAGGGCCTGTCGGTGCGCCAGACGGAAGCGCTGGTGCGCAATCTGCTCGAGCACAGGGAAAAGCCCGCGCCCGAGCGCAGCCTGGACCCGAATATCCGCCACCTGCAGGACGACCTGTCCCAGCGGCTGGGCACCCGGGTCGAGATCAGGCACGCTGCCGGCGGCAAGGGCAAGCTGGTGTTGTCCTATAACAGCCTGGACGAATTGGACGGGATCCTGAGCCATATCAAATAGGGCCCCCAACACACCATATGGTAGTTTCCAAAGCGGGTACCCCAAGATAGTGTGGGGGTTATCGGCAGCATCCAAGCTTGTAGGCGATTTGCCCCGATCGTGCCGCTATCGGACGGCATTTTTAATACCTATACCGGCCATAAGCCGGTTGAACCGGCCTTTCAATCCCCATATAATGCGCCCGCCCGAAACGAGCTTGATGTGCGTTTGGGCAGTGGCAGGGGAGTCGTGGCGAGGTGTTTATGGCCGGTGCTGAAATTCTCCGCCCCCCGGTATATCGCATAACCCTGGCGCAGCTCGTTATTTTGGTTGTGCTGTGCCTTTTTCTGATGGCATCGGACAAGGTGCGTGCGTATTCGGTGCTCAGTGGTGGCTTGATCGCCATTTTGCCCCAGGCTTATTTTGCCGCGCTCACTTTCAGGTGGCGTGGCGCCAGATCGGCCAGGGCCATAGCCCGCTCCAGTTATGCCGGGCAAGTAGGCAAGTTTTTACTCAGCGTTGCAGGGTTTGCCGCGGTGTTTGTTGCACTGCGGCCAATAGATGCCCCCGCCGTGTTTGCAGGTTACCTGCTGATGCTGGTGATACAAATTACGGGAAGCTGGTTGTTGCTGCGGCGGTGACCGCTCCGGATAGAGAGTTGTGATAGATGGCAGGCGAAACGCAGACGATCTCTGAATACATTGTCCACCACCTGACAAACCTCACCTATGGCAAGTTGCCGGGGGGCTTTGAGCGGGAAGACGGCTCGGTTGTGGCCGACGGCGGCGCATGGGTTATGGCCCATGGCGGCGACGAGGCCGCGGCAATGGGCTTCAACGCCATTCACGTGGACTCAATGCTGTGGTCGATAGGCCTCGGGATTATCTTTTGCTGGCTGTTTCGGCGCGTTGCCAAGAAAGCGGAAGCGGGTGTGCCCAGTGGCGCGGTAAATGCCATTGAGATGGTGGTTGAGTTCGTTGACAACACCGTGCGGGATACCTTCCACGGCCAGAACAAGCTGGTGGCCCCGCTGGCATTGACCATTTTTGTCTGGGTCTTCCTGATGAACCTGATGGACCTGATACCCGTGGACCTGATTCCCTCCCTGTTGAGCCTGGTCGGCGTCCATTACCAGAAGATCGTGCCCTCTACCGACCCGAACATCACCATGGGAATGGCCCTGGGTGTATTCATTCTGATGTTGTATTACTCGATCAAGGTCAAGGGTTTCGGTTTCGTCAAGGAGCTGACCCTGAACCCGTTCAACCACTGGATATTCATTCCGGTGAACCTGTTTATGGAAGTGGTGGGCCTGTTGGCCAAGCCCTTCTCGCTGGGCTTGCGACTGTTCGGCAATATGTACGCCGGCGAAATGATCTTTATCCTGATTGCCGCCCTGTTCAGTGCGGGCCTTGCCTGGGCCGCACCGGCAGGATTGTTGCAAGTCGGCTGGGCGATATTCCATATTCTGGTTATCACTCTGCAGGCCTTTATTTTCATGGTGCTGACGATCGTATATCTCAGCATGGCACATGAAGATCACTGATTTACTTTAACTTTGGTTCTTAACGCTAGGAGAAAATCATGGAATTAATCTACGTAGCTGCCGCCATCATGATGGGCTTGGGTGGTCTGGGTGCCGCTATCGGTGTTGGCCTGTTGGGTGGCAAGTTGATCGAAGGTTCAGCGCGCCAGCCGGAGCTGGCTCCCAAGCTGCAGGTGACCTTCTTCCTGGGTGCAGGCCTGGTAGACGCGATCCCCATTATCGGTGTTGGTATCGCTATGTACCTGATCTTCGTTGTCGCAGGCTAAGCCGGACATTCGGAAACGGGGCCGCCCTGATCGCGGCCCCCAATTATCTGTGAGGAGCAAGGCGTGAATATTAACCTTACGCTTATCGGACAGATGGTCGCGTTTGTCTTGTTTGTTGTGTTCTGCATGAAGTATGTGTGGCCGCCTATCATGGCCGCCATGCAGGAGCGGGCAAACAAGATAGCTGACGGCCTGGCAGCGGCAGATCGTGCCAGCCATGACCTCGAGTTGGCCCAGGAAAAGGCGGTCGAACGCCTCAGGGAAGCCAAGGAAGAGGCGGCGGGCATTGTGGAGTCGGCCAACAAGCGCGGCAACCAGCTGGTCGAAGAGGCCAAGCAGGCCGCCCTGGTGGAAGCCCAGCGTGTCAAGGTTTCTGCCCAGGCTGAAATAGAGCAGGAACTCAACCGTGCGCGCGAACAGTTGCGCAGTCAGGTGGCCGTTCTGTCACTGGCCGGTGCAGAAAAAATACTTGCCGCCACCATCGACCCCGCGGCACACGCCAAAATGGTCGAAGAACTGGCTGCAGAGCTGTAAGGCGAGGAAGCTATGGCTGAACTGAGCACACTGGCGCGCCCCTACGCAAAAGCGGCGTTTGGGTATGCGCTGGACAAGAACCAGCTCACGCAGTGGTACGAGCAGCTGGCGACAGCGGCGGCGGTAGCGGCGGATGCAGGAATGGGTGCGGTATTGGACAACCCTTCGCTGACGGCGGAGCAACAGGCCCGCAAGCTCAGTGACGTGTGTGGTGACGCCCTGTCCGCCGAGGTGAGCAACTTTGTTGCGATACTCGCCTCAAACAAGCGCCTGGCGCTGCTGCCTGAAATATTTGCCCAGTTTGCGGACTTCAAGGCAAACCGCGAGAAAACTGTCGACGTCGAGGTTGTATCAGCCTTCGACCTGGCAGAGAGCGCGCGGGAAAAACTGGCCGAAGCCCTGGGCAGGAAACTCGAGCGCCAGGTGAATGTTCAGACATCGACCGACAGCAATCTGCTGGGCGGAGTATTAATCAGGGCCGGAGATCTGGTGATCGATGGCTCCGTGCGCGGCAAGCTGGACAAGCTGGCCGAAGCAATGAATTCGTAGGATTGAGGAACAGAGCATGCAGCAACTGAATCCATCTGAGATAAGCGAGATTATCAAGCAGCGCATCGACCAGCTCGATGTCAGCAGCGAGGCTCGCAATGTCGGTACGGTCGTATCGGTAACCGACGGTATCATTCGTATTCATGGTCTCGCCGACGTTATGTACGGTGAGATGATTGAATTTGAGGGCGGCATCTTCGGGATGGCGCTGAACCTCGAGCGCGACTCCGTCGGCGCCGTGGTACTGGGCGATTACAAGACACTGGCCGAAGGCCAGACTTGCAGCTGTACCGGCCGCATCCTGGAAGTGCCGGTAGGTCCGGAGCTGCAGGGCCGCGTCGTCGACGCGCTGGGTAACCCGATTGACGGCAAGGGTCCCGTCAACGCCGCCATGACCGACGCACTGGAAAAAGTCGCCCCCGGCGTTATCGCGCGCCAGTCGGTGGACCAGCCGGTACAGATCGGCCTCAAAGCCATTGACGCGATGGTGCCCATCGGTCGCGGCCAGCGTGAGCTGATTATCGGTGACCGCCAGATCGGTAAAACCGCTATCGCCGTTGACGCCATCATCAACCAGAAAGGCTCGGGCATTAAGTGTATCTACGTCGCTATCGGCCAGAAAGCGTCTTCTGTTGCCGCAGTGGTGCGCAAACTGGAAGAACACGGCGCGATGGAGCACACCATTGTTGTAGCAGCCACCGCCTCCGACCCGGCCGCCATGCAGTTCCTGGCGCCGTTTGCAGGCTGCACCATGGGTGAGTACTACCGCGACCGCGGACAGGACGCTCTCATCATTTACGATGACCTGACCAAGCAAGCCTGGGCATATCGCCAGATTTCGCTGCTGCTGCGTCGTCCGCCGGGCCGTGAGGCTTATCCCGGTGACGTGTTCTACCTGCACTCGCGCCTGTTGGAGCGTGCGGCACGGGTCAATGCCGCCTATGTGGAAAACTTCACCAAGGGCGAAGTCAAGGGCAAGACCGGTTCGCTTACCGCCCTGCCGGTGATTGAAACCCAGGCGGGTGACGTATCGGCATTCGTACCCACCAACGTGATCTCGATCACCGACGGCCAGATCTTCCTGGAAGCGGACATGTTTAACGCCGGTATTCGCCCTGCCATGAACGCCGGTATCTCGGTATCGCGTGTAGGTGGTGCCGCCCAGACCAAGATCATGAAGAAACTGTCCGGCGGTATTCGTACTGCGCTGGCACAGTATCGCGAACTGGCGGCCTTCTCCCAGTTTGCCTCCGACCTGGATGACGCCACCAAGGCGCAGCTGGATCACGGTGAGCGCGTGACCGAGCTGATGAAGCAGAAGCAGTATTCGCCCAAGAGCACAGCGGAGATGGGCGTGATGCTGTACGCGGCGAACGAAGGTCACCTGAAAGATGTTGAGGTGAACAAGATCGGCGATTTTGAAGACGCTTTGCTGTCCTACATGCACGCCGAGCACGGTGAAATCATGACGCGCATCGTGCAGAGCGGGGATTATAACGACGAGATCGAGACTGCGTTCAAGGCGGCGATCGAGGCGTTTAAAAAGACGCAGACCTGGTAAGACCGAGGACCAGTAGATGGCAGCCGGAAAGGAAATTCGCACCAAGATCTCGAGCATCCGCAGCACGCAGAAGATCACCAGTGCCATGGAAATGGTTGCGGCGAGCAAGATGCGCCGGGCCCAGGACCGGATGTCGATTGGTAAACCCTATGCCCGTCGTATGCGGGCCGTGGTTGGCCACATCGCCAATGCGGCGCCTGAGTACAAGCATATGTTCATGGAGGAGCGGGAAGTCAGGCGCGTTGGTTACATCATCGTATCCACTGACCGTGGCCTCTGTGGCGGCCTGAATATCAACCTGTTCAAGCACACCGTGCGCTCCATGAAGGAATGGGCGGACCGGGGCGTCGAGATTGAGCTGTCGCTTATCGGCGCCAAGGCGGCTGCCTTCTTCAACAGTTATGGCGGTAACGTCACGGCTGCGGTGCGTGACATGGGTGAAGAGCCGGTTCTGGCTGACCTCATCGGCGGCGTCAAGACAATGCTTGATGCCTACGCGGACGGTCGAATTGACCGCCTGTTCCTGGTCAGCAACGAATTCATTAACACCATGACGCAGAACCCTGAGCTTGAGCAGCTTTTGCCACTGCAGGCGCAGGACAGCTCCGAGATGAAGCACCATTGGGACTACATCTACGAGCCCGATGCGAAAGAGTTGCTGGAAAAGCTGTTGACCCGGTATATCGAGTCCCAGGTGTACCAGGCAGTTGTGGAAAATGGCGCCTGCGAACAGGCAGCCCGTATGCTGGCCATGAAGAACGCCACAGAAAACGCCGGCGAGATCATTGATGACCTGCAACTGATCTACAACAAGGCTCGCCAGGCGGCGATTACCCAGGAGCTGTCCGAGATTGTCAGTGGTGCTGCGGCCATCGGCTGAGGCCGATGATCCGCCGCAGATAAGAGATTATGCCGCAGTCACCAGCCAACATGGCGCTGGGGGCCGGGGCCAACAGAATTGAACTTTGATCTAGAGGATCCGAACATGAGCAGCGGACGAATCGTACAAATTATCGGCGCGGTTATCGACGTGGAGTTTCCGCGCGATGTCGTGCCGAAGGTATACGATGCACTGAAAGTCACCGAGAAAGACCTTACCCTGGAAGTGCAGCAGCAGCTGGGTGATGGCGTGGTGCGCACAATTGCCATGGGTTCATCCGAAGGTGTGAGCCGCGGGCTGGCAGTGGAAAACACCGGCGACCCCATCTCCGTACCTGTCGGCATCGAGACCCTCGGCCGCATCATGGATGTACTGGGCAATCCGATTGATGAGTGTGGTCCTATCGGCGAGAAAGAGCGCGCCTCGATCCACCGCAAGGCACCGACCTATGAAGAGCTGGCGGCTTCCGAAGAGCTGCTGGAAACCGGCATCAAGGTCATCGACCTGGTTTGTCCCTTCGCCAAGGGCGGTAAAGTCGGCCTGTTCGGCGGCGCCGGTGTGGGCAAGACCGTAAACATGATGGAACTGATCAACAACATCGCGACCGAGCACTCCGGTCTCTCCGTATTTGCCGGTGTTGGTGAGCGTACTCGTGAGGGTAACGACTTCTATTTCGAGATGCAGGAATCCAAGGTTGTTGATGTCGAGAACTTCAGCAACTCCAAGGTCGCAATGGTTTATGGCCAGATGAATGAGCCGCCCGGCAACCGCCTGCGCGTGGCGCTCACCGGTTTGACCATGGCCGAAAAATTCCGTGATGAAGGCCGTGACGTACTGCTGTTCATCGACAATATCTACCGCTACACCCTGGCGGGTACCGAAGTTTCGGCACTGCTGGGTCGGATGCCTTCAGCGGTGGGCTACCAGCCCACCCTGGCGGAAGAGATGGGTGTACTGCAGGAGCGAATTACCTCCACCAAGGTTGGATCCATCACCTCGATCCAGGCGGTATACGTGCCGGCGGATGACTTGACGGACCCGTCCCCCGCGACCACCTTTGCCCACCTCGACTCCACAGTGGTACTGAGCCGGGATATCGCCGCCAAGGGTATTTACCCTGCTGTCGATCCGCTGGACTCCACCTCGCGCCAGCTGGATCCGCTGATCATCGGTACCGAGCACTACGCCACAGCCCGCGGTGTGCAGAATGTGCTGCAGCGCTACAAGGAGCTCAAGGACATCATCGCGATCCTGGGTATGGACGAACTGTCCGAGGAAGACAAGCAGACGGTTAACCGCGCACGTAAAATCGAGCGTTTCCTGTCGCAGCCTTTCCACGTGGCCGAGATTTTTACCGGTTCTCCGGGCAAGTACGTGTCCTTGAAAGACACCATATCCGGCTTCAACGGCATTCTTGCGGGCGAGTACGATCACCTGCCGGAACAGGCGTTCTACATGGTTGGCAGCATTGAAGAAGCTGTTGAGAAAGCCAAGAAGCTTAAGTAACGAGAGTCGTGAGCTTTAGAGAGGCCCAATAATGTCAATGACAATACACTGCGATATCGTCAGTGCGGAGGAGGAAATCTTCTCCGGCCTGATCGAAATGCTGGTGGCCACCGGCGACATGGGTGAGCTGGGCGTAACCTACGGCCACGCGCCACTGCTTACCTCGCTGAAGCCGGGTCCTGTGCGCATCGTGAGCCAGAATGGTGAAGAGCAGGTTTATTACGTCTCCGGTGGTTTCCTGGAGGTGCAGCCGGGGGTGGTATCCATTCTCGCCGACACGGCGATACGGGCGACTGATGTCGACGAGGCCGCCGCCGAAGAGGCTCGCAAGGAGGCGGAGCACGCCCTGGCCAACCAGACCGGCGACTTCGACTACGGTCGAGCTTCGGCCCAGCTGGCCGAGGCCGCTGCCCAGTTGGCGACACTGCGCAAGATGCGCAATCGCGCAGGGCGCGGCTGAACAGTTCTCTGCCATGGTCCCATCGTTAAAGAAACCCCGGTTATACCGGGGTTTTTTTTCGGCCTGCTTGAGCTGAGTCACAAGCGGCTGCCGACCGGGTCACAATTTGGGTAAAAAATCAGATAATTAGCGTACTATTGCCCCCTTTGCTGTCTATCATGTCACTTCCGGGCCTGTCGGCTTGCCCTGCAAACCAACAGTAACCCCCAATAATGCCATCACCCGGTTACCACGATATGCAGCTTGAAGTGATAATCCTTGCCGCCGGGCAGGGTACCAGGATGAAATCCAGCCTGCCCAAGGTACTGCACCCGCTGGCGGGGCGACCGTTACTGGAGCACGTGATAACGACGGCGCTTGCGCTGCAGCCGACGGCGGTGCACGTGGTTGTGGGTCACGGGGCAGAGCAGGTCCGTGAGCAGCTGGCGCAGTTCCCGGTGAACTGGATAATTCAGCACGAGCAGTTGGGTACCGGTCACGGCGTGTTGCAGGCGGTACCGGCCCTTTCCCCCGACAGCACGGTGCTGGTGCTCTATGGCGATGTGCCCTTGATTGGTACCGAAACACTCGCTGCCCTGGTCGCTGCGGCTGCCACCGATCCCGCGCTGTTGACGGCGCGGGTAGCTGACCCTGCCGGCTACGGCAGAATCCTGCGCAACGCAGCCGGGGCACTGACAGGCGTGGCAGAGCACAAGGATGCAACGGCTGCACAGCTCGAGATAAATGAGATCAATACCGGTCTGCTGGCAGCGCCGGCGCGTGACCTGATCGACTACCTGCCGAAGGTGGGCAACAACAATAAACAGGGCGAATACTACCTGCCGGATATCCTCAGTATGGCCGTGGAAGAGGGCAGGACAGTCGCCACATGCCAGGCGGCCTCAGAACTCGAAGTGCTGGGAGTGAATGATCGCGTCCAGCTCAACCAGCTGGAGAGGGAGTACCAGCGGCGCCAGGCCGAGCGGCTGATGCGCGCCGGTGTAGCCGTGGCGGACGCCAACCGGCTGGATATACGCGGCACACTCAGTTGTGGCCACGATGTCAGCATTGATGTCAACGTGGTAATCCAGGGCGATGTGGTCCTCGGTGATGGGGTTGAAATTGGCCCCAACTGCGTACTGCAGGATGTGACGGTAGGGGCGGGCTCTACGGTGCATGCCATGAGTCACCTGCAGGAAGCGCGTATAGGTGAACGTTGCAGTGTCGGGCCTTTCGCAAGGCTGCGGCCCGGTACTCACATGGCCGATGGTGCGCGGGTAGGCAATTTTGTGGAAACAAAGAAGGCCGATATCGGCGTGGGCAGCAAGGTCAATCACCTGAGCTATATCGGCGATTGCGTGATGGGTGACCATGTCAATATCGGGGCCGGCACGATCACCTGCAATTATGACGGCGTCAACAAACACAAGACCGAAATCGGCGCCGGTGTGTTCGTTGGCTCCAACAGTACCCTGGTCGCTCCGCTACAGATTGCCGAGCAGGGCTTTGTGGCCGCCGGCTCCACGATAACAAAGGCGGTAGGCAGGGAAGAGCTCGCCGTGAGTCGCTCACGCCAGCGCAATATCGAAGGTTGGCAACGACCGGGCAAGCAACAGAACGAGGACTGAATATGTGTGGCATCGTTGCCGCTGCCGCGCGGCGGGAAGTATCGGAAATATTGCTGGAGGGGCTGCGGCGGCTGGAATACCGCGGCTACGATTCCGCCGGTATGGCACTGGTGGACAATGAGCACAATCTGCAACTGCACAAACAGCAGGGCAAGGTTTGCGAGCTCGAAAAGGCCCAGGCAATGCGCCCCCTGCTCGGTTGTACCGGTATCGCCCATACCCGCTGGGCCACCCACGGAGAACCGTCAGCGGTAAACGCCCACCCCCACATTTCGGGGCAGCGTCTCGCCCTGGTGCACAACGGGATCATTGAAAACCACGCGGCCCTGCGGGAACAGCTGATAGCACAGGGTTACGAGTTTACCTCCGCCACGGATACCGAGGTAGTTGTGCACCTGCTGCACAGCTTCCTGTTACAGGGCAACCCCCTGCTGGCCGCCATGCAGGAAACGGTATGCCTGCTGGAGGGCGCCTACGCCCTGGCGGTAGTGGATATTGAACACCCCGACGAGGTGGTTGCCGCGCGCAAGGGCAGCCCGCTGGTCGTCGGTGTGGGGATCGGGGAAAACTTCCTCGCCTCGGACCAGCTCGCCCTGCGCCAGGTGACCGACCGCTTTATCTTCCTCGAAGAGGGAGACGTGGTGCAGATATCACCGTCATCCCTGCAGATCTTTGACGAGTCGGGCAACCCGGTAGAGCGCGCCAGGACGATGATATCCGCGGCGGTCGAAGTTGCCGACCTTGGCGGCTTCGATCACTACATGCTGAAGGAGATTCACGAACAGCCGCGCGCGCTGGCGGCGACCTTCGCCCAGTCGGCGGCGCTGCCGGCGGCGGATGATTGCTTCGGGGCCGGCGCTGCCGCCGTATTCGACCGGGTCAGGGCGGTGCAGATCGTCGCCTGCGGTACCAGCTTTCACGCGGGGATGGTGGCCCGCTACTGGCTGGAGGAGCTGGCGGGTATTCCCTGCCAGGTGGAGGTGGCTTCGGAGTTCCGTTATCGCAAGCGCGTAACCCGACCGGATACCCTGCTGGTGACTATTTCCCAGTCCGGGGAGACAGCCGACACCCTGGCGGCACTGCGAAACGCCGGTGCAGACGAGTTTATCGCCAGCCTGGTGATTTCCAACGTGGACAACAGTTCCCTGGTGCGCGACAGCGACCTGGTGTTCCTGACCAGGGCGGGTATGGAGATAGGGGTTGCCTCCACCAAGGCGTTCACCACCCAGCTGGTCGGGCTGCTGTTGCTCACCCTGGCCCTGGGGCGGCGCGGCGCGATGACGGAACAAAAGCAACAGGAAGTGATGGTCGCGCTGCAGGGCTTGCCCGATTATGTGCAGCAGACACTCGAACTCGACAGCGCGATCGAGCGCCTGTCCGGGGCGTTTATCCCCAGGCACCACGCCCTGTTTCTCGGTCGCGGTATCCAGTATCCGATAGCGATGGAGGGCGCCCTCAAACTGAAGGAGATCTCATATATCCACGCTGAAGCCTATCCCGCCGGTGAACTCAAGCACGGCCCGCTGGCGCTGGTGGATGACGATATGCCGGTGGTCGCGGTGGCGCCCAGCGACGACCTGCTGGAAAAGCTGAAGTCCAACCTGGAAGAGGTGCGCTCCCGCGGCGGTGAACTATATGTATTTGCCGACCGGCAGGCGGGCTTTGTCAGCGAGGCACGGGTGCACGTATTGCCGATGCCGCACTGTCCCGAGGTGATCAAGCCGATTGTTTACACGGTGGCGCTGCAGTTGCTGTCCTACCACGTCGCCCTGCAGAAGGGGACAGACGTCGACAAGCCGCGTAACCTGGCCAAATCCGTCACCGTGGAGTAATTTTCTCCTCGCGGTGAACAGGCGCGCCATGTCCGGGCGCGGTTACGCCTCGTTTTCATAGCTGGCGACTTGCAAGGGGATGGGTTGGTGCCGAATTTTGAGATGCTGAAGATACTGCATGTCAGCTGCGCTGCTCTGTCCATCGCCGGCTTCACCCTGCGCGGTTACTGGATGATCATGGATGACCCGCGCCTGCGCTCGCGCTTTACCCGGGTATTGCCCCACCTGCTGGACACGCTGCTGCTGGCTTCCGCCATCGGCATGCTGGTTATATGGCAGGCTAACCCTCTGGCCAGTGAATGGCTGAGTGCGAAAATCATCGCGCTGCTGTTGTACATCGTTCTGGGGATGGTGGCGTTCCGATTCGGCAGAACGCGATCAGTGCGCATTGTCGCATTCGCAATGGCACTGTTAACGGTTTTCTACATAGTCACTGTTGCTTACACGAAATCGCCGCTGGGCATGCTTGCGCCAGCGCTGGCGCAGGCAGCAACGGGGTCACAGTCTTCGCTCGAGCAACAAAGCGGCCGGACTGCAGGCGCGCCTGCAGCGCAGCAGGTCAGCCCGGGTTGGCGGTCTTGTAGTCGCGGATTTCGGTATTGAACTTGGTGGCTACCTCTTCCTCTCTGGACACCGCGGCGTTGTAGGTCTCCTGGATCTTCAGGTAGTTTTCGGCGGCGCCTTCCTGCCCTTCCTTGGCAGCGCTCTCGGCGGCGGTAAGCATGGGCTCGAGGCAACCCATGTAGGCGAGGTTAGCCGCCTGGAACTCCTTGACAGCTTTCTGGGCTGCAAGCATTTGCTCCAGGGTGGACTCTTCACCCTCGGAAATTACAGGCGCGTCAGGTGCCACGCAGTCATCTGCCATGCTTACCGTGCTTCCCAGCGCCAGACCCAGACCCAACAATGCAAACTTCAAAGTCTTCATAACAAACCCTTCCGTAATTGATTGGAAAACATTAACAGGACAATCTGCGCCTGCCAAGAGTTCCGCTCCAAACTATTCCCGGCCCACCCATAGTGGTGGTACCCGGTGAGTGGCCTGCAAGTCAGTGGCCACCTCCTGCGCCTGGGCGCGGTT
>JAHEBL010000215.1 GCA_024642265.1 Haliea sp. | reverse complement strand
GACCGGGCCGACGAGGCGGCCGACCAGGAGCGCTACCAGACTGTCTATGCCGAGCGCGAGGGCGCGGTGGCGGCCCCGACCGCCGGCTTGCACTTCAGCCGCGAGATCCTCCAGCAGCTGGATTCCCGGGGCGTTCGCAGGGCAGCCGTTACCCTGCATGTCGGGGCGGGCACTTTCCAGCCGGTCAGGGCCGATCGCATCGAGGACCACGTGATGCATGCCGAGTACGTGGAAGTGGATGAGTCCGTCTGCGCGGCGGTGCGCGAAACCCGCGCCCGGGGTGGTCGGGTGGTGGCGATCGGGACCACCGCCGTGCGCTCCCTCGAGAGCGCCAGTGACGAGCAGGGAAACATCAGCCCCTTTGCCGGCGACACCGATATTTTCATCTATCCGGGCTACCGCTTCCGCAACGTGGATGCGATGCTGACCAATTTCCACTTGCCTGAATCGACCCTGTTGATGCTGGTGAGCGCCTTCGCCGGCAGGGGCCATGTGATGGCGGCCTACGCCGAGGCGATCGCCGCCCGCTACCGCTTTTTCAGCTATGGTGATGCCATGTTCATTACCGCCAACCGTGCCGCACAGGAAACACCATGAGCGGACCCTGCCGCATGCAATTCGAGCGCATTGACAGCGATGGCGAGGCCCGGCGGGGTCGGCTGCAGTTCCCCCGCGGTACCGTGGAAACCCCGGCTTTCATGCCGGTGGGCACCTACGGCACCGTAAAGGGCATGCTGCCCCGGGATATCCGCGCCATCGGCGCCGAGATCATCCTGGGCAATACCTTTCACCTGTGGCTGCGCCCGGGCACGGACATTATCGAGAAGCACGGCGACCTGCATGACTTCATGGGCTGGGACGGCCCCATCCTCACAGACTCGGGTGGCTTCCAGGTGTTCAGCCTGGGCGACATGCGCAAGATTTCCGAGGAGGGGGTGAAATTCCAGTCACCGGTGGATGGCGCGAAAGTGTTTCTCGACCCGGAGACCTCCATGGCTATCCAGCGCAGCCTGGGCGCGGATATCGTCATGATCTTTGACGAGTGCACGCCCTACCCGGCGACGGAGCAGGAGGCGCGCGCTTCGATGGAGCTGTCCCTGCGCTGGGCCGCCCGCAGCAAGGCGGCTCACGGTGACAATACCGCAGCCCTGTTCGGCATCGTGCAGGGGGGGATGTACCCCGGTCTGCGCAATGAGTCGCTGGCCGGGCTGGAGTCCATCGGCTTTGACGGCTATGCCATCGGCGGTCTGTCGGTCGGTGAGCCCAAGGAGGACATGCTGCTGGTGCTGGATGCATTACAGGCGCAATTGCCGGCAGACAAGCCCCGCTACCTGATGGGAGTGGGCACGCCGGCTGACCTGCTGGAGGGCGTGCGCCGGGGTATCGATATGTTCGACTGTGTGATGCCCACCCGCAATGCGCGCAACGGCTACATCTTTACCTCCCGGGGCGTGCTCAAGTTACGCAACAACCGCCACAAGGCAGACACATCGCCCCTGGATGAAAATTGCAGCTGCTACACCTGCCAGAATTTCAGCCGTGCCTACCTGCACCACCTGGACAAGTGCAACGAGATTCTCGGCTCGCAGCTCAACACCATTCACAACCTGCACTTCTACCAGGCGCATATGGCGGGTATTCGCGAGGCGATCAGCGAGCACCGTCTCGATGACTTTGCCAGCGAGTTTTACGAGCAGCAGGCCCTGGGGGTCTAGCGGTGTACACCCTGTGCTTTTACGTGCCTGCCGCTGCGCTGGAAGAGGTGAAAGACGCGGTGTTTGCCGCCGGGGCGGGCCGCATCGGGCATTACGACCGGTGTTGCTGGCAGGTGGCAGGGCAGGGCCAGTTCAGGCCCTTGCCGGGCAGTCACCCGGCAATCGGCCGGCAGGACCAACTGGAAACTCTCCCGGAATACCGGGTAGAAATGGTGTGCGATGCAGATTGCATCGGGGCCGCGGTGGCCGCCCTGAAGGCCGCCCACCCCTATGAGGAGCCGGCCTGGCACGTTCTGCAAATGATCACGGATTTGCCCTGCTGATGGCGGCGCCGCACGCGCTTTTCGAGCGCCTGGAGGGGGAATTGCCACTGCGTGGCCTTGCCTGGGAGGGCCCTTTCGGAAAAACCCGCGAGGCCGCTGTGCTGGTCGCCCTGACCGACGAAGTCGCACCGAGGGTGATCCTCGGCCGCAGGGCCATGCACCTGCCCCTCCACCCGGGTGAAGTGGCTTTTCCCGGGGGCAAACGTGAGCCAGAGGACGCCACTCCCTGGATAACGGCCCTCAGGGAGGCGCAGGAGGAGGTGGCGCTTGCGCGGGAACTGGTAAATCCCCTCGGCGAATTGTCGCCCCTGATCACCCGCACCGGCTTCGATGTGCATCCCTGCATTGCAAGGGTGCCGGCCGATTTGGAGCTGATCGTGGACACCCGTGAATTCGACAGCGTGTTCATGTCGCCGCTGGAGATATTCGCCGACCGGGAGGTGTTCCGGTTGGAGGCCATGTCAGATGGCAGGCGCACGCGCATGGTGCCCCATTACCAGGTGGGCGATGACAATATCTGGGGGGTGACTGCGGCCGTACTGGCACAACTAGCCAACCTGGCATACGATGCGGGCCTTGATCTGCAACGGAATTGGACAAAAAAACCATGAAATACAGCCTGGGCGATACCAAGGTCAAACTGGTGGGTGAGGGACACTTCATCGCTCCCAACGCGGCGGTGATCGGTAATGTCACCCTGCATGAGAACAGCAGCGTCTGGTTCAGCTGCGTGCTGCGCGGTGACGCCGAACGGATAGAGGTCGGGGCCGGCAGCAACATCCAGGACGGTACCGTATTGCACGCGGACCCGGGTTTTCCCATGGTGGTGGGCAGGAATGTCACTGTGG
>JAHEBL010000114.1 GCA_024642265.1 Haliea sp. | reverse complement strand
ATGTCCTCACCGCCCCAGCCGGTACCACCGACAATTTTCAGCGGTCGCGCCCGGGGCTCATCCGCCACGAAGTGGCCGTAGGCGCGCAGCAGCCTCGGCAGGTTTTTCCTGGGCTCCAGCGTACCGACGAACAGGAAATACCCGCCCCCCTGCATTGCTGCGGCGCCTGAGTCCGCTGCGGCTGCGCCGCGCAACATGCTCGCGCCGGGCACAACCCTGACCTTGTGCGCATACTGCGGAAAGTAGTGCTCCAGCCGCTGTCGCGTAAACTGCGACACGACAGCGATTGTATCGGCGCGCGCCAGGGCCCTGGGTGTGAAAAAATTCTCGATCTGGCGGCCGGGAAAACGCATCGTCTCGCCGTGATCCTTCCATACCAGGTCATGGATGGTGACCGCGGCGCGAACATGCCGCGGCAGGCCAGGCAGCTGGTGCCGTGGCCCCCAGAAGGCGTCCACCGCGTCGCTTCGCGCCCAGTGCGGGAACAGCAGATGTGCCAGCTGCCCGGCCCGCAGCGCGGCGGGCAGACCCGCAACCCGATGGTGGACATTGGGCAGGTCGAGACCGCTGTCATCATAGCGCTGGGGCGAATAGAGGAACCACTCGCCCCCGAGCCGGCACATGCGCGTGAGCAGTTCGCGGGTATAGCGATAGATGCCCGTGCCGGGATGGCACAGTGGGCGGGCATCCACGGCAATCCTGGGCTCAGCCATCGCAATGCCTCCGGACACTGCACATCATGCAACCAGCTCACGGAAGACATCGACCACCGCGGCAGTGGTCCGCTGCCAGGTAAATCCGGCGCTGCGCTCGAGCCCCCACCCGATGGCTGTGGCACGCCAACTGTCGTCCTCGAGCGCCCGCTCCAGCGCCGCTGCCATGGCATCGACATCGTGTGGATCAACTTGCAATGCGCTACCCGCACAGAGCTCGGGCAGGGCCGAACTGGCTGCACAGGCGACGGGAACGCCACTGCTCATGGCCTCCAGCACCGGCAGGCCAAAACCTTCGTAAAACGAAAAATAGGCGAATACGGCGGCGCCCGCATACAGCGCCGGCAGGTCTTCCTCCGGGACATAATCGAGATAGATCACCTCGCCACCCTGGCGCAGCCGGCGCATCTCCTCCATCAGCGCACCGCTGTTCCAGCCATAGGCGCCGGCGATCACCAGCGGGTAGCGTTTGCGCAGCGCCGGTGCCAGTCGGGCATAGGCCCGCAGCAGGCCTGCCAGGTTCTTTCTGGGCTCGATGGTACCGACACTCAGCACATAGCCCCCCGGCCGCAGACCGTACCTGGTCTGCAGCTGCGCCAACTGCGCTGCAGCGTGGGGACGAAAGCAGTCATTCACGCCAAGGGGAATGGCGGTCACCCGCTCATCGGGTAGCTGGAACAGCTGCAACAGTTCGTCACGCACAAAGCCCGAATCGGTTATCAGCCGGTCGGCATTGGCTACCGAATTATGAATCTGGTCGCGCAGGTAATTGACACGATCCCGCGGGTGAAAGTCGGGAAAATGGAAAACCGACAGGTCGTGCAGGGTAACCACCGACAGGCCGGAGACCGGCGGGGCGCTGAAATTGGGAGCGTAGTAGATATGATCCTGGTACTCGCCGAGTCGCCGGGCCAGCGCCAGTGCCTTGTGACGGCGCCAGGGACCCAGCACCGCCCTGTAGGGCAGCAGGGGTTTTATCCACCCACGCAGGCGACTGACCGGCACCGGGGGCAGCAGTGAGTCCGCGTCGAAGTCCGACAGCACCTCGCCACCGCGCAGGTATTTCACCCCGCTTATGCCCTCGGCGCGCGGCAGATGTCGCGCCAGTTCCATCGCGTACCTGCCGATGCCCGACAACGGCAGGGTTACGGAAGATACATCAAGCAGGACCTTCACGCCGGAATCTGGGCGCGGTACATCCACTCCAGCGTGTCCGCCAGGGGAATCAGTTCGGGTTCGCCTGTCGCCGCCGCCAGTTTCCGGTTGCTGCCCACCAGTCGCTTGACCTCATTGGCACGCACAAAGGCAGGATTCACGTCGACTTCTATGGTGTAGCCCGCCAGCTGTGCCAGCATCCCCAGCGCATCCTGAATCGAGTAGGCGCGGCCGGAGCAGACGTTGTAGACCTCTCCCGCGACACCATCACGCAACAGGCCGGCATAGGCCGCGGCCACCACCCTCACATCGTTGAAGTCACGGTAGACATCGATATTCCCCAGCTCGATCCGCGGGGCGCGCCGGGCAAAGTGGTCGACCAGTTTCGGCATCAGGAAGCGGGCTGACTGACCCACCCCCGTGTAATTGAATGGCCGCACAATCACCACAGGCAGCACATCACGCCACTGTCGCGCCATTAGCTCCATGGCATATTTGCTCACCGCGTAATCGTTCTCCGGCTGCACCGGGCAGGCCTCGTCCAGGATTGATGCGGTGGCGTTGCCATAGACATTGGCGCTGCTGGCGAGCAGGACTTTTTCAGGTGGCTTTTTGCAGGCCGCCAGCGCCGCCAGCAGGTTGCGGGTACCCACAATGTTGCTGGTATACATTTCGCTGACATCGCCGTGGGCGACAAAGGCGATAGCGGCCAGGTGTACGACAACGCTGGGCTGGAGCGCGGTGACACGTTCAGTCAGCCGCCCGGCATCGCGCAAATCCAGGCCGTGGTGGCCGCCATCGGCAGCCTCACCCAGGCCTACCACCTCGTAGCCAAGCTCCTCGAGTTGCCGCGCTACATAGTGTCCGGTGAAACCCGACAAACCGGTAACCAGCGCCCTGGCACTCATGGTCAGAAGGAGACCCCGCGCTCAACCCGGGACAGATCGGCTTTCACCATCATGTCGCACAGTTCCTCCAGGGTGACGACCGGTTCCCAGCCCAGCACAGCCCTGGCCTTGCCGGCGTCGCCAATCAGCAGGTCCACCTCCGCAGGCCGGTAAAATTCCGGATTGACCGCCACCAGTTCCGCACCGGTGCGGGTGCAAAGACCGCGCTCCTGCTCTGCTGCGCCCTGCCATTCAAGTGTTCTGCCCACGGCCTTGAACGCCATGTTGACGAACTCGCGCACGCTCTGGGTGCGGTTGGTGGCCAGCACATAGGTGTCCGGGGTGTCCTGTTGCAGCATGCGCCACATGCCGTCGACATAGTCGCCGGCAAAGCCCCAGTCGCGCTGGGCGTCGAGATTGCCCAGTTGCAGCCGGTCGAGCTGTCCCAGCTCTATCCTGGCCACCGCATCAGTGATTTTGCGGGTGACGAACTCCCTGCCCCGCAACGGGGATTCGTGGTTGAACAGGATACCGCTGCAACCGAATATGCCATAGGACTCACGGTAGTTGACCGTCATCCAGTGGGCGTACAGCTTGGCGATACCATAGGGGCTGCGCGGGTAGAAGGGCGTATCCTCGCTCTGCGGCACCGCCTGCACCAGGCCAAACATTTCCGAGGTGGACGCCTGGTAAAAACGTATCGCAGGGTTAACGATCCGGATCGCTTCCAGCAGGTGTACCGCCCCAATACCGGTGATCTCCGCCGTGGTCACCGGCTGGTCGAAGGATACCCCGACAAAACTCTGGGCGGCGAGGTTGAAGACCTCCTCGGCGCCACTGCGCTCCAGCAGGCGTATAGCCGCCCCCGCGTCCGTCAGGTCGTAATCGACCAGCTCCAGGTTTTCATGACCCAGTATTCCCACCTCCGCCAGACGCCAGTTATTCACGGAACTGGTGCGCCGGGTTGCCCCCCAGACGCGATATCCCTTGTCCAGCAGCAGACGGGCCAGATATGCCCCATCCTGCCCGGAAATGCCGGTGACAACCGCATTCTTCATATCTGCTTCCCCGAATTCTGTGGATGCACTGTTGCGACCGCGGTTTCTATCGCGTCCCTGAACAGGCGTGTGTCGTTATCATTTTCGCACATTGACGCGATAACAGAGACCAGTTGCTGGTCCAGCATCCGGTACCCGAGACGATCGTCACTGAGCCGGGCCGCCAGGGCAACCAGCTCCCGGGCATAATACCCGGCCGAATGTGCGCTGTTGAGCTGCTGCCAGCCGCGCTGGCCTATGCGCCGATACTTGTCAGGCGATGACAGCGCGTCCTCGAACACCGCCAGCAGGTCAGCGGTTTCGTTATCAACCGATATCTTGCAGACCGCGTCGTCTGGCAGTTCGCCATACCAGCCCACGTCGCTGACCAGGGTCGGCAGCGCCGCCGACCAGTAGCGCAGCTGGCTGGCGGAGGCCTCACCCATGGTGGGCCAGCGCAAGTTTATAGCGAAGTCGGCCGAATGCAACGCCTCGTCCAGTTCCGCGTCGCTGACATAACCGCGCAAGCGGATATGATCCGCAACGCCAAAATGCTCGGCGTATTGCAGCAGCTGGCGACTGCTGCTGATATTGCCGAACAGGTCCAGCGTGATCGCCGCCGGTGTCGGCAACTGCCCCCAGGCTTCCATGAACTGTATCAGCCGCCGGTTGGGGCCAACATGGCCGCAGAATACAAAACGCAGGGGCCCCGGGCGTGCAGCGCTGCGCGCGGGCTCGCCCGCCTCGCCGGGCGACCCGGTGGCGGGCAGGTTCAGCTGCAGCAGCGGGGTACCGGGGGGCAATTGCCGCTGCAGCGCATCCCGGGCATAGCGCGAGTGCACCACAACTCCCAGCGCTCCCGCAACAAAGGGCTGGAACAAGGGGTAGCGCGCCAGCATGTCGTTGTAATCCGCAACCGAGTTCTCACTGCGGTTGACCAGCGCACGCACCTCGTCGCCATACTGGCGGCACATCATCTCCTTCCAGAGCCCGGGCTGTTCCAGATCATGGGACAGATGGCGGGCCAGGTCCACCAGGCTCAGATCGTGCAACACCACCAGGCCCGGCTCTTGCAGCGACCGCTTATAGATGGGCAAATGCACGGGGTTGTTACCGATATGGTAGACAGGCAGCGGGGCGACGCCTTTTTCCGGCGCGGGCCCGGGACCCTCCGGCTTCCACCAGTCAGGCGGTGCTCCGCCGTCAGAATCCGCAACGGCGGCTATACCGGCCAACTGCGCCAGGTGCGGCAGCAGATGCGCACTGTAACGCGCTATTTCGCTGGATTCCGGATCCAGCGGTGAATACCAGCTGATATTCATATGCGCAGCAGGTTCTCCAGGATTTTTTCCCAGGACAGGTCGATGGTATCTATGCGTTCGCGGGCCGCAGCCCCCAGTCGCTCGGCCTCGGCCCGGTCGTTCCAGGCCCTGCTGATGGCGAGTGCCATCGCCCGGGGATCGGCCTGCACCAACAGGCCGTTTTTCTCATGCTGGACGAATTCCGCCGCGCCACCGGCATCCTCCAGGGTCAGCACCGCCTTCGATGACAGCATGGCCTCCGGCGTCACATAGCCATAGTCCTCGTCCACCGGCGTAAAGATGACCATCAGGGCCCTGGCGTAGAGGTCGAATTTTTCCTGCTCGGAAATACGGCCGCGCCACTCGACCTTGCCACTGACACCCAGCTCGTCTGCGCGCTTTTTCAGTTTCTCGAGGTAGTGGGGGCTGTCCGCCTCGCCGGCAAAAACCACCCTGACCGGCTCCGGCACATGGACCAGCGCCTCTATCACCAGCTCCTGTCGCTTGATCGGCGTGATACGGCTCGGGAAGAAAAAAAAGTCACCGTAGCTGTCGACGCGAAACAGCTCCATCGACCGGGGTGGCGGGTAGAGTACCTCGGAGGCGATATTGTTGTACTGCTTGAGCCTGCCCGTCACGTTGCGGGATATCGTGAAGACCCCCTTGCAGGCGTTTATGGCTGCCGTGTCTTCCCGCCTGATCATGTCCCGCAGCGCGCGGCCATCGGGCATACCGGCCAGATCAGACAGGCTCGAGTCCCACAGGTCGTAGGCGGCGCGATGCTGGTGCAGGATCCACAGGGACATTTCCGGGTGTGGTATCAGCCACATCGGAAACTTGAGGGCGATCACCTTGTCGATATTCACCCCGTTGAAATTGCTCACATCCATCAGCTTGCTGGCCAGGATGGTGTTCGCCAGGGTCTGTTGCGGGTACCACTTGAACGGCAGGGTCAGGATTTCTGCCCTGTGACCAGCCTCCCTCAGCTGCGCTTGCAAGTCCTCCGCCAGCACCTCCGCGCCGCCATAGCAAAAAGGAACCTGGGTATTCAGTATCAATACGTTCATGCAATAACCAATCCGGAATGACTGTCAGGGGTTCAGGTGGCGGATTATTTTTGCCAGATGCTCGTTCTGGAAATCCACGATAGCCTGGTTCTTGTGATCGAGGTCATTCTTCTGCATCGCAATCAGGCCTCGCAGCTGTTCGATGTCACGCTGCATGCGCGGCAGGTACAATAAGGCGCGCAGGTAGCGGGGAATCACCCCGACGACCGGTATCCGGCAGAGCCGCTCGATCGCAAAAGCCCGCACCAGGCCGCGCACTACCGTGGCGTGCTGCTTGCCCTCGGGGCCATAGCGCAGCCTGAACAGCAATTCCAGCCGGGAGACCTGCCCGCTGTGCAGCATTTGCAGCCGGGCAGTGAGCCCCTCCATGTCGGCATCGCGCTTGAGCAGGACCAGGTAGGCATTCTGCACGAACTGACGGTCGTAGAAGTCCAGCAACTCGCCAACAGACCACGCCTGGCGCTGGTAATCCCGACCGACGGCATCGGCGACGGCCGACAGCTGCAGCGGCCTGAAGCGCGCACCGGCAAGTCGCGGCGTATCGCTGCGGTCATAGCGATTCTGTTCGATACGCCGTTTTACCAGCGCTTCGATGCGATCGGCATGGGTTGTCATTTGCGGGCAACCTCCAGTTCCTTGTCAGCAGCACGATTGTACAGGGTGAAGTCCCTGGCGTAGTAACCCTTAATCAGGTCGAGCAGGGCTTCATCCACCAGTTGATCGCGCCAGCAGGCGGGATCATGTGGCAGATCCCCTGCCGGCATATCGGCATACAGGTCCCCCGCCACCTGGGGGCAGGTGACCGCAGTCGCGGTCAGCAACTGATCCGCGGCGACGGGCTCGAGCCTGACCGACAGACCCCGGACCCGCTGCAGGTCGGCTTCGAGCAACTGCAGGCGATCGGCGCGATAGAGCCGATCGTAGTTGTCGGAGCCGGGAAGATAACGACTCTGGGATCGCCACAGCCAGTGTTTGTGGCCGCCCTGCGGCGCGGTGACGGCACTGACGAACTGGCGAAAACTTATGCCGGCGGCACAGTCCGCTACTGCCCGCCCCTGCACATCCGCGACCAGCTGGTGCAGGCGGGGCCACTGGGGCAGACGCTCGCGCAGTTGGAAAAAGCGCTGCACATAGACATTGACCAGGCGGGCGACAGGTTCGTAGACAATGGCGAACTTGAAGTAGTCGCGAGAGGCCAGTATCGCCTGAATCTCCGGCATATCCCTGTCGTCCAGCAGCAGCCCCGTCGCGAATTCCTCCAGTACGCGCTCCATTCCGAAGGCCAGCAGCGCATCCTTGTGCTCGACCGAGGAGAGCCGCAACATCATCCGCTGGATAACCCTGTCCGCCGCCCCGGGAATCGGCATGTAAAGCAGCCGGCAGGGCTGCGCAACCAGCGCCCGGTTAAGCGGCCAGCGCAGCTTCCCGGCGCCGCGGGGAGACCACAAATCCGGCGCTTCCTCCCAGTCGGGCAGCCTGACTCTCTTGCGGCCGGGCGCTATCGGCAGGCTGCGCAGGCGCCGGCGCCGGCGGGCGCCGTCTTTCAAATTCACCCACAGGCCCTGGTGCTCGGTTTCCACGAAATCGACCAGCTTGCGGTCCTCGCTGTTCAACTCCGCGATCAACTGCACCAGTTCCGCGTCCTGCAAATAGGCATCGGCGTAGTTATCCCGACCACGGTTTACTTTTGCCGGCGCCTCCTCGGTCCAGTCAAGCAGTTGCCAGAGCTCCCGCCGGTACAGGTCGTGATGACCCATGGTACCGATCAGGTGATCGCAGTCCCGCAGGCTTTTACACACATCGGTGAACGTTGCTCTCTTGCGGCTCAGGTAGCGGCACTGGAGATTGGAAATTTCACGACGAAACGGACGACAGTTGCGGATCGACCTGAGCATGGAGTCGGGATCGATGCCCCTGGCCAGATACTGTTTCAGCAGGCCTGACCGCGCTTTCTCATCGCGGCCGGATACGGCCAGGTCAGGCCGGGTGTAAAAGGCAAACAGCGAGATTGCCCGTGCCACCGGGTCACGCAAAATAGCGCTGTACAGGGGATCCAGGCTGCGCGGATAGAATGACAGGGGCTTGTGACCGCCGACGATGCGCCGCTCACCTACCAGGGCGCGCGGGTAGCGCCGGATCCCCGGCGGACAATGCTTGCCAATCCAGAACACGTTATCGGGGCCGTAATATTCATTGAAAGCATTTTGCTGACTGGTACCCGCAGTCTTGGGGATATGCAGAAAAACCAGTTCCGGCCCGCTCATGTCAGGCAGATGCCACGGCGGGCCGGGCGGCGAGAATTCGGCGGTAGGCATCGGCGTAGCGCTCGCCCATCCTGCTGCCGGTAAACAGTTGCTCGTAGCGCTGCCTGGCCTTGCTGCCCATCAGCCGCGCCTTGTCGCGGTTGGCCTGCAGGTCATCCATGGCCTCGCGCAGGGCCCTGCTGTTCCCCGGCGGTACCACCAGGCCTGTCTCGCCATGAATATTCACGTGGCTGGTACCCGAGCCGACTTCCGCGGAAATCAGTGCCCGGGAGCTCATGGCGCCCTCCAGCAGGGTCACGCCAAACGCCTCGGAGCGCAGGTAGGAAGGGAATACCACCGCACGGCAGAGGCGGAACAGGGCCATTTTTTCGCGGTCGGATACAAAACCCGCAAAAATAACGTTCTCCAGGCCGAGTCGCAGCGCCTGCTGGCGCAACTCGCTCTCCACGGGGCCGCTGCCGACGATAACCACTTTGTAGGGGGCCCCCTGCATGGCGTCCAGCAGGATATGCAGGCCCTTGTAGTACCGCAGCACCCCAACGAATAGGAAAAAATCCTCACCGTAGCGCTGCCTCGCCGCGGCCAGGTCACGGTTCTGCTCATGGATGGCCGGGTACGATGGCTCGTCCAGGCCAATGGGAATCACTTCTACCTTGTCGGCGTACTCGCCCAACACCTCACTGGTTGCAAAATAATTGGGCGAGGTCGCCACGATCATGTCCATCGCATCCAGGTAGCGACTCATCAATGGCCGGTACACAGACAGCAGGAACTGCTGTCTGACGATATCCGAGTGGTAGGTGAGAATCGACGGTTTTTGCCGGCCCAGCAGCAGGTACATCATGTCCGAGAAAGGCCAGGGGTAGTGGTAGTGCACGATGTCGGCCCACCGCACCTCTTTGGCGAAGCGTCGCAAGCCCGTCAGCGCAAAGCCGCAGGATGCTATCTCGAAGGTCTTGTGCACCCTGATAACATCGGCTTCAACCCGCGGCAGGGTGTGGGGAAAAGGCTCCTTGCTCAGGGTAAACACCCGGCTGGTGACGCCGTGCTCACCCGCCGCCAGGCATATCTGGCGGATCACTTCCTCCAGCCCCCCCTGGGAATCGGGAAAATAGGTGCGGTAGACGTGGAGGACTTTCACAATGATCGGGTCCCTGTGAGCTGTGGACTGGCGGGCACGCGCCAGGGCGCCACCCATAACAGCATCAGCATACCGGGAATAGCGAGCATCGCGCAGAGCAGGAAGAAGCTGACCCAGCCCACCTGTTCCACGATCATCCCCGTACTGGCGTTGGCAAATGTGCGGGGCAGCGCTGCCAGGGCTGTAAAGAGGGCGAACTGGGTTGCCGCGTAGGTCTTGCTGGTCTCCCGGGCGATAAAGGCGGTAAACGCGGCGGTACCCATGCCGACCCCCAGATACTCGAAACTGATCACCGCCGCCAGCATCCACAGGACCGGGCCACTGTTGGCGAGTATGGCGAAGCCGAGGATACTGACCACCTGTACCACACCGAACAGCCACAGCGCGCGGTTGATTCCGATCTTTATCATGATCAAGCCGCCCATCAGTCCACCGAAAATCGCAGGCCAGAGGGCCGCGTGCTTGGCCACCAGGCCTATCTCGGTTTTGCTGAAGCCCATATCCAGATAGAAGGGAGTGGACAGGGCCGTGGCCATGTTGTCGCCGATCTTGTAAAAGAACATGAAACCCAGCACCAGCAGCAGGCCCGACCAGCCCCGCCGGCCCAGGTATTCGGAAAAGGGGGCGACTATGGCCTCCCTCAGCCCCGTACCCGTGGGCAGTTCTGACTCCGGCTCGGTCACCGCCAGGGTCATTATCACAGCGACTGCCATAAAGGCGGCGGTAATCCAGAACACGGTGGACCAGGGCAGCGTATCCGCGAGGATCAGCGACAGGGAGCCAGGCACGAGGCTGGAGATGCGGTAGGCCTGCACATGAATGGCGCTGCCCAGGCCCAGTTCCTCATCCGGCAGGATTTCCCGCCGGTAGGCGTCCAGGGCAACGTCCTGGCTCGCACTGAAAAAGGCCACTGCCGCCGCCAGCCAGGCGATCAGCCAGGTCGACTGGGCCGGCTCGAAGCTCCCGAGGATACCGATGGACAGCAGCAGGGCCAGCTGGCAGATCAGCATCCAGCCGCGCCGCCGCCCCAGGAACGGGGGGATCCAGCGGTCCATCAGGGGCGCCCAGACGAACTTCCAGGTGTAGGGAATTCCCACCAGGGCGAACAGGCCGATTTCAGTCAGCGAAACCCCGCCGTCTTTCAGCCAGGCAGGCACCAGCTGGAACAGCACATACAGCGGCATCCCCGAGGCAAAGCCCGTGAAGATACAGATGAGCATGCGCCGGTTGAGTACCGCCTCACGCCAGTGGACACGCGCCTCAGCCACGCC
>JAHEBL010000113.1 GCA_024642265.1 Haliea sp. | reverse complement strand
TCGTGCACCTTGTCGAGCCGCTCGTAGTGGCCCGGTCTGGCGATGGTCAGCCCGTTGTCGTAGCGAAAAAGCTGCACAAAACTCGGGTCAGGGGCCTCACCGAATGCGGTGTGCACCTGTTGCAAGGCTTCGCGCTTGACATCCTCGTCGCTCATATCCGCCAGCGGCGGTGTATTGAAGTAGACACCTACCGCCTGTCCGCCTGCAGGGACCGAGCCGGGTGATCGACGGCCGTGCAAAACCATCGCGCCCACCTTGCGAACCCCGCCCACGCCGACAGGTAGCACCATGTCGACGGGGTAATCGGGCCAGGGATCCTTTTCGTAGGCGATGGCGACGTGCGCGTACTCGGTGTAGGGCGTACGCATCAGGCGCGCGGTTGCATCGTCGTTAATGAATGCTTGCAGCAGATTGGCGGCGGTAAAAGCCTCGGTCGCGATCACCACGGCATCCGCCGTGTAAGCCTGGCCATTGGCCAGGACATGCCAACGGCCATTGACTTGCTCGAGGCGTTCAACCGGGGAGGACAGGTGGACCCGCTCCTGAGGCAGCTTTTCGATAAACCATTCGCTCACCTGGCCGATGCCCTCCGGCGGGACCGAGAGCCCCAGCTTGTAGGCCTGTTGGATGATGGCTTTCGGGAATGGCGTCGACAGCTCCCGCAGCGGTACCGCGTAGAGGAAATCCATGATCGGCCGCATGATGTATTCGTAGGCCCGGTCGCCCAGGCGCTCGCGCGACCAGTCTTCCAGGTTCTCGCCCCGGTCGAAGGGAGCCAGTTCCGTACCGCTGAAGGGATTGTCGGGTCCCGCGCTCAGGAACAGCTTGCAACCCTCGGCGATCACTCGCATCTTGTCGCGAAAATCGAGTACGGGCAGACCCAGGAAACTGGCGATCGAATCGAATCGGACCGGGTAGCGTTTGTTGTCGTCGTCGGCAAGTTCGGCGCTACCCCTCCATGGCACCAGCTGCTGGTAGCGGTCCATTTCCTTCAGCAGGGCCATGGTGCGCGGGTAGATGCCGCCCATGAGGAACAGCGCCCCCGTGCCGAGATTGAAGCCGTCGCGCCGGAGCTGTCGGGTGCGACCCCCGACGCTGTCGGCAGCCTCGAACAGGCGAACCTCATGGCCATGCTTGCTCGCCGTGTAGGCCGCGGCGCAACCGGCGGGGCCTCCTCCTATGACGATGACGTTCACAGGCGTATTCCGGTCTGTTCTCAGGTGGAGGGCAGGCTGCTGGGGGGGCGCCGGGGACCTTGGGACCTGGCCCCTGTATCGCCCGCTCCCTCCGGCGCAGCTGTGTGATGCATCACCGGGCAGACGCCGCCAGAAGCCTTGCCGAGCCCTACCGACGCCTTGCCGCCGGCGTGCCAACCGAGCTCGTCGGCCCGTGCTGCCGCGACCGCATCCATGGCTTTGTACTCTTCTTTGGTCAGGGTCTTGCGCGTCTCGTAGGCCGAGACCCTGGAATCCGCCGCCAGGCGTGTCTTGTAGAAAAATACGGCTTTCAGCAGCGTGTGCGTCACCAGGCGTGGCAGGCCGTGCAAGGGTTGAATCCGAACGTGCTCCAGGAAATCATCCTCCAGCGAATAGGTGGCCATCCAGCGCCCCAGCTTGTGCAGCGGTCGGGGAAACCAGCGCGCGCCGAAGGCGTAGATCAGGGCGTTGACAAGGTCGGCCTGGATCGGCGAGTAAACGTGGTTCTTCCCTTCCCATCGATCGACGAACGCTTCCAGTTCCGCCAGCGTTTCGGGGAAAGGATCGAGCCCGCGATCTCCCTGGCGTCGGAAGTGCCTGGAGAGGTCCCTGGCGAAATTGAACTGCGCAAGTTTGACCCGGGGGTTCATCCCGCCCAGGCCAAGTTTCCTGAGCAGTCGATCCTGGAGCACCACCAGTCGCCCAAGGACGTAATTGAAATCGTCGCTGTCCTCGAAGTGCTGCGGGAGATGCCGCGCCACGCCACTGTGAATTCTGTTGAGCCGATTCACCGATTCGATCGTCTCCGGTGCGTCGGGTCCATTGGCATACCAGGTCCAGAAGAAGTTCAGCGCGTCCTGCATCCGCTGGTTGGGGCGGCGAATGGCCTTGTTGGTAAAAACCTGGGTTTCCGCCATGTGGGCGGGTTTGACGACGTAACTGTTCAAAAGGGTCACCAGGAAGTTCAAAGTGAACTCATCCATCTGGTACTGGGCGACCATGGACATGATGCGCGCGTAGTCCGTGTCCGGGTCCAGCCGCTGGACCTCGCGGTCGATCCATCGTCGACCCTGCTTTATTTCGTCGGGAAAGGTGATCATTGTTTTCTCGCCTCGAAGTCAGCTCCCAGCATGGAGAGTGGCGTTCTTTTGTTATACAGGTAAATAGTAGGCCTGTTTTGCTCGAAATAATGAGACATTTTTTGACATAATGGGGACATTTATTGCCAATATTGCCTTTGCTGATTGAGAGATTGCCATGGCCGCACCAGGTCCGGAAACACTGCTGGATCAGCCCGCCTCGATTGCGGTGGGCTACTCGAGGCTGATCGCGCGACACCTGCAGCTGCAGGAAAAGAACCTGGGTATCCTGCTGAAAGGCAGTGGGCTTTCTGTCAAAGAGTTGATGGACGACACCACGCTGCTGACCAAGAGCCAGCAGCTGCAGATCGTGCACAATGCCATGGAGTACTCAGGCAACCCCGCCCTGGGCCTGGGTATAGGGCGTGCGCTCACGCCACCGACCCACGGTCCATTGGGTTTTCTCGCCAACAGCAGCCCCAACCTGGTGACGGCCATCCAGGGTTTCCAGAGTTTCATCCCGGGGCGAATAAGCCTCATCAGGAGCCGCACGGAATACCGGGATGGCAACCTGGACTGTTATTTCGCGGTCGATATGGAGGGCAGCCCGGAACTGTACCGCTGTGTGGCTGAGGCCTTTTTTCTGTCGATGATCTCCCTGATCGAATTTGTCCTGGGGGACAAATTCCGCGACGGCACCATGTATTGCGATTACCCCAAACCGCCCTATTACCAGGAGTACGAGAAAAATGTTCACTGCCCGATTCGATTCGGCGCCTCGGCCAATAAAGTGGTGGTTCCAGAGAAGCTGCTGCTGACCGCCAACGTCTCTTCCGACTACCAGAACTATAAATTTGCGCTGCAACAGTGCCAGCGGATGCTGGATGAACTCGATGAAAGCGAGCATCGCATGACGCAACGGGTGAGACGGCAACTGCTGTCGCACCCGCCTGGCAAGCTTAGCGAGGACGATGCGGCGCGCCAGAACTTTATCAGCAAGCGTACGCTGGCACGCAGGTTGGAGTCTGAAGGCAGCTCTTTCCGGGAGTTGAGGGATCAGCTTTTGATGTCCCTTGCGACCGACTACCTGCGGGACACCACGCTGTCGGTGGAGGCTGTCGCCGTTTTGCTGAACTATCACGATAGCTCCAGTTTCCGACGGGCGTTCAAACGCTGGACGCAGGTGACACCTCAGCAATTTCGTCAAACAGCTCATTCTTAGGTGCATCAGGACGGGAGCTGCACAATGGCAGGGGTATAGTCCTCCGGAAACACCTCAGGAGTCATGGACTTAAGGTATCACCGCCTTCCCCACATGCCTCGCTACGGCAGGCCGCATCGGCGATGTACCGTGAGGTAAAAAAACTCCAGATTTTTTGAAAAAGCCCACAAATTCAGTGCCCGCACCTTATTTTTTTAGTATCTATCTAACACGAAGCTGACAGCAGACCAGCTGGCGCGCCATTAGCCGAGCAAATTAGAGATTAGAAAATGCAGATAGAGCAAAATATCAGGATTGGCGTCCTTGTGGACGTCACAGGGGAGTACCTCACCGCGAGACTGGTTTCCGAGAGCAACGGACCGCCGTCCGACGGGTCGCCGGGGGTCAAGGGCGCAAAGATCGGCCAGGTAGGTTCCTATCTTGCCGTCAAGCAATCCGATCTCCAGACGCTGGTAATGGTTGAACGCAGCTACAGCGTGGCGGACAGACAGGGCCATGCAGTACAGATGGCTCGATTGGTGCCCCTCGGGGAACTCAGCCGGCAAGGCGTATTTACCAAGGGTATTTCCCGTTTTCCCAACATCGGGGACGAAATTCAGGCTATTTCCCATGAACAACTGGAACGTATATTTTCGGCCCACAGTGAACCCGCGTACAAGATCGGTCACCTCACCTCTTTCGAATCTATCGACGTGCACCTGGATGCCTCGTCTTTTTTCGGCCGTCACGTCGCGATTCTCGGACAAAGCGGATCCGGTAAATCATGGACTGTTACCAGCCTGATACAATCAGCGTTGCGCAGCATGCCCAAGGCTCACATGGTCCTGCTCGACATGCACGGGGAATACTCTGCAAAGGAAGTGGATGGCGTAGCCATCAGTTCACCTTTCCCGCCGAATCAGGTGCGCAGCCTGAATGCGCATGACGTGGAGTTCCCCTACTGGCTGCTGACCTATGCGGAATTATGCGACCTGATTATCGATCCGGCCGACGAAAACGCATCTATTCAGGTTTCATTCCTGCGCTCAATCCTGATGAGTCTCAAGCGAGAAACCAACAAGCACCTGGAGCTGGGTCATATCACGGTCGACTCCCCGGTGTACTACTCGATGGAGGAATTTACCGAGCTGATCAAGCAAACCAACTCGGAAACCACCAATTTCGGCAAGACGGTATCCCCGCTAAACGGCAAATTCAACCAGGTGCTGGTGCGGCTTTACAGTATGCTGAATGACACGCGCTACGACTTTTTGATGAAGCCCAGGATAAGGACGTCCACCGAATCGCTGACGGATATGATGAAAGACATCGTCGGCCTGGGCGAACCGAAAGCCAATGTGACGGTGCTGGATCTCAGCGCCGTACCGTTCGACGTGGTGCCCATGGTGACCGCCCAGATAGGCAGACTCACCTACGAATTCAATTTCTGGAACCCGCTGTGCCGGGAGTTCCCGATTTTCCTGATCTGTGAAGAGGCGCACGAGTACATTCCCCGTGAAGAAAATCCGCGCTTCAGGGAAGCGCGCCGCGCGATGGAGCGGATTTCCAAGAACGGCCGAAAATACGGCATTGGCCTTTGCGTGGTGAGCCAGCGACCGCACGATGTATCGGAAACGGTACTGGCCCAGTGCAGCTCGTATATTTGCCTGCGCATTTCCAACCCGCAAGACCAGGAGTATGTACGATCAATGGTGCCGGAAGCCGCACGCGGCACGTTTGCCGCGCTCACATCGCTGTCAAAGGGCGAGGCGGTGGCGCTCGGCGAGGCAGTGCCGATGCCGGTAGTGTTCAAGGTCGACATGCCGGACCCGCCGCCCAACTCGACTGATATTGATTACGCCGGCAAGTGGAGCGAAGGCGGCAAGGAAATCAGCGTCGAGAAGCTGGTAAGCAACTGGCACAGGCAGATCCGTTGATCCGGCGGTATAAAGATACTGGCGAAGGCCCGGGATATCCGGTCAGACCCCTCGTCACGGGCCGGATGTCTGCGCCCGATTCGACAGTTGCCAGTTCCCGGCGCCGCTCATCTCAAGACGGAACCTGCTACAGCGACATACCGGATTGCAATCTGATGAAATAACTATGGGTTATTTGTTAATTGTATTGGCATTCTTTTAGTGAATAATGCGCGATTATGAACTAGGGTCATAACTGAGCCCATTCCGAACAGGCCGGACTTATCGAGAGCCAGGGACGCAAAGTGGACAGTCTAAGGGGCGACACAGCCCCATGACATGGGGGTTACCGGAATGAAGTATGTGAAGGGATTTGCGCTTGCCCTGTTGCTATCTGCAATGGCCACTACAGCCCAGGCAGACGGCGGCAAATTCTTCCCATTTACCTGCGGGCTTCAGTTAGGCAGCGGCCCCCGGATTCAAAAGACAGATTCTAAGCCCGACAAGCAGCGCATATCCGCTACCAATCCTGCCGTTAAATCGATTGCAGCAAACGGACCCGGCCTGACCGCCTTCACTGGCGCCAAACCGAACAACAACATCGGACGACGGCGGATGCCACCCACATTCACATTGGCCAAAATCGGGTGCTCCTGGCGATAATGCCGGGTAGCTGAAGACAGCTGCGGGTGTTGATGTTGGCCGGAGCTGGTATTTCTGCCTGAATCTCTGCAGGCAGCACCGCACTAGTCCTCACTGTACGCAAGGATATCTCCAGGCTGGCAGTCAAGGTGATGGCAGATCGCCGCCAGCGTCTCAAACCTCACACCCTTGACCTTGCCTCTCTTCAGCAGCGAGAGGTTTGCCTCGGTAATACCAATGGCCCGTGCGAGCTCGCGGGAACTGATTTTGCGCTGTGCCATCACCACATCGAGATTAACAATGATGCCCATCTAGATGAACGCCTTGTTTTCGTCGTGGATTTGCTGCGCCGCCCTGAGCAAATGCACTATCAACAACAGTACAATCAACTCGACCAGCGCACCGGCGCTTATTGTGACTTCGAGATCGACGGAGTCCAGGTCCGGCGACAGACTGGCAAGCAAAACAGGCCAGAGAATGCTGTAGAAAAAGGCAGCCACTTTGAGCCATACCAGCCACAGGTAACAACGCATGCTGCCGTCGGTAAAGAAATGCCCCTGCTGGTATTCATGGAAAAGTCGCTGCAGCCAGTAAATGCCCAGCGCAAGCAGGACGACAATCGGTGTCACCAGGGCAAGCATGAGTTGCCGGCTGATCGCACCGCTGCTGTACAACTCGTTGAGCTGCCCATCCCCCAGGGTAATCAGTCCCTGGCCCGGTATCAGTAGCGCCATCGTAATCGCGCCGCCGATTACCAGGGCACCGACAAGCAGCAAGTAACGCAACACGCCACTGATTCGCTGAATTCGCTCCAGTTCTTTCATGGTCTATAACCCGATATAAAAACATAAAGCACAATTCTAGGCAGATAAAAAATATCTGTCAAAAGATATATACTTATTGTTTTACAATAATTTTATGTTCTATTATGATAATCCCATGAGAACAAATATCTTTTCCGGAGATCCGATATGAACAGCAAGACACCCCCGGTCGACACATTCCCGTCAACGCCCTTACTGAAAACTGGCGTGCTGGCAACCCCCACCCGCAAGCAGCGGTGGGGGCGGGCCTGGTTGTTCCCGGGCATGGCGCTACAGCTATTGCTAAGCGGTTGTCAGCTGGTCGAGATGGCTCGCTTCAGTTATGCCAACGCAAAAGCCACACACCAGTGGGCGAACGATCTACGCAATACCACGGTTCCTTTTACGCTGGTCGATGACCACATCATCGTGCCGGTCCGGGTCAATGGCAGCGAACCCCTGAACTTTGTGCTGGACAGCGGGGCGGGAGCCACGGTAATCATCGAAAGTCGCGACAGCCGGGCGCTAAAGCTGGAAATGCAGGGAGAGCTGCCCGTATCCGGCGTCGGCACAGGGCCGGACCAGACAGCCTACATAGTGCCCGATACCATGCTTTCAGTGGGGGACATGAGTCTGCAACACTTATCCGTCATCTACCTGCCACTGGAAGCGATACCGTTCTTCGACGATCTCGACCATGTCTATTTTGATGGCGTTATCGGCGCGCAGTTCTTTGCGCGGTTTACTGTCTATATAGATTACGACCGTCAGGAGGTGACGTTTTCCGAGCCATCTGCGGCGGCAGAACACCTCGCGAAGCTGGGCACGAGCTGGCGGGAAGTGCCGCTGCAGATCGAGTCCGGACTCCCCTACATGACGGCGCAGGTGGGGCCCCAGCCGGGGAAGTCAGCCGAGGTGAAGCTGCTGGTGGACACGGGATTCAGAGGCGCGGTTTCACTCACGCCGGCAACCCACCAGGATTTGAGCGAACCCCTTGAATACTTTGAAAGCGTGGACCAGGGACTCTCCGGTGATGTCATCAGCCGGGTGGCCATGGCCGACTCGCTGACCCTGTCGGGTTACCGGCTGCACGATCTGCCCATACGTTACGCCATGGCAGGTGGGGAGAGTGACAATGGCAGTAACGGCATCCTGGGAAATGCCGTGTTACAGCAGTTCAACGTGGTGTTTGACTACGCCAACAAGCGCCTGTTCCTGACAACGAACCGGCAGTTCGAAACGGCTGTCAGTGCGGACAGAAGCGGCTTGCAGATCAGGCCACATGTCGCAGGGGGCATTGTAAAGCGTATCGCTCCCGGCAGCGCCGGACAGGCCAGCGCCTTGCAGGTTGGCGACATCATCACGACCTTTGATGACCGGCCCGTAAGCTACCAGACCATCAGCGACCTGAAGCGCACACTGGGGTCCGGGCGCGCCAGCGTGCGGCTGTGCTGGTTGTCAGGTGAAGAGCAACGCTGTGAAGACCTTGCGCTGGCATCCCGGTTCAGTGAGCACTAAATGTATGAGCAGACCGAGCTGTTTATATCTCCCGCAGTATCGAAGATGCAAAAGCACAGCTCGGAACCGGGGGCTCAAAGCCCTATACTGGATTCACCGCCCCGGCCAATAAATTTTCCCTACATGAGACCACAACCCGCCGCACAAAGGTCGTGCGCAGATAAATACCAGCCACACGTCGACGGGTTGCGGGCAATAGCCGTTCTTGCTGTCGTCTTTTACCACTTCGGCCAGCCCGCCTTTGGCGGAGGCTATGTCGGCGTTGATGTTTTTTTCGTTATCAGCGGCTACCTGATCACTGGCCTGATCACAGCGGAAATTGCCAGTACGGGACACTTTGGCTTTCGCCGCTTCTATGCGCGGCGGGTGCGACGACTTTTCCCCGCCATGCTAGTCACACTGGCGGTCAGCCTGCTGTGCGCGCTGGCGCTGTTTTCTCCGGTGCAAATCCAGCGCTTTGGTAGCGCTCTAGCGGCCACGGCGCTGTCGGTCTCCAATATCTATTTCTGGTCAGAAGCCGGTTATTTCGATGTCAGCTCAGGCCTTAAGCCCCTGCTGCATACCTGGTCCCTTGCTGTAGAGGAGCAGTTTTACCTGGTCTGGCCCGCGTTGATCTGGCTTCTGTCCCGCGGAAGGTCGCGCCAGGCGGGGATAGCGATCCTGCTATTGATCGGCCTGGGCAGCCTTACCCTCAACCTGGTGTGGATATACGGCGAGTTCGATGAGGAAGCCTCCTCGACAATTTTCTACCTGACACCCTTTCGCATCTACGAGTTCGTACTGGGGGCAATGGGGATCTACCTGGCCCCGCTGTTTCATAATCGCCCCCGGCTGCAGGATGCAGGCATGGCGGCCGGGCTTGCCCTGATCGCCTGGGCCGTACTCAACTTTTCTGACGCGACGGTATTTCCCGGTGCCGCGGCAGTCATCCCCTGTACCGGGGCATTGCTGGTCATCGTAAGCGGTAATTCGCGCATGTTCGGCTGGCTGCTGACAAACCGGGTAGCGGTCGGCTGTGGCCTGATCAGCTACTCCATCTACCTGGTGCACTGGCCCTTACTCGTTTTCTATCAGTACTACGTGTTTCGGGAACCGCAACAGGTGGAATACGCGATGTTATTCCTGGCCACCCTGCTGCTGGCATACCTGATGTATCGATTCATCGAAACCCGTTTCAGGTGGCAAAAATCCGCCCCGGGAATTTCACCAGGCCGGGGCAACTTTATCGCAGTAAACCTCGGTCTTATGCTGGTTCTGTGTATTGCCGGTAGCGCCATAAGCCTCGCCAAGAGCCAGCGCTGGGGAAAAGGCCAATCGCTGTCGGCACAGGCAGCGCAGGAAGGCCATGAGCGCAGGTTCCAGCCAGCGGCAAGCGGATGTACCGTGCTGACTCTCGATGACCCGGCACGGTGCGACCTGCAGCGACCCTTCCAGCTGCTGGTGATAGGTAATTCCCACGAGGTGGATGCCTATAACGCATTCCATGAAATCTATGGAAACGACCAGCAGGTGAATCTAATCTCGTTCGGTGGACTCAACAAGTGCCGACTCGAGTTTGGCGCGGACGGACCCGCTTCACCGATTTCCATCCGCGACTGTAATCGGCGTTTTGCCATGCTGCGGGACGCGACCTTCGTGAACTCCCTGGACGCCCTGGTGCTGAGCCTCAACAACCCGTTTGGAGACCAGGCACTGATCGGCAATAAGCGCCCCGCCTGGCGAGTCATCCACCACATCAGGACTCTCAACCCGCGTCTGCCACTGGTAGTGATGGGAAGCTATATCAACACGGTTCGCGACTGCGCCGAATTGTACAATCGTTTTCACAGCCTCGACGCCTGCAAGAATCCTCAATTCGCGGCCACTACCGGCTACGGTGAGCGAGCGGTCTCAACGTTGCCCGAGGCCAGCGCAACGGACTACCTGTACATAGACAAGATGTGGCTGCTCTGCCCTTCCGGAGGCGTGGAATCCTGCGTCATGGAGGCCAACGGGGAACCCGCCTTCTACGACGACGGTCACCTCTCACTGGGATTCTCCAGGTACCTCGGCGAGCGGATCCGCCAGGCCTATGAGAGAGAGCTGGCCGATCTGGGCTTCCCCCGGTCGGACGGCATCGGCAACTGAGCAATTTTCGGAGACCCGGTCGATTCGGGTATTATCGCGCAATGACGCCCAGACTGATTTTCCTCCATATTCCCAAAACCGGCGGGTCTTCCCAGCGGCTCTCGCTGTATGACCTGTACCGGCGGGAAAACGTATTCTGGTTTGGCATCGACGATGCTGCCCGGCCGGCCACGACTTTCAGCAAGGAAATGCTGGCCGGCTTCCCCGTCGTGGGCGGTCACAAGCCAATCGCATTCTACCCGCAAGCGCTGGACGCGCTGTATATCAGCGTGATGCGCGAACCAGTCGCCCGCGCCTGCTCATTGTTTACCCACATCACCCGGCCGCTGCTGCGCGACCAGGTCAGGAACAGGGACGAGAAGTATGCCCTGTGGCTGCAGCGCGGCATGGATCCGGCGAGTATCG
>JAHEBL010000214.1 GCA_024642265.1 Haliea sp. | reverse complement strand
TGTCGTTGCCGCTGTACCGCGCCATCAAAGTGGCGGACAAGGTGCGCGCGCCCACCCTGCTGATGGGAGGGCTCCACGACTCACTGGTATCCATCGATGATATACGGGCGCTCGCCCGGCGCATGCCCAACGCTGAGCTGCGGGAATATGACTGCGATCATTTCCAGCCATACTATCCGCCGCTGTTTGACAGCTTCGCAACCGAGCAGGCGGATTTCCTGGCGCAGAAACTGGGCGCGGCCACCTCTGCCTGAGGGCGGCCCCGGTATCGCGCTGCGTCCCGTCAGCGTTACAGGGCTTCCTCGGTTTTCCGGTAGGAGTCAATCGCGGGGCACGCGCAGAACAGGTTCCTGTCCCCGTACACGTTGTCCACCCGGTTGACCGGTGCCCAGTACTTGTAGCGGCGCAGCGAGTCCACCGGATAGGCCGCCAGCTCGCGGGAGTAGGGGTGATCCCAGTTTGACGCTGCCACATCCGCCAGCGTGTGCGGCGCATTGGCCAGGGGGTTGTCTTTGGCGTCCAGCCGGCCTTCCTGCACCGCGGTGATTTCCTCGCGAATGGCAATCATGGCATCACAGAATCGATCCAGCTCCTCCAGCGACTCCGACTCGGTGGGTTCCACCATCAGGGTGCCCCCCACCGGGAAAGACATGGTGGGCGCATGGAAACCGTAGTCGATCAGGCGCTTTGCCACGTCCTCTTCCGTCACCCCGCTCGCCTCCTTGATGGGACGGATATCGAGGATGCATTCATGGGCCACGTTGCCACTGCTGCCGGTATAGAGAATGGGGTAGTGGTCCTTCAGGCGATGGGCGATGTAGTTGGCACTGAGGATGGCCACCTTGCTGGCCTCCGCCAGGCCGGTGCCGCCCATGAGTGCGATATAGGCCCAGGAAATGGGCAGGATAGAGGCGCTGCCATAGGGCGCGGAAGAGACCACGTCATTGCCCGCATCCAGTCCCGGTAGCGGCTGCACCGGGTTGGTCGGCAGAAAAGGCTGCAGGTGGGCGCCCACGCCTATGGGTCCCATGCCCGGCCCGCCGCCGCCGTGGGGGATGCAGAAAGTCTTGTGCAGGTTGAGGTGGGATACGTCCGCCCCGAACTTGCCGGGTGCCGCAATACCCACCAGCGCATTGAGGTTGGCGCCATCCACGTAAACCTGGCCGCCGTGCTCATGCACAATTTTGCATAGCTCGATAATCGACTCCTCGAATACGCCATGCGTGGATGGGTAGGTGACCATGATGCAGGCGAGGTCCTCGCGATGCCGCCCGGCCTTGTCGCGCAGGTCATCCAGGTCGACGTTACCGGCGTCGTCGCACTCGACGATGACCACGTCCATGCCCGCCAGGGCGGCACTGGCCGGGTTGGTGCCGTGGGCGGAGGAGGGGATCAGGCAGACGTTGCGCTGGGTATCGCCGCGGCTCTCGTGGTAGCGGCGTATCGCCAGCAGGCCGGCGTACTCGCCCTGGGAACCGGCATTGGGTTGCATGGAAATCGCATCGTAGCCGGTGCACTCCAGCAGCATATGCTCCAGCTCCGTCAGCATGGCCTGGTAACCGGCGGTCTGGTCAGCGGGGGCGAAGGGGTGCAGCCCGGCAAATTCCGGCCAGGTGACCGGCAGCATCTCGGTGGTGGCGTTGAGTTTCATGGTGCAGCTGCCCAGGGGAATCATGGCCCGGTTGAGGGCGATGTCCTTGTCCTCCAGGTAGCGCATGTAGCGCAGCATTGCCGTTTCCGAGTGGTAGTCGTTGAACAGCGGGTGTTGCAGGTAGTCGACCTCCCGCTGCAGCTGCGCGGGAATACCCGCCGCAGGGTCCAGTGCTGCGGTAAGCTCGCCGGGGTCGGGGCCGGATCCGTCGCAAAAAACCGACCAGAGGGTCTGCACATCCCCGGCGCTGGTGGTCTCGTCCAGAGAAATTCCCAGGCGATCGCTGCCGATCACCCGCAGGTTCATGCCCTTGCCCAGGGCGCGCTGCACAATCGCCCCCTGCCGGTCGCCGACGGTGTAGGTCAGGGTATCAAAGTAATGGGTATTATCGCTCTCGAAGCCGGCACGCTGCAGACCGCTGGCCAGCAGGGCTGTGAGGTAGTGAATGCGCTCGGCAATCCGCCGCAGGCCGCGGGGGCCATGGTACATGGCGTAGAAGGTCGCCATGATGGCCAGCAGCGCCTGGGCGGTGCAGATGTTGCTGGTGGCTTTCTCCCTGCGGATATGTTGCTCGCGGGTCTGCATGGCCATGCGCAGGGCCTGGTTGCCGCGGCGGTCGATGGACACACCGATAATGCGCCCCGGGGTAGAGCGCTTGTAGGCGTCGCGGGTCGCGAAATAGGCGGCGTGGGGCCCGCCGAAACCCATCGGGACGCCGAAGCGCTGGGTATTGCCCACCACCACGTCCGCGCCCAGGGCGCCCGGCGATTTGACCAGCAACAGGGCCATGATATCCGCGGCCACGGTCACCAGGGTGTTCGCTTCATGCGCCTTTTCTATCAGGGGCGAGATGTCGTCAAGCTGGCCGTAGGTGCCCGGATACTGCAGCAGCAAACCAAAGGCGTCGGTACTGCCCAGCATTTGTTCAGGCTCTCCCACCACCACGTCGATATCCAGTGCCTCCGCGCGGGTTTTCACCACGGCGATGGTCTGGGGGTGGCAGTCCGCCGCGACCAGGAAGTTGTTGCTGCGGTTGCGCTTGTTGACCCGGTGCAGCAGGGTCATTGCCTCGGCGGCGGCGGTACCCTCGTCAAGCATGGAGGCGTTGGCCAGGTCCATGCCGGTGAGGTCCAGCACCATCTGCTGGAAGGTCAGCAGTGCTTCCAGCCTGCCCTGGGAAATTTCCGGTTGGTAGGGTGTGTAGGCGGTGTACCAGCCCGGATTTTCCAGTACGTTGCGCTGGATCACGGCGGGTGTCCAGGTGTCGTAGTAGCCGGTACCGAT
>JAHEBL010000112.1 GCA_024642265.1 Haliea sp. | reverse complement strand
TTATCGAGATTGCCGGCCAGGTATGAGCCACCAACCATCGCCCCCACTGATGTACCGCTGACAATGTCAGGCTCAATGCCAGCCTCAAGTAGCGCCTTGATAACACCAATATGAGACCAGCCGCGCGACGCGCCTGAGCCTAGCGCCAGGCCAATTCCTGGTACGTCCTTTGAATTTTTCAATAGAGAGTTCCGCGGGACAATGCCCAATCAATAACGCTATATGAGAAGATCAGCCCAGTCTACACCACCGGCGAGCCCGCAGATTAATGGGGGACAGACCACGTTTTAGGCACTGACTAAATAGTGGTCTGTCCCCGGTTTCTCTGCAGTTTTTCCGATGTAGGGGCGCTGGCTAGCCTGTGACAGCCCTGCAGATATCGGAGAACGAATTTGCGCGTTCGTTGATGATAATCGGTACATGCATCCGTCGGGCGATGTCGTTGGCGGACACAATACCGCGAATAGATCCGAGCTTCATATCCACTACCAGCACATGCTGATCCCCGTATTTCTTCATAGTTGCCACTATGTCGCCAATACTCGCCAGCTCGAAGTCGCGAATATCAATGGCGTGAAGAGCGCTCCTGGGCGTCATCACCTGCTTTACTGTAAGTTCAAATCGACTCAGGCCGGTTTTTTCCATGGCTTGCACCACTTTTGCCGACATCAAATCCTCCAGTGTTATCACCCCATGGAAAGCTTCATTCGAGTCTATAACCAGTTTGAGTTTGACATGAGTCCTCCTCATCATCTCCCTGGCATCTGCAATTGACGTGCTCTGCTCGAGCATCAGTGGATTTTGCCGGGTGAAATCGGTAAACACCTCTGCAGCGGGACTGTGCAAAGTCGGCGTTACAATATCGGCTGGCTGCTGGATTTCCTTGATGGAAGCGGTGGAAAGGGTACGTATTTCCTTGAATATAGGCATGTTTCTAAGCTCCAGACCAGGTACGAAAATGCTGCATGCACTGAGCGCACACTGGTCAAAAAAAGTCCTGAAGTTGGTGGTTGTGTTTGACGCCTTCAGGGACTGGGTGGAGCGCGGGCCTGTCTTGCGTTAAATACACGATCCAGGGCTGGAGCGGGATTTAGGAAGAATAAACGGGGAGACTGCTCAAATTGGGTTGTTTCGCAGAAACTGTCACGGATAACGGGATCATCGTAACCATCAGGCTTCCCTATCTCATCACCGGCTATTCCGGTGGCTGAAGTAAAGGGATCTACTGTGGAACAACTTTTCCCCTGGACGCCGGCGAAAGTAACGGGCATCAGCATGACCGACAGCAATAAAAACAGCGCTGCTTGCAGAATCGGTTTTGCGGGCCGGGTGTTCATCGCGACTGAGGGCTTGTCAGCCTCCACGGGGGAAATTGCCACTTTACAGAGACTGAGTGTAGACCTTTTGTGCAGCAGGTAAATGGCGCTTGCATCGCAATTACTGGTAATAATGCGCTGGATCCTGTCCGGGGCCGGGCCAGGGCTAGGCCTGGCCCAACTGGGGTTTCGGTTTGATCAGAAAGGTTGCCAGCGCGGGCATCAGGATGAGGGCCCCGAACATGTTCCAGATAAACATGAACGTCAGCAGTATTCCCATATCGGCCTGAAACTTGATTGGTGATGCGGCCCAGGTGACCACGCCCGCGGCCAGTGTGACGGCGATAAGCGCCACAACCCGGCCCGTGAAATTCAGCGTCTCATAATATGCAGTCGTCAGGTCCTTTCCCTGCCGCTCTTTTGCAAGGATTACCGTCAATACATACAGTGCATAGTCCACGCCGATGCCCACACCGAGGGCGATCACCGGCAGGGTCGCCACTTTGACCCCGATTCCCAGCCACACCATCAGCGCCTCACACAATATGGAGGTGAGCATCAGTGGCAACACTGCGCAAACTACGCCTGTGACGGAGCGGAAAGTCAGGACGCAAAGCAGTATTACCGCACCGTATACGTAGTAGAGCATATCGGTGTTGGCCTGTTTAACGACAATGTTGGTCGCCGCTTCGAAGCCGGCACTCCCGGCCGCCCCCAGAAACTCAACCTGCTGTGAGGGCCAGTCCTCATTAAACTTTTCCAACGTGGCCATCACTTCATTCAGTGTCACCGCCTTGTGGTCCGCGAGGTATATCTGCATGGGCCAGAGGGAGCAGGCCGGATCAACGAACTCCGGCACCAGGTCGCTCACTGCGTAATTGATTGTGTCCTGGTTGCGGAACAGTGCCTGCCATTTCAGGTTGCCCTCATTCATCCCGGCCATTGTTTGCCGGATGCGGACGTTCAGTCCACGGACATCCTCCACACCTTCCAGTTGCAGCAAGCGCCACTCCAGTTCATTGGCAAGGCTCAGGCTCTTGTAGTCGATACAGCCGTCCGGAGGCGTCTTGACGATTATCGCGAACACATCGGTACTTACGGAGTAGTGCGCAACGTTGTAGGCCACATCCTGGTTGTACCTGGAATCCGCCCGTAACTCCGGCGCGCCGGGGTCGAGGTCGCCGATCTGCAGGTCTCGGGAGACATAGATACCCCCTGCGGCCATCAGCGCACTCACCACAATGGCTATCGCCGCCGGGCCTCTGTGCGTAAACAGCAGCAGGAAACGCCACAGTGGATGCATTTCCTCCTGGCTCTTGTGTGGTTGGCTCGCGTGCGCCGCAGCCCTGCTACCAACCCCGGTGTAAGAGAGCGAAATTGGAATCAGGATGAGGTTGGTGAAAATCAGTATCAGTACACCCATGCTGGCGGTGATCGCCAGATCCTGTATCACCTGGATCTGGATGATCATCAGCACAGCGAAGCCCACACCATCCGACAGCAGGGCCGTCACTCCCGCCAGGAACAGCCGGCGGAAAGTATACCGCGCAGCTACATAGCGGTGGGTGCCGCGGCCGATATCCTGCAGAATACCGTTCAGTTTTTGTGCACCGTGGCTTACGCCTATAGCGAAAACCAGGAATGGAACCAGAATTGAAAAGGGGTCCAGCTCATAACCCAGCGCCGCAAGTAGACCCAGCTGCCACACCACCGCGATAAGAGAGCATCCAATTACCATCAGGGTGGAGCGCAGGCAGCGTGTGTACCAGTACAGCAGTGCAGTTGCGATCAGGACCGACACGGCAAAAAAGCCCATCACCACAACAAGGCCGTCTATGAGATCGCCCACCAGCTTTGCAAACCCGATGATGTAGATCTGTCGATCGGGATTCCCCGCGGTAAACTCATCCCGGATGGCTTCGAGCTTTTCGCTGAGTTGGGCATAATCCAGGCGCTCGCCTGTCTGCGGGTCCCTGTCCATCAGCGGCACAATAATCGCGGCGGACTTTTCGTCGTTGCCGATGAGGTCGCCCATTATGCCGGCACGCGCGATATTGGTCTTGACCGCGGCAATCGACTCGGGCGAGGCATCGTAGTCGCCCGGTATCACCGGGCCACCTTCAAAGCCGAACTCGGTTACCGCCTGCCAGCGGGCGTTGGGGGTCCAGATTGACTTCATGCCGTTTCGGTCCACCCCTGGCAGGAAGAAGACGGCCTCGTTCACCTTCTCTATGTACTTGAGATTATCCGGCGTGAAGATATCGCCTTCGCTCACTGCCACCACTATCCGCAGGTTATTGCCGAGTCCCTTGAGGTCGGCCTGGTTTGCCTGGTAATTGAGAACATAGGCATGGTTCTTGGGCAGCGTCTTCTCGAAGCCTGCCTGCAGGGTTATGCCGGTGGCAAGGTATCCCAGCACAATCGTCATGAGGAGGCAGAAAGCCATTACCAGGGGACGATGGTTGAAAACCAGTTTTTCGAGAAACGAGCCGGATTGAAAATCGAACGCCTTCAGGTCAGAGATGACCGGCAGATCCGACTCTTCTGTGTGTGCCATTACTATATCTCCAAGCGCCCGCTGTTAATCGGGCATTGCGACTTTCCTGATACCTTTCAATCCTGCCAGCAACAGCGTATTCCCCGGACCCTCGGCAACTGAGCTGAGCGGCCCGACCTGGCCAACGGGCACCAGTGCGTAGGTGAAGCCATTGTCGGTGCTTACCAGCACTTCACCGGCGGCACCGACGGCGACCAGTCGCTCATCCGATAACCGGATCGCCGCGACGATGGAGCTTGTGGTTGGTTTCTCTACCGCCACCCAGGTGGCACCCTCATCGGCAGTCCGGAACATCCTGCCGCGCAGGCCGCCCATAACAATTGCCCCGTCGGCGGTGGACGCACTGCAGAAGAAGCTACCTTCCCAGGGAACCGAGCGGATCCTGGTGGCCTTGCGTTCATTTATGTCCGCAATAAGGAAGAGGCCAGCCTCCCCGGCAATGAAGTACTTGCCCGGTGTTGGCAACGGGGCGTAATCAAACAGGTGGTTGAAGTTTTCGTTCTCGTTGCGGTACATATTATTTTCCCAGGTCTCGCCGCCATCGAAGGTGACGACCGACATGCCATAAGCGCCCACCGCATAACAGCGCTTTTCATTGAGGCATTTGACCTTGAAGAAAGGCTTGTCCGCACCCTGGTCGATGGCGAACTGCATCTCGCCAGCCAGAGTGGCAAACATTTCGTTCTCGGGGTGTTCATTCGCCATCTTCCCATAGAAAGCGAGCCCTTCCGTGGCGTAACGAATACCATCGTATTGCTTCACCCAGGTCTTGCCCCCGTCGGACGAGTGCAGGATCACACCTTCATGGCCTACCGCCCAACCCTGCTCGGGCGTGGGAAAATCGATAGACAGCAGACTGGAGCGCACCGGAACCTGGGCCTGGGTCCATGAATCACCGCCGTCGTCCGAATAGAGAATGTGGCCCTGGATGCCGGTAGCGAAGTAGCGTTCGCCGAACTTCCGCACGGCGTAGACCAGCGATTTGGTGGCAATGCCGCTGGGTACGGCCGCCTGGGTAAGTACGTCGAACTCTTCTGCCGCCCGGATCGCGGACCAGGGCACGAGGAACAGCGCAAGAATTGCAGCGCGAAAAACCATTCGAAAGGGCATCACACTTCTTCCAGGATTGCTTGCCACCCGTCAGTGGGTGGCGAAGTATAGTCCAGTGGTGACTTTCCCAGCAGAGGTCCCCAGTACTATATTTTTGGTATTACTTATCCTTTACCCACAGCAATAGGTACCGGGCCAGTGAGGTGTTTTCAGGTGTCCCGCCTGGTTATTGCACATCAGCGCCCTGCGCATTCCGCGACCCTGATTCTCGAACGATATCAAATAGTTAGGTGTTAACGCCTGCGGGGAGAGCGTCCTTTACCACTATCAGGCGCCAGGGGAAGTCCGGCCCGATTACCGTCACGCGCGATAGCCGCCATCCATCAACAGGGGCGAGCCGGTAATAAAGGCTGCCGAATCACTGGCCGCGAACAGCACCATGTGGGCAACCTCCTCCACACTGCAAACACGGTTTAAGGGCACCGCCGCCGCAGACTCGCGCAAGCCGTTTTCTACAGACAGGCCGCGGTCCACGTACTCATTTCGCAGCATGGGCGTGTCCACATCGCCGGGACAAACGGGGACAACGCGAATATTATTGCCGGCGTAATCCCGCGCCATGGCCCGGCTCATCTGCAACACCGCGCCTTTACTGGCGCAGTATGCGGTCAGGTGCTCATTGCCGGTGAGCGCTGCATCAGAGGCGATGTTTACAATGCAGCCACCCTGCTGCTTCAGGTGTGGTATGGCGGCACGGCAGATATAAAACACACCGCTGACGTTGACGTTCATCGTCTCATGCCACTGTTCGTCTGTCGTCTCCTCGACAGTGGCGTGGTAGAGAATTCCAGCACTATTGACGACAATATCGAGCCCACCCAGTAATTCCACCGCTTGCGCAACTATGCTTGCGCACTGCTCTGCGTTCGACACATCACCCTGGATGAAATGGATGAGGCCGGCGCTATTGGCCGCGCGAGCGTCAACTATGGCAGACCCGCGCTCCTCGTTGCGGCCGGTGATCACGACCCGCGCCCCGGCTTCCGCGAAGGCTATCGCTGTGCCCTCGCCAATACCCGAGGTACCGCCAGTGACGAGCACCCGTTTCTGGCCAAAATCAAACTTGATCGTTGTCTTCTGCATCGCCGGCGCGCCTGGAATATCTCTTGCGCGTATAATACACAACCCTGGAGTGCACACCACGACTGAAGGATTTGGTATGCGCTTCGAGCTGCTCGACGCCCAGCAAAATCGCGACAACCAGTAAGGACATTTTGTAGGCGGCGCCAAGGTGGCCGGCGGATATCATTACTCCAATGCTTGCCAACACCCAGATCGTCGCCGCCGAGGTGACGCCCACGACGGCCCCGTCCTTGGCGAGCATGACCCCGGCACCCAGAAAACCGATCCCGGTTATCACCTGGCCGACCACCCTTGATGGATCAACAATCGTCCCCTCCAAACGGAAAGCTGTCGCCAGGAATAAATAGGTGCCAAGGATAATAAGGTTCGATGTCCGGATGCCAACCGGCTTCCCGCGGAGCTGGCGCTCCATACCGATGACACTGCCACATACGAGCGCCGCGAAGATGGAATGCCAGTCGTAGGGGGCTATATCCAACAGCAGGTTCATGTCCAGGTTCATTAATGCTCCTTTTGGAAACCGCATAACAACCAGTCGCGGTCAGACGCTTACAAGTCCCGCCGGTAATTTGCATGCGGCGCCGTGCCATCGCACTGATTGTTGGTTATTTTCGTGCGATCGCGCCACTGATATTGATCCTGAATATTGGTATTTTTATCTAGTCCGCATCTTCGTCCAGGTTCTGGGGTGGCACCACGCCTCCCAGGAAGTTCTGTATGGCGTGCCGGGAAATAAGCTCCACCTGCTGCTCGCGAGGCAGACCTGCCAGGAGCTGGCGATTGTGCCTGTTCGCTTCACCGGTGATAACGCTGCCGGTTCTTCCCAACGCCAGCATCGCCTCCTCCACCACCTCCTCAGGGGTCTGGAAGCCGGAAGTATCGAGATGGGCGTAGGCGTGCGCCGCGGAGGACAGCGTCATGCCGGCAATGCAGGCCAGCACGTCCACGTTATAGGGTCTGAATTCGAACCAGAGGGATTCCGCAAGCGTGATCAAATAGGCCTTGGTCGCGGAATAGTGGGCGTAGAATGGTGACCCCTGCAAACCGGCCCCGGAAGACATCAGGATGATGCCGCCCCTGCCCCTTGCCAGCATCGGCCTGCCGAGGGCGTATACCAGCTCCAGTGGCGCGACCATATTCACGGCAATACGGGCCCGCTCAAATGCCAGACCCGTATCCTGCTTATAAAAAGGCCCGACATCCGCCAGTGCCGCATTGCAGATGAGCAGGCCTACTTCCCGCGCGCCAACTTCACCGTGCACCCGTTCAAGCAGCTGTGGGCTCGCCAGGTCCATCTCGAGTGCGATGCACTCAGTCCCAAAGGAACTGCGAAGCTCTTCGCCGATAGCTGCAAGGGCCGCCGGGGCGTTGTCGATTACAAGCAGCTTGAGCCCGAGCCTCGCCAGGTAGCGCGAATAGGCAGCACCAATACCCTGGGCACCGCCGGCCACCAGCGCCCAGGGGCCGTAGCGTTCACACCAATCAGTCATTGCGGTTGCGCCCCGCTGCCAGTGCTGCACCGAGTTTTCCCGCGTCCTGTCCGGCGGTGGCGCGCTCGTGGGCCGCGAGCTGGCGCGCCAGGTGGGCGGGCAAATCCTGCGGTTGCCATCCTTCCAGCAAAGCCTTGCCGCCCAGGTCACGGACGGGGTGGGCGAGCTCCAGCAGCAACTGCAGGCTGTAGGCAATACGGCCATGCAGCTGGGCATCCCGGGTGGTGCAGAGCAGCAGCGCCGCCTCTGCCACGGTTTCCAGAGGCTCAAAAAAATCCGGATCCATATACCCCGCATCCCGCAACTTTGCCAGCTCGGGGGTCAGTATCGCCGCCTGGGGAGTCAAGGCGTTTACGGTAATGCCCTGACCCTGTGTCTCCGCGGCGAGCGCGACCGTCATCCGGTTGAGCGCCGCCTTGGTAGCGCCGTAGGCACTGCCGGACTGGGCCGGAGCTGTCTGCGCGAAGGGCGGCCCCGACGGCAGCTCCGCTACCGAGGTGGTGAGATTGAGAATCCAGCCGCGGCCGCGCTCACGCATCCCCGGCAGAACCTGCTGGGCCAGCAACCAGGGCGCCCAGACGTTGACCTGTTGCATGGCTTCCAGCTCCGCCAGTGGCCAGTCAGTAAAGGGCTTGTAGGCACCGGCGGCCGCATTGTTGACCAATATATCTATCGGGCCGAGCCGGGCTTCCGCCCGGGCCACCAGCGACTCCCGTTCTGCCGGGTCGGCGAGGTTGCAAGGCAGGACGATGGCCTTACCTCCGGCGGCTTTGATAGCCTCGGCAGTGCGCTCCAGTCCTGTCTGGCTGCGTGCTGTGACGGCTACCTGCGCACCCTCTGCTGCGAGACGCAGCGCAATCGCCGTGCCGGTACCGCCCCTGCTGGCGCCGGTCACCAGTGCGACCAGGCCGCAGCAGGGTCCGCCGGTCACGGGGCGACCACGGGCACGGTATCTGGCCGCCCGTCCGCCTCAATAAACTCGTCCAGGACCTGGTGCACGTACGCGCAATCCTCCTCGCTCATGGTGGGGTGGCAGGGCAGCATGATGCCAAATTCCATAATCTGGTCACAGTTTGCGAGGCCAGCCGGATGGATCCGGAACTGCCTGCCCTGCAACATCGGATGGCGGGTGATATTGCCGGAGAAGATTACCCTGGAAAAAACGCCGCTGTCCTCGAGGTGGATTTGCAACGCCTTGCGGCTCCATCCGGTCTCCGGTCGCAACTGGATGGGATAGCAAATCCACGTGGTATCGGTATCAGGCAGCAAGGTCGGCACGATGAATTTGTCCGCATGCCGGGCAAAGTACTGGTAGTAGGCCTGGAAGTTGCGATTACGCAGCCGCCAGAGCTCGGCGATCTTGTCCATCTGCGCGCAGCCGAATGCCGCCCCGGCCTCATTGGGAATAAAGCCGTACGCGAGGTCTTCGAAAATGAACAGGGAGTCGTAATCCAGGCCGTCGAGCGTTTCCAGGAAGCGTCCGTCGCTCTCGGCCACTTTCGTGCCGAACATATACTTTTCGGAAGACCGGCCCCAGGCACGCAGGGAAAGGGCACGGTCGAGGTAGCTGTCGTCATCGAAGAACACCATGCCGCCATTACCCAGTGCCGTGATGATGTGGAAAATGGAAAAGCTGGTGATCGATATGTCGGCGCGGGTGGCGGTCTTGCGCCCCCTCAGGGTGCCGCCCAGGGTATCGGCACTGTCATGAATAAGCAGCAGATTGTGGCGGTCGGCGATGGCGCGCACGGCATCCCAGTCACAGATGCCGCCGATAAGGTCCGGTATCAGCACGGCGCGGGTCTGTTCGGTAACCACATCCTCTATGCGGTCAACCAGTATCTGGTAGTCAGACAACCCTACATCGATAAATACGGGGGTGTAGCCGGCCTGGTATATGCTGGCGACGTCGGTCGAGAATGTGAGGGCCGGTGTGATCACCTCAGAGCCCGGCGCCAGGTTCGCCAGGCGCATCGCGATCAGCAACGCGGAAGAACCGGAATTGACCATGACACCATGGCGCTTGCCCATGAAGTCGGCCACTCGCCGCTCGAAGGCACACACCTGCACCCCTGGGACCAGGCCCATAGGGTCCGCCAGCACCGCGTTGACCGCATCGATCTCGCTGCGGTCAAACATCGCACCGCCATAACGCACCACGCGTGGGGTCAGTTTACTCATGGCGGCGCTCCGCAAAGACAATAGAAGGACGAGTATGGCAAAGCCCGTGACTGGTCTCCAGCAAGGCGCGCATTTGCCGCTGCGCGGTATAAGAATCTGGCGGGAGGTTGCTGCCCACTGCCTCTCAACGAGTTATGGGTCTACCATTTTTCATGCATTCTCCAGCCATATAAATCAACTGGCGGCGATGTCAGGGCGATGTCTAGAACTCCGGCCCCACGGTGATATACAACTGCAGCAGCTCGCCGGAATCCTCAAGCGGGAAACCCAGGTCGATACGGGCCATCCCCACGGGCGAGCGCCAGCGCACACCGAAACCGGCTCCCACCTTGGCGTCGTAATCTTCCCAGCGATTGAAGGCATTGCCGGCGTCGACGAACAACGCAATACTCCAATCGGGCACGACTTCATATTCGTACTCAATACTGCCCACCAACTCGCTTGTGCCGCCGGTAAGGGAATCCGAGGGGTACAGGGATTCGAACTCGTAGCCACGGACACTGAGTGCGCCACCAGCACGGAATTCGTAGTACTCCGGCATCTCATTGAAATTGACCCCGAGAACCTCGCTGCTTTTCGCGTCGCTGTACCCCAGGCTGGTGCGCAACAGCAAGCGGCTCGAGTCACCTATGGAACGGATGTGCCAGCTACTCAGGCGCGCCTGCCAGAAACTGATGTTTGAGCCAAGGGACTCGGAAGCGCCCAGCAGTTCCATATCAAGCGAATCCCCGTTATTGATGAACAGGCGGTCATCACTGCGTCGCAGGTTCAGGCCGAGGGTGGGTATCACCGCTTTGAAGTCAGGCTGCAGCGTGTCATACGCCTGCCGGCCGATTTGTTCGATGATAATCTGCTGCGAGCTGGCCGGCAGGTTGCCGAATAACACCTCGAACACGTCGTAGTTTTCGTTTAGCAAGCCCAGTTTCATTTTCGGCTTGACTTCAAAACCACCCCATACACGGTGCCCACGCTGCCATCCCACACTCAGCAGGTTGGTCTCAATGCGCGTTTCGCCGCCCTCGTCCAGGTCGACGTCCTCGAAGGTCAGGTCCTTGCTTTCGTGGCGGGCAGTCAGCGAGAGTTTGCTGCCTTCAAGGGGATCCAGGGGAATGGCATAGTTAACATCCCCGGCGATTTTGTTGCGCTCCTCCACGGCGGCAAACCCCGCATTGAACCGCTGGCCACGGCCGCCAACGTAACGCCGGTTCCAGTCCAAACGGCCGCCGAAACC
>JAHEBL010000213.1 GCA_024642265.1 Haliea sp. | reverse complement strand
CACCCAGGAATCCGAAAGCTGGCAGCAGGAACTGCGCCTGACATCTGCCGGTGGAGAAACCGTCGACTGGCTGGGCGGTATTTTCTACTACCAGAACGATTTCGATCGCGGCGACCACGGAGATACCTATTTCTTCCTGGAAGACTCCGACAGCGCCGCCCTGCTGCCGACCATCCTGGTGGGCAGAGTCCTGGGCGGGCCGCCTGCACCCTTTGCCGCGCCAGGGCAGAACGGCATCTATGACGGCAGGCAGGATACGGAGTATCTGGGCATCTTTGGCCAGGCGACCTGGAACGTCACCGAGAAGTTCGCCATCACCGGCGGCCTGCGCTGGCAGCAGGAGGAAAAAGATGCCTCAATCCGACAGGATGTGACGATACCCGGTCGCAGCCTGCTGTCCGAGCGCCTGCTGGTGGCGGCCAACAGCGGCGACCTGGATCGCACCACTGACGATCTGACCTGGTCGATCACTCCCCAATATTTCATCAACGAGGACACCACGGTGTACGCCACGGCGGCGCACGGCTTCAAGTCCGGCGGATTCAATATCAACTGGGGCACCACGCCGCTGGACCAGCGCCAGTTCGAGGACGAGGACATCATGCACTACGAGGCGGGTATCAAGAGCACCCTGCTGGATGGGCGCATGCAGGTCGCTTTCAGCGCATTCTACACGGAGTATAACGACTACCAGGATGCGGCGTTCATCAGCCAGCAATTCTTCGTCGGCAATGCCGACAAGACCGAACTGAAGGGCGCTGAGCTGGAGGGCAAGCTGCTGCTGGGTGAATACTTCAGCACAGACTTCGCGGTGTCTTACGCCGACCTTAGCTACGACGAGTTCGACGATGGCCTGTGCTATCCCGGTCGCTCGCCGGACAATTCCGTGACCGGCACCTGCGACCTCAGTGGCGAAAACCCCATAAACGCCCCGGAGTGGACCACACACGTGGGCCTGATGTACCAGAATGACGTCAGCTGGGGCGAGATCTTCGCCCGCGCCGACTGGAGCTGGTCCGACGAGTACAACACCAGCTTTTCCGCCGACCCGCGCCTGGTCCAGGACAGTTACAACTGGCTGAACTTCCGCATCGGCACACGATGGCAGTCCGGCTACGAAGTGGCACTTTGGATCGACAACGCAAGCGATGAGGACGTGGTGAACTCCGACCCGCAGCTCAACTTGTTCAACAACGATCCCAGTTACCAGTCCTATCGCCAGGCGCCGCGCTCCTACGGCCTGACTCTCAGAGCGGAGTTCTGAGCCTGGAGACAGGTCTTTTTGGGGTGAACCGGCAACGGATCGCGCTCTTTTTCGCCGGCATCTGGCTGCGGGCGTGGAGCGCACCGAATAATGAAATGCAGGCAGGTTAAACCGTTTGCGACTACTCTTACAACTTCTCCAAAAACCCAAGAAAGGAATGAACATGAAACACCTATTGCACCTCGCACTAACCTTCCTGGCCGTGCTCTGCCTGACCGCGCAGGCAGCCACCAAGGTCACCGAACGCAACGAGATCGTAACCGGAAAGCTGCCTCGCCCGGGACATATCTGGGTGTACGACTTCGCGGCCACAGCGGCCGATCTGCCCCCCGATTCGGATCTCGCTGGCGCCGTGGACCCCAACGCATCGACCCAGACCCAGGAGCAGATCGACTCCGGGCGCAAGGTTGGCGCAGAACTGGCGAAAGAGTTGGCAGCACAGATTAACGCCATGGGCATCCCCTCACAGGAAGCGGGAGCCGACACGACTCCTTCGATCAACGATATCGTTATCCGGGGCTACCTGATCTCGGTGGTAGAGGGCGACAGCAAGAAGCGGATCGCCCTCGGTTTTGGTTCCGGGGAATCCGAACTGAAGATCGTGGTCGAGGGGTTCCAGGTGACCCCCCAGGGCATGCGCAAGCTCGGCGGCGGCGCCTCTGACTCGACCAGCAGCAAATCCCCTGGCGCCGCCCTTGGCGTTGTGGGTGTCCTGGCTATGCACAATCCTGTCGGACTGATCGTCAGCACAGGGAAGAAGGAGCATGACAAGAAAACAGGCAAAAGCGAGATGTCCGGCCGCATCAAGGATACTGCCGGCGAGATTGCCAAGATCCTCCAGCAGCGGTTCCAGGAGCAGGGCTGGATCCAGTAACTGCCGCGGTCTGGCTCTCAGAGCGGAGTCAAAACAAAAACAGGACAGGCATCCACCCGGTGCAGACGGCGCCCCCCACCAGCTTAATCACTGCAAATTTCTGGCGGCGGCTACGCCGACCATGCGCGTAACACAATCGCCTATCTCTGCCCGCGACTTTGAAGTGTTCCCTTACGTTGCGCCAGCTTGCAGGGGTGCTGCCAGTAGCGCCCCGGTTAGCGAACCGTAGGCGTATACCAAATGGGGGAAGTATAGGCCCGTTCCTGGATGGTCTCGGGGACTTGATCGGGCATTGATACTGCAAACCGCACGGCATCGTAGGTCGTCCAGCGCGGCGTCGGGATCTCCAGCACCCGGGCGTAGTAAAACGCTTCTTCGGCTGGCTCGAAATCCGGGTCGCGCCAAAGCGCCTTGAGCTCCCCTGAGCCGATGGCGTTGCGCCAACTGGCGCTGGCCGTGTCTACCGTGCTCCCCACCGCCGGCAGCCAGCCCGATTGGTCGGGCCGGCGGGCCTGAAGATCGGACCAGGCCACGTCGTAAACCTTTTCGTGCAGCTCACCCGCGCGGTCGCGCCAACCCTTGACGATCTGCACCCGGTCCAGGTTGGCGCCGATCGGGTCGCGCAGCGCCGCCACCAGGAAAACCGGCGACCCGCTGCCGTCACCCGGGGGCAGGTCCGCACCCATGGGCACGCCGCCGGCATAGCCCCGCGCCACCAGGTCCGGTACCGCAACATCATCCTCGCCGAAGTTCCAGCCGCCGAAAAAACGCACCGCCATGCGACTGCCAGTGGTGGCATAGACCTCCCTGCGC
>JAHEBL010000212.1 GCA_024642265.1 Haliea sp. | reverse complement strand
ACCAGGGTGAAACGCCCGAAGGTATTGTCCAGGGCTGAATACAGCGTATCGGGCTGGAGACTGACTTCATCGTCCGGGCCATAAGCGATAACCGCACCTCCGTTCCCGAAGCTGAAGGACAGGCTTTCGAGATCGATATCACGCGCGAGGCGGATCTCCCCCATATGCTCAGGGTAGTAGTTGTTATCAACCAGTATCGTGTCCTGGCCATCGCCTGCGGCAAACCGAAAGACATCGTCACCCCAGCCATTCACGTGGATGGTGTCGTTACCGTCACCGGGTTCGAATACATCGTGCCACCGGGTATCGCGAAACGTGCCGTCTGCGATATCCGAACGCTGCACCAGAGGAATCTCATTACCGCCGACCGTGACTCCGTTGATCCAGTAGGAAGAAAAGTTACCCTGGGAGATAAAGTTGTCATCCTCGGCATATTCGACCCGAAATCCGGAGTCCGTATCACCCGTGTAGTACATCACCACCGAGCCGGGATCTACCACGTCATCAAATTCCAGGAAGTGGGAGCCACCGGAATCGCTGATCAGATCCTGGCCATCACCCGAAGTGAAAGCGTAGGTATCCGGCCCCAGTCCCCCATCGAGAAAGTCATTGCCCGGGCCACCCTGGAGGTAGTCACTGCCAAAGGATTGGCCGCCATACAGTCTGTCGTCTCCCTCCCCACCGAGAAGAACATCGCTATCCGAGCCACCATCGAGTTCGTCATTGCCGGCGCGACCCTCCAGTATGTCGTTACCCCCACCACCATTTATCCGATCAGGGCCGGCACTGCCAACAATCCGGTCGGCGCCACCCGAGCCGAAAACACCACCCGAGAAGCCGATCAGATTCATCAGCACACCATCAGCAAGACCAATGAAATCGAGGCCAGTGGCCAGCTGCATGGCTGCCAGCTTTACGACGAACTGCAGTCCGCCACTCACTACCCGCATGGTAGCGCCGCCTGTACCATCCGCGAGCGCCTCTATTTCCAGTTCGTCAACACCTTCCTGCACCAGGATCCGTGGACTTTGCGGGTCGCTCACGTCCACCTTGAACAGTGCATCGCGCTCGGCTTCTGACATCTCAGCGGTCGCATTAACCGTGAGCAGCAGGTTGCCGCCGTCATCGAAATAAAGGGTATCCAGGGCGGATCGCTCGATAGTGGCATCGGGTGTATCGATGGCAACGCGAGTATTGGCCCACTGGCCCCTGTCGAGGTAAAAGCCCTCCACACCATAGCCCGCGCCCACAAAGACCTGGTCGCCCTCGAACAGTACCTGCAGATCATTGGCGGAGACACCGCTGAACAGCAGGGTATGCACACCCTCTGCATCGTCTATATAGTCAAGACCGTCGCCCGCGGCAAATGCATAGGTATCATCACCTGCACCTCCTGCCAGGCTGTCGGCATCGGCTCCACCGGCCAGCAGGTCATCGCCTCCCAGGCCAAGCAACAGGTCACTGCCTGCGCCCCCGTAAAGGCGGTCGTTGCCATGCAAGGACAGATCCAGGCCTGGCGTACTGTCACTGTAGGCTGGCAATTCCGCTTCGAAATAGGTGGCGTCGTTGTAGCGGTCGCCGATCAGGTTGTCGTCGCCGTCATCGCCGTAAAGGTCGTCGTCACCCAGTTCGCCCCAGATCGTATCGTTGCCGGCACCGCCGTATAGCACATCGTCGTATTGCTCAGTGCCATCCAGTCCATCGGCAAACGCGATATCCAGCTGTTCGGTGGCGACCCCCGGGGACAGTTCCACGTAGCGGTAGTGCAGCGCCGAATCCCCGTAGATAACGTCCCGGTCTGAACCACCACTTATAGAGTCGGCACCCGCACCACCGAACAGGTAATCGCCTCCGGCCCCTCCTTCGATATAGTCGGTGGACTCTCCGCCGCTGACATGATCATCACCGGCACCACCATCGAGCCTGTTGGTATCTGCGACGGCATCGCTGGACTGGGACAAGTAGAACAGATCCTGCGGCAGGGCGGCATCCAACACGTCGGCAAGGCCGGCCCGAACGCTACCAAACAGCAGGTCATGCCCCGCACCACCGTACAAGCTGTCTGCACCGGCACCTCCTTCAAGAAAGTCGTCGCCCGCGCCGCCATTTATCAGGTCGTCACCGGCCAGGCCATGCAGGGCGTTGGCGCCGTCATCCCCTGTGAGGAGGTCGTCGACGGGGCCGCCCTCGAATGCACCTCCGGCGGTACCATGCAGCGTACCCGCGCTATAGTTAGTCACTGACCCCGCTTCAAAGCCAATGGCAATGCCGGACCAGTCGTATCCTCCCTGGTTCGATTGCTGGCGCTGGTAGGCAGAGGGGTCCACTTCGTCTGCTCCCTGGCCGAGCCGGGAAACCTGCAAATCCGTTACGGGTAAGCCCACTGCCGATTCGCCGAGGACAATCCCGTAATCAGCGCCGGTGAGCGGCGAGTACTGGCTGACAGTGAGACTGCCAGCTCCGGGACCGTTCCCGGCACCGATGGTCAGGGACCCACCGTCAAAATGCAGTCGGGTTGCGGGGTGTGCCGGATCTACATAAAACGGCAAGCCAGCGGATACTCGCTCAAAGTGAAGAGTCGCCAGGTCGATACCGTCGACGACGATACGGTCACCCCCGTCATCGTAGTCGCCGATGACATCATCGCCGTCCCCGCTATTCCAGATAAAAACATCACTACCGGGACCGCCGGAGAGAAAGTCCGTGCCGGCGCCGCCCGCAAGCACATCAGCTCCCCTGCCACCGCGCAGGACATCACCCTGCCCCCCTCCATAGACCTGATCATCGCCGTTTCCGCCCTCGATATAGTCGCTGCCCGCAAGGCCAGAAATTGTGTCGTTGCCGCCCATACCATAGAGACGATCATCCTGGCTCGATGCGAGCAGTGTATGCAGGTCATCGCCTTCCGACCCGAAGGCAAGGCGCGCACGCAGGTCGGATATCTCACCGCCACCATAAGTGATGGCATCCGAGTTGAAGGCCAG
>JAHEBL010000020.1 GCA_024642265.1 Haliea sp. | reverse complement strand
CACCAGCAGTACCTGGCGAAAAATCCCGGGGGTTACTGCGGGCTTGGTGGTACGGGTGTGAGTTGCCCCGCGGGTATTTCAGCCGCCGCGTTGTAGACGCTTGCGGGTCAGGAAATTTCCTCGTCCTCGCCGTAATAATCGTCTTCTTCTTCGGGCTCCGCCGACTCCAGTTGCTCCATCAGGTTGATCGCTATAGAGACAAAATCCGAGTCGGTGATGATGCCCACCAGCTTGCCCTTGCGCAGTACCGGCAGGCAACCCACCTTATGTTTCTGCAGGTGCAGCGCGGTCCCTCGCAGGCTGGCCGATTCATCGGCCGATTGCACCGGGCTGGACATGATCGAGGACAGCGCCACATAGTTCTCGCGCGAACCTCCACCTTCGCGGTTCAGCACGCTGGTGTCACTTGCTGCCAGCACATCCCGTTGCGAAACCAGGCCGATCAGGCTGCCGTCCGAGCTGACGATGGGGATGTGCCTGATGTGGTGTTCCGCCAGTAGTTGCCGCGCGGTTGCCAGGTTATCGTCGGGACCCAGGGTGTAGGGTTCCCGGGTCATGATTTCTGCCACCGTCAGCATGTCTGGCTCCTCGTCTGGATTCTTTGAACAGGCAACAAAGATAGCCCCAACGCCCTCCCAACACCTTGACCCTCATCAAGATATTCCCGTGTGTTCAGGCCGCTCCCGGCTAGAAAAGCCTGCCTACCAGGGCAGTCAGCGCTGTTTCTACCCGCAGGATGCGCGGTCCCAGCGATACGGCAAGGCAACCCGCGGCCTGCAGTTTTTCTACCTCGTAGGGAATGAAGCCGCCCTCGGGACCGATAACCAGCAGGGTCTGCTGGTGCTGCGGCTGTGGAAGGCAGGGAGGGTAGTCACCCGGATGGGCCAGCAGCGCCCTGCGCGTCCCGGTCATGGCGGGCAGCAGGTCCTCCACGAAAGGTTTGAAGCGATGGTGGCAGGTCACTGGTGGCAGTACCGTGTCGCGTGACTGCTGCAGCCCCAGCAAAAGATAGTCCCGCAGGGTCTGTTCCTGCAGCGCGGGGGTGTGCCAGTAACTTTTCTCCACCCGATAGGAATTTATCAGGTGCAGTTCGGCAACGCCCAGCTCCGCAACCGTGCGAATAATGCGCCGCAGCATTTTCGGTCGGGGCAGTGCCAGCACCAGGCACAGCGGCAGTTTTGGGGGGGGCGGCTGCGCCAGCTCAACCGCCAGCACAGCCTGTTGTTTGTTGATCTCAAGCAGCTGGCCGATGCCGGTCATACCGCCCAGTTCGCCTACCCGCAGCTGGTCGCCCACCTTTGACCCCAGTACCCGGGTGAGATGTTGCAGGCGTTCTCCATCCACCCGGATACGCTTCTCGTCGAGGCGGTCCGCCGCGGTGAACAGCAGCAGGTTCACCTGCGGATCAACCTGCCCAAAGGTCGTATTCGTCCGCGCCTGTGACCTCGGCTTCCACGAGGTCTCCGGGATTCAGGCCGCTGATGCCGTCCAGGTAAACCTTGCCGTCGATCTCCGGCGCGTCGGCGCTGGAGCGGCCGATGGCGCCCTGCTCATCGACGCTGTCGATCAGGATTTCCACGGTCTTGCCGATTTTCGCCTGTAGCCGCGCCGCGCTGATACCCTGCTGCAGCGCCATGAAGCGCTCCCAGCGCTCCTGCTTTACTTCATCCGGTACCGGATCAGGCAGTTCATTCGCAGCGGCACCCTTTACCGGGGAGTACTGGAAGCAACCTACCCGGTCCAGTTGTGCTTCCTGCAGGAAGTCCAGCAACTGGTCGAAATCGTCCTCGGTTTCGCCCGGAAACCCGACAATGAAAGTGCTGCGCAGGGTTATATCGGGACAGATTTCCCGCCAGCGCCTGATGCGCTCCAGGGACTTTTCAGCCGCCGCCGGGCGCTTCATCCGCTTGAGGACTTCGGGGCTGCCGTGCTGCAGCGGCACATCGAGGTAGGGCAGGATCCTGCCCTGTGCCATCAGCGGAATAATATTGTCCACGTGGGGGTAGGGGTAGACGTAATGCAGGCGCACCCATACGCCGAACTCCCCCAGTGCCTCGCACAGATCCTGCATGCGGGTTTTCAGCGGGCGGCCTTCCCAGAAGCCGGTACGGAATTTGGTGTCCACACCGTATGCGCTGGTGTCCTGTGAGATGACCAGCAACTCCCGCACGCCGGCGCGCACCAGGCGCTCCGCCTCGCCCATGACGTCGCCGATCGGGCGGCTGACCAGGTCACCGCGCATGGCGGGGATGATGCAGAAGCTGCAGCGGTGGTTGCAGCCCTCGGAAATCTTCAGGTAGGCATAGTGGCGCGGCGTCAGCTTGATGCCCTGGGGCGGTACCAGGTCGGCGAAGGGGTCGTGCACCGGGGTATGGGGCACATACTTGTGCACCGCGCCCACCACTTCCTCGTAGGCGGCGGGGCCAGTCACGCTCAAGACCTTGGGATGCAACTCCATTATCGAGCGGGCGTCATCACCCTTGCCCATGCAGCCGGTAACGATCACCCGGCCGTTTTCGCTGATAGCCTCGCCGATGGCGTCCAGGGACTCCTGCTTGGCGCTGTCGATGAAGCCGCAGGTGTTGACCACCACGATCTGGGCGTCCTCGTAGCTGGGTACAATTTCGTAACCATCCATTTTCAACTGGGTGAGGATGCGTTCCGAATCCACCAGCGCCTTGGGGCAGCCGAGGCTGACGAAGCCGACTTTGTTACTGGACACGATAGGTACCGGGCATGGGGCAGGCTCGCGGGAAGCTGGCGAAAGGGCGGAGGATTATACCTTGGTGGCGCGGATCCGTGAAACAGCGCCGGCCGCCATTGCATAGCCGGCAGCCTGCGCTATAGTGTTGGAGCGCCACAGAGGGTTTGGCGCTGCAGGTGCCGACGCGGCTGCCGACAGTGGCTCGCGGGCACATCAGACGATATCCAATCAGGAGAACACTGCACAATGGGACTATTTGACTTTTTGTCCGACGCGGGCGAGGACAAGGTAACTGAGACGGCTGAAGTGTCACCCCAGCGGGTCAACCAGCTGCGTGAGGAGAACATCGCGCGCATGGTGACACAGCTGGAAGATGTAGACGGTGCGCAGGTGGGAATCAGGGTGAGCGGTGATACCGCTGTACTTACCGGTTCCGCACCCAGCCAGGAAGCGATGGAGAAAATTGTCCTGTGCGCCGGCAACCAGTACGGCATCGCACAGGTGGATTGCCAGATGCAGGTGGACGCCCCCGCAGGTGCCGAGGCTCCAGCGCCCGCCGCCGAGTCAACTTTTTACACGGTGCAGCCTGGCGATACGCTGGGGAAGATTGCCCAGGCCCATTATGGCGCCGCGAGCAAATATATGGCGATCTTCGAGGCCAACCAGCCAATGCTCACGGATCCGGACAAAATCAAGGTCGGCCAGAGCCTGCGCATTCCCCCTCTTTAGGCCCCCACTGCTGCCCTGGCGGTTTCTGCCGGGGCAGGTTCCATCTCCCGGGCCGGTTCAGCTGCCGCGGGGCGATACCAGACAGGCGATGACCAGGCCCGTTCCTGGATGGTGTGGTGCAGGTCACTGCGCGGTGCCACGCCTGCGCGTATGGCGTCCCAGGTGGACCAGCGACAGGTCGGGTTTTCCAGTACCCGCACATAGTAAAAGGCCTCCTGGTCCGGCTTGAAGTCGGGGTCCCGCCACAGGGCTTTCAACTCAGCGGCGCCGACACCCCGGCTGACCGAGCAGTCGGCAATGTCGACGCGTGCCCCGTTGTCCGGGCAGCGCTTGCTGACAGCGTCCGGTACGCCACCGTCAGAGCAGGCGACATCGTAGATGCGCTCGCGGTGCTCCCCGCCATCCAGATAGCCTTTGATAATCTGTACACGTTGAAGGGCGGTACCCAGGGGGTCTGCGGCAGCCCAGACCAGGAACGCGGGTTCCCTGCCCGCGGCGGGCGGCAGGTCGCTCCCCATGCTGACACCTTCGCGGTAGGCAGTGGTCACCAGTTGCGGGCTCTCCAGCAACCCCGGCCCAAAGTCGTAGCCGGCGAAAAAACGCACCTTCATACGTGGCCCGCTGGTGGCGAAGGTTTCCCTGCGACGGAAGGCGCGGTAAACAGACTCCCTGGTATTTTCTTCCGCCCACACGCCGGCCAGTCCCGAGGCGGACCAGTACTCAAAGGCCCCGCCCGCCATGTAATCCCTGCCGTCGACTTCCTTCAGCAGGTCCGGAGCCCGCCATTTGAGCAGGGTGCCCGCTGCGAATGAGGCGGGAATGGAGCCGCGCAGTTCCGCCGTGCCGTCCAGCATCCCGACCTTGGAAAAGTAATTTTTTTCATCCACAGAGGTGGCGCTGTTGTGGGTATCGCTGGAGCCGATAAGACCGAACTGGTAGGGATTGACCACGCCCCGGGCAGCAAGCTGCAGGCCGCGCAGGTAGGCATCGCGCACGTATCCCCCCGCCGGTTCACTATAGAGCTGGGTGGCCACCCGGTAGGGAGCGATTTCAAAATCGGCCCACTCGTCGTTTTTTGACAGCAACGGGTGGGTGTCGGAGGTGCCCTTGATCTGGGTGATCTCCACCAGAGGCTCGTTGCGCAGCCGCTGGCTGGCGTAGTCGTCGTCCATCGGGTCGCCGGCCCAGTCCTCCAGCCGGAACATCTGGCCATTGGAGCCGTTGGAATTGTGGGGAATGGCCAGGCTCTCGATACCCTGGCGGCGCAATCCGTCCATCCAGTCCCACAGTCCTTCCGGATTCTGCGAGTTGAAGCGGGAAAACGGTACCGCCGGCAGGCGGTCCGTATCCCGGAAGATCACGTTGCGGTGCAGGTTGCCCATATCGTCAGTGGACGAGGTGTATTCGAAGGCGGCAAAGGTGCTGAAACTGCCGGGAACGTAGGCGTCATTCGCCGCCCGCACGGTGTCCTGCCAGGCGGATTTGGTGACCGCCTCCACCACTTCCGCGTCGATGGTGCCATCGAGTAACTCGGCAATGCTGTTGGTGAGGAAGCCGGCGAAGTTCCTGGCCCGGCGGGTCAGACTCAACTCGTTCATGTTGTACCAGGCGTTGATGTTGTGCAGTGGTTCAGCCACGGCGTACTGTGAAAACCGGGTACTGGTATCGGCTGCCTCCCGCACCAGGCCCAGGAACATGGCGTGGTCGGTCACGGCGTAAAAATCCAGGGGCTGTTGCAACTGGATCCGGTAGCCGCTGGGATGGTCGAGGGCCTGGCCTTTGGCGTAGCGGTAGGCGTCCGCAGGCAGGGTAGTGTTGCCGAAAACAAAAGCATCGAAGGAATAACCCGTATGCACATGCAGGTCGCCGAAGTAGGCGTTGCGATCCGCATTCGGGAGTGGGCGCGCAGTGATAATCTCGTCGTTGACGGGCAGTAGATTTCCCGATGGACGCTGCGTTCCGGTAATGGTCAGCGACTCCTGTGGTTCGGAGCAGGCACACAGGGCAGTGGCCATGAGGCCGGCGAGCATAAGCTGTATTTTCATGGTTTTTCATGAGTATCCTGCTGGAGTTCCAGCGGATCATAGGGGCGGGCCATCCTCGCGTCCAGTTGCGGATTCGGGCGCAGTCAAGCGCCGTCACTATGTTGGGCTACACTGCAGGGCAATCAGGCGGACAGGGCAGGCACAGAACCATGGATGCAGTCACAACAGAATTGCGCGGTCGCATAACCATCGTGCGCCTTGCGCGACCCGATGTGCGCAACGCGGTGGACGGCGCTACCGCTGGAGCGCTGGCGGATGCCTTCAGGGCCTTCGATGCCGATCCGGACAGCGACGTGGCGATCCTGCATGGGGAGTACGGCACGTTCTGTGCGGGCGCAGACCTCAAAGCCGTGGCGGCGGAGGCGGGCAGTAACCGCTTGTCGGCGCAGGGGGACGGTCCGATGGGCCCCTCCCGCATGGTGCTGGGCAAGCCGGTGATAGCCGCCATCGCTGGCCACGCGGTGGCGGGTGGGCTGGAGCTCGCCCTGTGGTGTGACCTGCGCGTGGTGGAGGCAAGCGCCGTGATGGGTGTGTACTGCCGCCGCTGGGGTGTTCCCCTCGTTGATGGCGGCACCGTCCGCCTGCCCCGGCTGATAGGCCACAGCCGCGCCATGGACCTGATCCTCACCGGTCGTGCCGTGGACGCCGAGGAAGCCCTGCAGATCGGGCTGGCCAACCGGGTGGTGGCAGATGGCGATGCTCTCGCCGGTGCGCTTGAGCTGGCTGAACTGCTCTGCCGTTTTCCCCGCAACTGCCTGCGTTCGGATCGCCTCAGCGCTTGTGAGCAGTGGGATTTGTCCCTGCAGGACGCCCTTGCCAATGAGTTCAGGCGCGGAATGGAGGTAATCGAGAGCCGTGAGACCGTGGCCGGCGCTACGCGATTTGCCGAGGGCAGGGGGCGCCACGGCGATTTCGGCGATATCTAGAAAGCCCTTTTGCCGTGCGAGCCGTGACTGCCTGTCCGTATTTCCCGGCGCAGCAGTTCGGCGAGTTTGAGACTGTCGTCGCGGTTGAGAAATTCACCCACGCTGACCGATTCCCCGGTGCGTTGCAGTGACAGGCCCGGCCCATCCCAGGGATGCTGTTCCGGTACGATGGCCAGTCCGGTGCCCTGGCGCGGGAACTGCCAGCTCTGCCGGGGCGCGTAGAAGCCTTTGTCGATGCGCACGCTGTCCTCGCTCAGGGTGATCACGTGCCGGTACTGCAGCTTCCAGTTCACATAGTAAAGCGCGGAGCCTACCGCGAGCAGTTCCAGTCCCGCGAACGGCAGAATGGGCCAGGCTCCCAGCATGGCAAAGCCGGTGGCGATGCCCAGTGAGGGTACTGCCAGAGCCAGCAGCACCAGCTTGTTCGCACGCCAGCTGGCCGAGCAGTTGGGCTTGGCGATAATCATCAACATTGACGCGTTGCGGGTGGTGGTAACCACGATGCGATCCCCTGGGTCGTGCGAGTGCCTGGCACGTGCCAAACGTGTTGCCGAACGGGTAAAGTCTAGTGAATTTTCGTCGACTCGCCTACTCTTTGAGTCTTTACACAAACAGCCCACAAATCGCCAACAACCGGAGGCCTTTTACAATGGAGAACCGGATGCTCATAGAAGCTCAGGAGCTGATTCACTCGCCGCCGCCGGTCGTCTTCGACTGCCGTTTTTCCCTGTCAGACCCGGGCGCGGGCAGCGCCCTGTATCGCGAGGGCCATATCCCCGGCGCGCGCTACCTCGACCTGAATTGCGATCTCGCCGGGCCGACGGCAGGACACGGCGGCCGCCACCCGCTGCCGCAGGCGGATACGTTTGTCGCACTGCTGACCAGCTGTGGTGTCGGCGCGGACACCGAGGTGGTTGCCTACGATGATTCGCGCTGCGCGTTTGCAGCGCGACTGTGGTGGATGATGCGCAGCCTCGGTTACCGCCCGCCGCGCCTGCTCAACGGCGGTTACCAGGCTTTCCTCGCCGCCGGTGGGATGCCTGACACGACGGTGCCACGCCCGGGTCGCCGGGAGCAGGTCACAGCTTCCTCGTTCTCCGGGGTTTGCGATATCGCCGGCCTGCGGGAGCTGCAGGGCGCAGCTGCCCTGCTGATCGACTCCCGGGAGGAGCGGCGTTACCTTGGCCTGGAGGAGCCGATAGACCCGGTGGCGGGACATATACCCGGTGCGCTCAACCGGCCCTGGCAAGGGGTGACCAGCCCGGATGGCAGGCTGCGTGATATCGCTGAGCAGCGGGCCCACTGGGGTGATGCCCTGGATTCGGATCAGCTTGTGGTGTACTGCGGCTCCGGCGTCACCGCCTGCGTCAACCTGTTCTCCCTGGCCCTGCTGGGCAGGGACGATGCCACCCTGTACGCCGGGAGCTGGAGTGATTGGTGCAGCTATTTGACCGAAACGTGAAATTAGCCCGTGCACGTTGCCGCCCACCTGTGTGGCGCAGTAGTATTGCGGTGTTTTGCGTCTCCCTGCTTCGACCGGCCGGTGATCTTGCGAGACTTTCTTACTGGACCATACAGGATGATCTCCGATGACAATAAAAATGCTTTGCAGTGCCGCACTGGCTGTTTCGGCCTGCTTTCTCCTTGCGGCCTGTTCGGACAATGACAATGACGACACGAAGTGCAAGGGGGACGAAACCCCAACGGAGCGACTGTTCCTGCAGCAGCTCAGTGATACCAGCGTCATTCTCAAGTGGCGTGGTGAGGCCACCGCCGCGTGTATCGGTACCGAGCAGGACAAGTTGAAAATATTTGGCGAAGCGACAGAGACGCAGAGTGGCGACAAGGAAGTTCTGTTCACCGATCTCTCGCCGGAAACAGCGTACTGGTATTCCATCGGGGCTGCCAAGACAGCGCCGGACGACCAGTCTTTCGTGACGTCACCGGAAGTCGGTGCCTTGCCCGCGGATGGCAATACCCGGGTATGGCTGATCGGTGATTCCGGTACCGGCGGCGACGATGAGCGCGAGAGTCATGAGGGAGAGGCTGCCGAGGTGCTGGCTGGCATGCAGGCCTATATCGCAAAAGATGGGGAGCCTGTGGATGTTTTCATGATGCTCGGAGACAACGCGTACTCCGTCGGCAGTGACTTCAATTACCAGCAGGCCGTATTCGAAACCTACCCGGCTCTGTTGAAAGCCCTCTCGGTCTGGCCGACGATCGGCAATCATGAGATGGGCCTGGGTGCCACCATACCAGTGGCTGGTTTCAGTCAAACGGCTGACCCGAACAGCTATGTGGCGGTCAGCGGCGAGGCCCCGTCCAGCATGCCCTATCTCGACATTTTCACCCTGCCCACCAATGGCGAAGCGGGCGGTGTGCCAAGCGGGACCGAGCAGTACTATTCTTTCGATTACGGTAACGTGCATTTCGTGAGCCTGGATTCCCAGCTTACCGCCCGCGACCCCGACCAGCTTGCCGCCATGAAGGCCTGGCTGATCGACGACCTGTCCAGCAACGATTCGGACTGGACCATTGTCATTTTCCATCACCCTCCCTATTCAAAAGGCGCGAATCACGATTCCGACGATACCGAAAAGTTCGGGGGCTTCGATATGCCGCAGCAGTGGATGCGTGAGGCCTTCGTACCGGTGTTTGATAATTACGGCGTCGATCTTGTCTACAACGGCCACTCGCACTCCTATGAGCGCAGCTTTTACCTCACCGACCTGGTCGGCAAGTCCGATACCTACTCGGCGGCCAGAAATGCCGAGTTGGTGAATGGCGATCCGGACCGTCCTGCCTCGGGTCGGGGAGAAGAGGCCTACCAGCAGCTCAGCCCCACCAGCGGCGGGGTCGACGACAGGGTTGTCTATACCGTGGCCGGCAATGGCGGCAAGGCAGACTCGAGTTCCAGCATCACCGACCCTGCCCAGTGGTTGCGGCACGTGGCCATGATAGAGCAGCCAGCCGATACCGCAGTGCCGAAACGTCGAGCCCTGGCTGTTATCGGCTCGGTGCTCGTCGATGCGGGCGAAAACCGGCTCGTCGCCAGTTTCATCGACGCCAACGGCGAGGTGCTGGACAGGTTTACCATCAATCGCTGAGCAGGCGGCCGCTCCCGGTTCGCCGTTGGTGGTCGGGACGCGCCGGCCTGCCGGCGGCGTCAGCTTGATCTCCCGCTGGGCACTGTTTTGGCTGGCGCTTGGCCTTGCCGCGGCCTGCCTTGCCCACCCCGGTCAGCATGACCAGCTGACGCAGATCAACCGCCAACTCCGGGACGCCCCCACCGACCAGGCACTGTTGATTCAGCGCGGCAGGGTGTATTCGGAAGGCGGACAGTACGAGGAAGCAATGGCCGACTACGTCCGCGCCCGGGATATGGGTCCGCCCGTGCTGGTCGCCTTCGATCTTGGTGTGCTGTATTACAGACTGGCTGATTACGCGCGCGCCACCGACTGCATGAACCGGTATCTTGAGCGCTTTCCGAATTACCCTCCCGCTTATGACTATCTCGCCCGCATTGCCCGGGACGCGGGGGACTACGATCGCGCTATTGCCTACCTTGAGGACTATATCCGCTTGCAGGATCGTCCCAGTCCGGGCCACTACCTGTCAGCGGCGCGTATGCTGGCGGAAACCGACCGCTTTACAGAGGCGTTGTTTATGCTCGACCAGGGGCTTGCCACGCTGGGGGTCATACCGCAATTGCAGCGCTACGCCATCAGTCTGGAGTTGGCCCGGCAACGACCCGACCTTGCCATCGCACGCCTGGAGACCCTAAGGCAGATACTCAGGGACAGCCCGCAGTGGCAGCTAGACATGGCCGAGCTTCTGGCGCTGGCGGGTAGAGGTGAGGAAGCGGTCGCCGTCGCCGGTGCCGCTCAGGCAGGATTGGCCGGGCTGCGACCCACACCCTCCAGGCTTGCACTGCAGCAGCGGGCTGCGGAGCTGATAGAGGGGCTCAATCAGGGCGCGGCGATGACCACCACCATTGACTGACCGGAGCCCCGTCACCCTTCAGAAATCCGGCGGACATTCCCCCGCCAGCCACTGGCCCGTGGTCGGGTGTTCAAAAGCGAGAGTGGTCGCGTGCAGCATCAGTCGCGGTGCCATTGCCAGCGCCTGGGGGTGGGCGTACATGTCGCAACCCAGTATCGGGTGGCCCAGTTCACGCATGTGAATACGCAGCTGGTGGGAGCGCCCGGTAACCGGCTTCAGCAGCACCCGGGTGCGGTCAGTGCCGCGTTCGAGTACCTCGAAGCGGGTCAGCGCGGAACGGCCCCGTTCGGGGCAGATAATCTGCCTCGGCCGGTTCTCCCAGTCGCAGGCGATGGGCAGGTCGATCTCCCCCCGGTCTGCCTCTACCACGCCATAGACCAGCGCGTGGTAGGATTTTTCCACCAGTCGCTGCTGGAACTGCCGGCTGATATGGGCGTGAGTGGGCTTGTTCAGGGGGATGACCATGATGCCCGAGGTATCGAGGTCGAGGCGGTGTACGATACTGGCAGTCGGGTAGGTCTGTTGCAGCCGGGTCACCAGGCAGTCCCGGTTGAGTGGGTGGCGGCCGGGGATACTGAGCAACAGGTCGGGTTTGCGCACCAGCAGCAGGTCGGCATCCTCGTAAAGGATGCGGATTTCCTCCTGGCTGTGGGGTACGAGATAGGGGGGTGGCGGTTCCATGGCGCGGTATTCTATAGGAGGCGGCAGTCGGGGCATACGATTGCAGGGCGGGCACTGTCGTGACTGATGACGACCTGCTGGCGGATTCGTTGCGCCGGATATTGCCCGATGCCAGGCTCGAGGAGTGCGCGCTGCCCGCGACACCCGGCATCAGGCTGCTGCTGCTGGAGAGCAATTATCCCCAGGGCGAGCTCCCACCTGAAGCCGTACAGCGAGTCATGGACAACCCGCTGTACTGGACGTTCTGCTGGGCCTCCGGGCAGGTGCTGGCCAGCTTCCTGCTCAAGCAGCCGCAGTGGGTACAGGGCAAGCGGGTGCTGGATTTCGGCTGCGGTTCCGGCGTGGTGGCTATCGCGGCGGCCCAGGCAGGTGCGGCCCAGGTGATTGCCTGTGATATCGACCCGCTGGCACTGGCGGCAACCCGCGGTAACGCCCGGCGTAGCGGTGTCTCGCTGGTGCTGGCGGAGGACTTCTTCTCGGTGGCCGGTGATATCGACCTGATTATTGTCGCGGATGTGCTGTACGACCGGGCCAACTTCAGCTGGCTGCAGCGCTTTGTCGAGCGGGCCCCGCAGGTGTTGATAGCCGATTCGCGGGTGAAGGACTTCAATCACCCGCCTTACCGGCAGATCGCCCGCTGTTCGGGCTGCACGCTGCCGGACCTGGACGAGTCGGCAGAATTTCGCGACGTGAGGATTTACCTGGCTGACTGAGGGATTGCTGCGGCCCGGCGGGCCAGCAAAACGCCCGGCGCCGCGCCCTGGCGCTCATCCATCTGCTATTGGTCTGCACCGCATTATTTTTGTACACTGGGCGTCCTTTGTCCCTGCCGAGTTTATTCCCGCATGAACCCAAACTATCTTGATTTCGAACAGCCAATCGCCGATTTGGAGGTCAAGATCGAGGAACTGCGGCTGGTTGGCTCGGACAACGAGATCAATATCAGCGAGGAAATCGACACCCTCAGGGCCAAGAGCACCAAGCTGACTGAGAAAATTTACTCCAATCTCAGCCCCTGGGATATCGTCAGGGTGGCGCGCCATCCGCTGCGCCCCTACACCATGGATTACCTGCCGCTGGTATTCGAGGAATTCGACGAACTGCATGGTGATCGTCACTTCGGGGACGACAAGGCGATCGTAGGTGGTGTGGCGCGCCTGGAGGGCCGCCCGGTGATGGTGATCGGCCAGGAGAAAGGGCGGGCGGTGAAGGACAAGGTGCTGCGCAACTTTGGCATGCCCAAGCCCGAGGGCTATCGCAAGGCTCTGCGCCTGATGGAGACCGCCGAGCGCTTCAAACTGCCGGTTATCACACTGATCGATACTCCCGGGGCCTATCCGGGTATCGATTCGGAAGAGCGCGGGATCAGCGAGTCCATCGCCCGCAACCTGGCGGTGATGTCACGCCTGGCAACACCTATTATCTGTGTGGTGATTGGTGAGGGCAGCTCCGGTGGCGCACTGGGTATCGGTGTCGGTGATCACCTGGTCATGCTGCAGTATTCGACCTATTTCGTCATCTCGCCCGAGGGTTGTGCGAACATTATCTGGAAGAGCACCGAGAATGCGCCCGAAGCCGCCGCGGCCATGGGGGTGACGTCCTCCGTGCTGCAGGACCTGGGCATTGTCGACGCCACCATTCCCGAGCCGCTGGGTGGCGCCCACCGCGACCCGGAAGCCATGGCGGAGCGGATCAAGCTCCACCTCGTCGAGCAACTGGACAATCTGGAGCAGTTGCCTCTGGAGGACCTGTTGGCCAAGCGTTACCAGCGGCTGATGTCCTACGGTAACTGAGCGGCCTGTTGAGCAAGTCGCAGCCAGGGTGGGACCATGGCTGACGCCCCACTGACTTACAGCGACCTCGACGACCATCTGGGAATTCTGCTGGATGCCTCCCGCTGGTACGTGGGTTTCAGCGGCGGTATCGATTCCACTGTGCTGCTGCACCTGCTGTCCAGCTGGTGCCGGCACAACGCCGATGCGCCACCCCTGTGCGCGATCCATGTCAATCACGGTCTCCATCCGGCGGCTGATGAGTGGCAGGCGCATTGCGAATGGGTCTGCCGCCTGTTGCAGGTGCCGCTGGTATGCCATGCCGCCGAGGTGTTGCGTTCCGACCGCGGGCTTGAAGATGCGGCGCGAGCGGCGCGCTACGAACTGTTTTCCGGGCAGTTACAAATGGGGGAGGTGCTCTTTCTGGGCCACCATGCCGACGACCAGGTAGAGACTTTTTTCCTGCGCCTTATGCGCGGCGCCGGGGTGCGGGGCCTGGCGGCAATGCCCGCCACCCGCGCCCTGGGATCCGGCCGCCTGGTGCGGCCACTGCTGCAGCTGCCCCGCTCCCGCCTGGAGGACTACGCCACCGCTCACGAGCTGCACTGCATAGAAGACCCGAGCAACTGCGATACCAGCCTGGACCGCAATTTCCTGCGCCGCGATGTGCTGCCGCTGCTGGCGGAGCGGTGGCCGGGGTATCGCCAGACCGTGAACCGGGCCAGCGGGCATATCGGGGCCGCCGCCCAGCTGCTGGCGCGGGCAGTGCCCGCGCCGCCCACGCTCTACAGTGTGATGGGCGATCCCGGGGTGGCGCTGGCGCAGCTGGACTTCGACTCCCCCCGGGAGGTCGCACTGGCGCTGCGCCATTGGCTTGAGAGGGCGGGCCTGCCGGCCCCCGACCAGGCTGCCCTGGCGGAGTTCCAGCGCCAGTTGGGCGTGGCCACTGCACGGTCCAGGCCCCTGCTGCAGTGCAGTGCCTACGCCTTGCAGCGCTATCGGGACGCACTCTACCTGCTGCCTGGCTGCGGGGCCGAAGACTGGCCGGAGCCCATGTCCATGCAGCCAGGGGAGATCCTGCAGCTGCCCGTTCCCGGGGGGCGCTTCTGGCTGGCGCCGGCACAGGCCGACGGTCTCAGGCTGGCACCGGGCGAGCGCCTGCAGGTCGCCTGGCGCAGTGGCGGTGAGCGTTGCCGGCCGCTGGGTCGGGCCGGCAGTGCCGGCCTGAAAAAACTGCTGCAGGAGCGCGATGTCCCGCCCTGGTGGCGCGACCGGGTGCCGCTGCTGTACCTGGACGGGGAACTGCTGGCAGTGGGCGATCTGTGGTTGTGCGAATCCAGCCGCTGGGCCGCCGCCCCCGCCCCCGGCGAATCCCTCTGGCAACCCCACTGGGAGCGCAACATCACCACTGCTTTCGATTGAGCTGGCGGCGGCTTTCTGGTAGCCTGATTTCCCATCTTTTCGCAGGACTCGCACCCGCTGAAATACCTCCTCACGGGAGCTGCGTGCGCGTTTTTTTGTCTGGCAATACAGCATAGTAAAAAGGCTATTATGACGCGTTACGTCTTCGTCACAGGTGGTGTGGTTTCGTCTCTTGGCAAGGGGATCGCTGCCGCATCCCTGGCCGCCGTACTGGAGGCTCGGGGAATCAGGGTTACCCTGCTGAAACTCGACCCCTATATCAACGTCGATCCGGGTACCATGAGCCCCTTCCAGCACGGCGAGGTGTTCGTCACCGAGGACGGTGCCGAAACGGACCTGGACCTTGGTCATTACGAACGCTTCACCCACACGACCATGAAGCGCACCAATAATTTCACCACCGGTCGCGTCTACAACACCGTGTTGCGCAAGGAGCGCAGGGGCGACTACCTGGGCGGCACTGTCCAGGTCATTCCCCACATCACCGACGAGATCAAGCGCCGGGTTATCCTCGGTGCCGGTGACGCCGAAGTGGCGATCGTGGAGATCGGCGGCACGGTCGGCGACATTGAGGGCCTGCCCTTCCTCGAGGCGGCGCGGCAACTGAAGGTAGAGTTGGGTTCCAGCCGTGCCCTGCTCATGCACCTGACCCTGGTGCCCTATATCGCCACCGCCGGAGAAATCAAGACCAAACCCACCCAGCACTCGGTCAAGGAGCTGCGCTCCATTGGCCTGCAGCCCGACATCCTGCTGTGCCGTTGCGCCGTGGAGATCGAGGAGAGCGCCCGCAAGAAAATTTCCCTGTTCACCAATGTGGAAGAGCGCGCGGTGATCCCGCTGCTGGATGCGGATTCCATCTACCGGATCCCGGGCATGCTGCGTGATCACCACCTCGACGACTTCGTGGTGGAGCGCTTCGGTATCCAGTGCAAGCCCGAGGCCGACCTGTCGGACTGGGAAGATGTGCTGGAGCGGGAATTCAGTGAGACCACGGGTCAGGTACATGTGGCCATGGTGGGCAAGTATGTCGACCTGTTGGATGCCTACAAGTCGCTCAATGAGGCGCTCAAACACGCCGGCCTGAAGAACCTGACGGAGGTGAAGGTCGAGTATATCGATGCCGAGGATATCGAGCGCAAGGGTACCGGCCTGCTCGATGGCATGGATGCGATTCTGGTCCCGGGTGGTTTTGGTGATCGCGGCGTCGAGGGCAAGATTACCGCTGTGCGTTACGCCAGGGAGAACAAGATACCCTTCCTCGGCATCTGCCTTGGTATGCACGTGGCACTGGTAGAGTACGCCCGCAATGTCTGCGGTCTCGAAGGGGCCGACTCCACCGAGATGAACCCGGCGACACCCCACCCGATCGTGGCACTGATAACCGAGTGGATGAACGTCGATGGCAGGACCGAGTCCCGCGATGAGACCTCTGACCTCGGCGGTACCATGCGCCTGGGCGCCCAGCCCTGCCACCTCGATGAGGGCAGCAAGGTGCGGGCCATCTACGGGTCCGAGACGATCATGGAGCGCCATCGCCACCGCTATGAGATCAACAATAACTATCTGGACCAGTTGCGCGACGCGGGCATGGCCGTGGTGGGCTGGTCGGCCGACCGCTCCCTGGTTGAAATGATTGAATTGCCGGATCATCCCTGGTTTGTCGCCTGCCAGTTTCACCCGGAGTTCACATCGAATCCCCGCGGGGGACATCCGCTGTTCACCAGCTATATTGAAGCTGCTATGGCCCATGCCCGGGGTAAAGCCGGGTAGCAGAATCACTGTTTTTTGAAAGGGAATGAGGTACAGCCATGACTGACCAGACTGTCTCGCTGGGTGATATACGCATCGAGAACTCTGCGCCCTTCGTACTGCTTGGCGGTGTGAACGTGCTGGAGAGCCGGGATTTCGCCCTGCGGGTGGCCGAGCATTATGTGGAGGTTTGTGCGCGCCTGGGTATTCCCTATGTATTCAAGGCCTCCTTCGACAAGGCCAACCGCTCCTCTATCCACTCCTACCGGGGACCCGGGCTGGAGGAGGGGCTGTCGATTCTGGCGGAGGTGAAGGCGACTTTCGGGGTTCCCGTGATAACCGATGTGCACAGCCCGGACCAGGCGGCGCCGACCGCCGAGGTATGCGATATCCTGCAGTTGCCGGCGTTCCTGGCCCGCCAGACAGACCTGGTCGAGGCTATGGCGGCCACCGGGGCTATTATCAACATCAAGAAGCCGCAGTTCCTCAGCCCCTCCCAGATGGCCAATGTCGCCGAGAAATTCGCCGAGTGCGGCAATAACCGGATCCTGCTGTGCGAGCGCGGCAGCAACTTCGGCTACGACAACCTGGTGGTGGATATGCTGGGCTTCGGTGTGATGAAGCGGGACTGCCGCAATGCCCCGCTGATTTTTGACGTCACCCACGCCCTGCAGTGCCGGGATCCGGGTGGCGCCGCGTCCGGTGGTCGCCGCTCCCAGGTTGCCGACCTGGCCCGCGCGGGCATGGCGGTCGGTCTGGCGGGGCTGTTTCTCGAGGCTCACCCGGAACCCGACAAAGCCCTCTGTGATGGCCCCAGCGCCCTGCCACTGGCCCAGCTGGAACCGTTCCTGTTGCAGGTCAAGGCGGTGGACGACCTGGTCAAGTCCATGGCGCCGTTGGAAATCGCCTGATGCCACGCCCGCCTGTGCAGCAATCAAAGCATCAACTGGAGTTACAGCAATGAGCAATATCAAGAACATACAGGCCTTTGAGGTCATGGATTCCCGGGGCAATCCCACGGTGATGGCGGAGGTGAGCCTGGAATCCGGCCACACTGGCGCGGCCTGCGCACCCTCGGGCGCCTCTACCGGTTCGCGCGAGGCGCTGGAACTGCGCGACGGTGACGGTGCCAGGTATCTGGGCAAGGGTGTATTGAAGGCAGTTGCCAACGTCAATGGCCCGATCCGGGATCTCCTGCTGGGCAGGGACGCCGCGGCCCAGCGGGACCTGGACACCGCCATGATTGCCGCCGACGGTACCGACAACAAGGCCAAATTCGGGGCCAATGCCATCCTTGCGGTATCGCTTGCCGCTGCCAAAGCTGCGGCTATGGCCCGGGGTATTCCCCTTTACCAGCATATTGCCAACCTCAACGGCAGCACCGAACTGAGCATGCCGGTGCCCATGATGAATATCCTCAACGGTGGCGAGCACGCGGATAATAACGTGGACATTCAGGAATTCATGGTTCAGCCGGTGGCGGCGCCGAGCTTTGCCGAGGCACTGCGGGCTGGGTCCGAGATTTTCCACCACCTGAAGAAAGTTCTGGCGGGTCGGGGCCTGAGCACAGCAGTGGGGGACGAGGGCGGCTTTGCCCCGAACCTGCCCTCCAACGAGGCCGCATTGGAAGTCATTGCGGAGGCCGTGGCAAACGCCGGCTACAAGCTCGGTAAGGATATCACCCTGGCCCTGGACTGTGCGGCCTCCGAGTTCTACCGGGATGGCGTCTATGACCTGGCAGGCGAAGGCAAGCAGTTCAACAATGAAGCCTTTACCGACTACCTGGCTGCGCTGGCCGCCAACCACCCCATTATTTCCATCGAGGATGGCCTGGACGAATCCGACTGGGCCGGCTGGAAAATGCTGACGGACAAAATCGGCGACAGGATCCAGTTGGTGGGGGACGACCTGTTCGTTACCAATACCCGCATCCTCCAGGAGGGCATCAACAAGGGAGTCGCCAACTCCATCCTTATCAAGTTCAACCAGATCGGCAGCCTGTCCGAGACCCTGGACGCGATCAGCATGGCCAAGGCGGCGGGCTATACCGCGGTCATATCCCATCGCTCCGGCGAAACCGAGGACACGACCATTGCCGATCTTGCGGTTGCTACCGCGGCGGGCCAGATCAAGACCGGTTCGCTGTGCCGCTCTGACCGGGTCGCCAAGTACAATCGCCTGCTGCGGATCGAGGCGGAGCTGGCGGGTCGGGCACCCTACCGGGGCCTGGCGGAATTTTCCCGCCAGGGCTGAACCTTGCGCTGGCTGCTGGCAGGACTGCTACTGCTACTGGTTGTACTGCAGTACCGCCTGTGGATTGCCGAGGGCAGTCTGGCGGAGCGGCACCGGCTCGAGCGGCAGATCGAGGAACAGGCGCGGATCAACCAGGAGTTGCAGGTTCGCAACGACGCACTGGAACGCGAGGTGCTCGATCTGCAGACGGGTAACAAGGGCCTGGAGCAGCGCGCCCGGGAGCAGCTGGGCCTGATCCGCGACGGCGAAACCTTCTATCAGTTCGTCAAGGGCGCCCCCGGCACTGCGGAGCCGGCGGAGGCCGCGCCGCCGGCTGCCGAGCAAGCGCCCTGATGGCGTCGACGGAACGCTGCTGGGGAGTAGTGCCAGCCGCGGGAATTGGCAGTCGTATGGACGCCGACCTGCCCAAACAATACCTGCAGGTGGCCGGGGCAACGATCCTCGAGCACAGCTTGAATGCCCTGTTGGCAAGTCGCCGGCTGGCCGGCGTCGTGGTCGCACTGCATGCGGATGACCGGCGGGCCGGCGGACTGCCGGTATTTGGTGACGACAGGGTGCAGTGTGTGACCGGAGGCGAGCAGCGCAGTGACTCGGTGCAAGCCGCGCTGGCTGCCCTGCTGGAGCAGGGCGAACCGCGCGATTGGGTGCTTGTGCACGATGCCGCCAGGCCCTGCCTGCAGGCGAATGACCTGGAGCGGCTGATTGAGACGGTCACCACGACCGGCATTGGCGGGCTGCTGGCGGCGGCGATCGTGGATACGGTCAAGCAGGCGAGCGAGGCTGGCCTGGTGGCCTGTACCCTGGATCGCAGTTTATTGTGGCGTGCCCAGACACCCCAGATGTTCCGGCTCGGTGAACTGTCCGCGGCCCTGGAGAGTGCCAGGTCCCAGGGGTTTACCATTACCGACGAGGCCTCCGCCATGGAGCTGGCGGGATATCCGGTGCGGCTGGTGCCCGGTTCGGCGCGCAACCTGAAGGTCACGCTGCCCGAGGATCTGCAGCTGGCGGCCTGGTACCTGGGTGAGAGAGATAAATGATGAGCGCAACAGCGCGGTGGAACAGGCAGGTATGCGAATAGGTCACGGCTACGATGTACATCGCTTCGGCGAGGGGGACGAAATCGTGCTGGGTGGGGTGCATATACCTCACCACCATGGTCTGGAGGCCCACTCCGACGGCGATGTATTGATCCACGCAATCTGCGACGCGTTGCTCGGCGCCATAGGCCAGGGTGATATCGGCCGGCATTTCCCGGATACAGATCCCGCCAACGCGAATATTGACAGCCGTGTGTTGCTGCGCCGGGTCGTGGCGCTGGTAAGCGGTGCAGGCTGGCAACTGGCCAACCTGGACGCGACGCTGGTTGCGCAGGCGCCGCGCATGGCGCCCCACATCAGCGCCATGAGGTCGAATCTTGCCGCTGACCTGGCGACGGCCCCCGGGCAGGTTAATGTGAAAGCCACCACCACCGAAAAACTTGGCTTTGCCGGTCGGGAAGAGGGAATAGCCGCCCACGCGGTCGTATTGCTGCAAGCCGCCATGCCATGAGCGCCGGCTGGCCACGCGCCTGGGGGGAGCCCGCAGCCAAGGCCCTGATCCGCTGCAGTCCCGAGGATTTCCGGGTCACCGAAGAGCTTGGCTTTGAGCTGTCCGGCGAGGGTGAACATGTTTTCCTGTTCCTGCAAAAGCGCAACCTGAACAGCCTTGAACTGGTCCAGCGTCTCGCCGCTCTCAGCGGTGTGCCGGAACGGGATATCGGCCTCAGCGGCCTCAAGGACCGCAATGCGATCACCCGACAGTGGTTCAGCGTCGGCATGGCGGGCCGCACCGAGCCGGACTGGCAGGCGCTGGAGGTCGAGGGGGACGTGCAGCTGCTGGAACGGGGCCGGCACAGTCGCAAGCTGAGGCGCGGGGTGCATCGCGCCAACCGTTTCAGCCTGGTGCTGCGCAAGCTCAGCGGCGATCGCGCCGCTCTTGAGCGGCGTCTGCAGCAGGTGCAGATGCAGGGCGCGCCCAATTACTTCGGCGAGCAGCGCTTCGGGCGCGATGGCGCCACACTGGAACAGGCCCGCCGCTGGGCGCGGGGCGGCCAGCGCCGACAGACGCGGGCCAGGCGCAGCCTGTACCTGTCAGCGCTGCGTGCCTTCCTGTTCAATACCCTGCTGGCGGAACGGGTGGCGGCGGGCAACTGGAATACGATTTGCGACGGCGATGTCTGCATGTTGCATGGCACACGCAGCCTGTTTGCCTGTGAGCTGGTTGACGACGAGCTGCGGGCGCGGGCCGGCAGCGGGGATGTTCACGCGGGGCTGCCGCTGTGGGGCAGGGGTGTTTCGCCGGCCTCTCCGGGGCGGGCACTGCAGCAGCGGGAGAGCCTGGCGGAACATGCCGGCCTGTGCGAGTTCCTGGAGCGTGAGGGGCTGGAGCTTGCCTGGCGGCCGGCCCGTCTTATGGCTGATGACTTTTGCTGGCAGTTTTGTGATGATGGCGACCTGCAACTGGATTTTGCCCTCGGTGCTGGCGCTTACGCCACCGCGCTGCTGGCCGAGATCGTGCAGTATCAACAGGGGGCGCATGAGGGGGCATAAAGGGGTGGTAAGGGCGGCAAAGAGTGTCGATGTGAACGGCATCGGAATGACCTCGCAGCGCACCCGGGAGCGCCTGATCCAGAGGCTGGTGGAGCAGGGCATAACCGACACGAAGGTGCTGGACGTGGTGCGCAGCACGCCGCGGCATTTGTTCCTGGACGAGGCCATGGCGCATCGCGCCTACGAGGACGTGGCCCTGCCTATCGGCTTTCAGCAAACCCTCTCCCAGCCTTATATCGTGGCCCGGATGACCGAGTTGCTGCTCGCTGCCGGGCCCCGCCATCGCGTGCTCGAAATCGGCACCGGCTCGGGTTACCAGACCGCGATCCTGGCGCAGCTGGTGGCTGAAGTATTCAGTGTCGAACGCATCAAACCCCTGCAGCAAAAGGCCAGGCAGCGGCTGCGTCAGCTTAAATTGCGTAACGTGCACATGAATCACGCCGATGGCGGTATGGGCTGGCACGAGCGCGGTCCATTCGATGGCATTCTTGCCACCGCGGCCCCGGAGCGCATACCGGAAGATTTGTTGCAGCAACTGGCCGCCGGCGGCAGGCTGGTGATTCCCGTGGGTACCGAAAGCCAACACCTGCAGGTTGTCACCCGCACCCACGAGGGTTTCGAGACGGAGATAGTGGAGGCGGTCAATTTTGTCCCCCTGCGTCCCGGCACCGTCAAGTGAAGCCCCTCAAGCCTTTCGGGGTCTTCCTGCGCGGTATGCTCATGGGAGCCGCGGACATCGTCCCCGGGGTCTCCGGCGGCACCATTGCCTTCATCACGGGCATTTACGATACCCTGCTGGACAGCATCCGCTCCTTCGACCTGGCGTTTCTGGCACATCTGGGGCGGCTGGATATCAGGGCCGCCTGGCAGCATGTCAACGGCGGCTTTCTGCTGGCCCTGTTGCTGGGTATCGGTACCAGCATATTCTCACTTGCCCGTCTCATTTCCTGGGTACTGGACAACCATCCTGTGCCGCTGTGGGCGTTTTTTTTCGGGCTCATCCTGGCCTCCGCAGTGGTCCTGCTGCGCCAGATCGGTGGCTGGACCCCCGCCCGCGTGCTGTGTCTGCTGGCCGGAGCCATTGCGGCCGGCTGGATCGCCTTTGCGCCGGTGGCTCGCCTGGACTTTGGTCTGGCCGGGGTGTTCCTGTCCGGCTTCCTGGCGATTTGCGCCATGATCCTGCCGGGTATATCGGGCAGCTTTATCCTGGTGTTGCTCGGCATGTACGGCACGGTGCTGGCAGCGGTCAAGTCACTGGACCTGGCGTTCCTGCTGGTATTCATGGTGGGCGCCGGTGCCGGCCTGTTGTGTTTTTCCCGGTTGCTGCACTGGCTGCTGCACCGGTTCCATCGGGCGACCATGGCGCTGTTGACCGGCTTCCTGTTTGGTTCGCTGGTTATAGTCTGGCCCTGGAAACACGTGCTGGACTGGGTCCAGGGCAGTCATGGCCAGTTGAAAGCGGCCCGGCAGGTTCCAGTGTCGCCGGCCGAATACCTTGCCCTCACCGGCCAGGAGCCCACTGTCGCGCTGTGTCTCGCGCTGATGGTGTTGGGGTTTGCCGTTGTGTGGCTGATCGATTACAGCTGGGGGAGAGACTAGCGGCGCCCATGTCGCGCGGTCAGGGAATAATGTGTTTAAACGGATAGTGATTGTACTGCTGCTTGGCGGCCTTGCCGGCTGCGGGAGCAGCAGCAGGGCGCCGCTCGAGGACCGTTACGGCACGGGCCAGTCGGCGGTGTCGGTCTATAACGTCCAGCGTGGCGATACCCTTTACTCGATCGCCTTCCGCTACGGGCTGGATTACCGCAAGGTGGCGGAGGTAAACAACATCCCCGACCCCTTTACTATTTACCCCGGACAGAACATTTACCTGTGGAACGTGACGCCGTCGCCTGTGATTGTCGCGCCGCCCGCGAATACGCCGGCACCGGTGGCGTCAGCCCCGGCGGAAACCACCGTTCCTGCGATAACCGGCGCGGCTCCGACATCGCCTGTGATTGTGACGGCCGTGCCGGGAATTGCCGCAGCGCCAGTGAGCGAGGTGGCAATGCCGCCAACCCCCGTCTACCAGAGCCCGCCTGCGCCAACCCCGGGAGTGTATCATCCCCCGACCGCGGCGAATCAGGCGCCCGTGGTGGTGATCCCGCCTGCCGATGAAGCGGCTCCCGCGGCGGCATCCGGCCCTGAGCCCGCTGCGGCCTCCCCGGAGCAGGTCGTCGCGGTGGCCCAGGCGCCCGCGGCGGCATCCGGCCCCGAGCCCGCTGCGACCTCCCCGGCGCAGGTCGACGCGCCGGTGGTCGCTCCGGTCGTCGCGGTGGCCCAGGCACCCGCGCCCGCTCCGACACCTGCACAGGCGGCATCGCCCGCGAAGGCCCCGACCCCGGGTGCCAGGGTGAGCGCCTGGCGCTGGCCGGCGAGCGGGCCTGTGACCCGGGGCTATTCATCCAGTGTGCACAAGGGTATCGATATAGCCGGTAACCGCGGTGATCCCATATACGCGGTAGCAGACGGCACCGTGGTCTATGCGGGCACAGGCATCGTCGGGTTTGGCGAGCTGGTGATCGTCAAGCACAATGAGATCTATATAAGCGCCTACGGTCACAACGACCGCTTGTTGGTCAGGGAAAATGACGTTGTTGGCGCGGGCCAGATCATCGCCGAAAAGGGCAGTTCCGGCACTGATACTGTGAAACTTCATTTCGAAATTCGCAAGGAGGGCAAGCCGGTAGACCCCGTCAAACTCCTGCCCAGGCGCTGATTTTCAGCCTCCTGCCGGCGGCAGGCGCCGTCCCGCCTTGCCCCGGCGGGTGACCCAAAATAGCCACGCCATCCGCTTGAATTTCATCGGAGCTTCGGGTTAACCTGATCGGCCCAGCGAGATTTGGTATCCGGTGCTCGCATAAAAAGAACGAGGGTCACGGATGTGGAAGCAACCCGCGGGAAAAGGACTTCAAAATCGGGCAGTGGTGCTGGCGTTGTAAAAGCCCGCAACCACGGCGCTGCAGAAGCGCAGCCCAAGCCCGGCAGAGCTGCTGACGATGCAGCTGATTTACTGGCAAAGGCAGACGAGCCACTCGAGCTTTCTGATGATGATGAAAATGAGCTCGATCTCTTTGATCAGGCCAGGGCTCGCACAGCCGGCAGGGTAGAGCCCTCGCTGGACGCCACCCAGCTGTACCTCAACGAAATCGGCTACTCGCCGCTGCTGACCGCAGATGAGGAAAAGTATTTTTCCCGCCTGGCGCTGAAAGGTGACGCCAGTGCGCGACGCCGCATGATCGAGAGCAATTTGCGTCTTGTGGTAAAAATCTCCCGCCGTTACATCAATCGTGGCCTCACCCTGCTGGACCTGATCGAGGAGGGCAACCTTGGCCTGATTCGCGCGGTAGAGAAATTTGATCCCGAGCGCGGCTTCCGCTTTTCGACCTACGCCACCTGGTGGATCCGGCAGACCATCGAGCGGGGCATCATGAACCAGACCCGCACCATCCGCCTGCCAATCCATGTGGTCAAGGAACTCAATGTTTACCTGCGGGCGGCCCGCGAGCTGAGGCAAAAGCTGGATCACGAGCCCAGCGCCGAGGAGATCGCCGAGTTGCTCGACAAGCCCACGTCGGAGGTCAAGCGCCTGCTGGGACTCAACGAGCGGGTGACTTCCATGGACACCCCGGTTGGTCCCGATTCGGACCGCTCGGTGGTGGATACCATCGCCGACACCCACGAGTCCGACCCCTCGCAACTGCTGCAGGACACCGATATCCGTGAGAGCATCGCCGACTGGCTCGATGAGCTGTCGGAGAAGCAGCGCGAAGTATTGTCGCGCCGGTTCGGGTTGCGCGGTTACGAAAGCAGCACCCTGGAGGAAGTGGGCCGGGAAATCGGCCTCACCCGTGAGCGGGTGCGCCAGATCCAGGTTGAGGCACTGCGGCGCCTGCGCAGCATCATGGAGAATAACGGCTTGAGCAGCGATTCCCTGTTCAGCTGATCCCTGTATTGCGAAATCACATCCGGCATGGCCTGTCTCGACGTGGTGGGCCTTGTCTTCCAGCCCAACGCCCTGAACCGGGACTCGGCTGCAAAGGCGGATAAACCATGCGCCGATTGCGGGTAACTCAATTTTACAGTTCAATAGGGAAGCGGTCGCCCTGATCGGCCGGCCGGTGACAACAGCATGTCAGGAGAATGTTTGAATGCCGAAAATCACCCTCATCGAGTACAGCGGCACCAGTCACAGTATCGATGCCGACGCGGGAAAATCCCTGATGCAAAATGCCCTGGATAATGGTGTGCCGGGCATTGATGCCGACTGCGGAGGAGCCTGTGCCTGCGGTACCTGTCATGTATTTGTCGATGAGGAATGGATGTCCGCCAGCGGCGAGCCCGGTGAGATGGAGGAGGCCATGCTGGGCATGCGCCCGGACCGGACCGCGCAATCGCGCCTCAGTTGCCAGATAGAGGTTACCGATGAGCTGGACGGCATGCTCGTGCGCCTGCCCGAATTCCAGATGTAGACCGGGAAGCACACGACCATGTAAGCCCGGAGACGGGCAAGCAGGAGGGTGAGTCTATGAGTGAATCTGCGTTACTGCCTGACGCACAGGCCGTGCCGTTGGCAGAGATGGATATCAGCGACCCGCGCCTGCTTGAACAGGATGCATGGCGGCCATTCTTCGCCAGGTTGCGGCGGGAGGATCCCGTGCACTTCCAGGCTTCCAGCCCCTTTGGGCCCTTCTGGTCGATTACCCGTTTCGAGGATATCGTCGCGGTGGACAGCGACTATGAGACCTTCTCCTCGGAACCGGCGATATTCATCGGGGACCGCCCGACAGACACCCCCCTCACCAATTTCATCGCCATGGACCCGCCGAAACACGATTTGCAGCGGCGCGCGGCCCAACCGGTGGTGGCCCCGCAAAATCTTGCCGAGATGGAGGGCCTGATACGCAGCCGAGTGATCGCGATCCTGGACGGCCTCCCGCCCGGTGACACCTTCGACTGGGTGGAGCGGGTTTCCATCAACCTGACTACCCAGATGCTGGCCACCCTGTTCGACTTTCCCTTCGAGCAGCGCCACAAGCTCACATACTGGTCTGATATTGCTGTGGGCTCCCCTGAGATGGCGGGTGGCAGTGTGGGCAATGAAGAGCGCCTGGCCGGCCTGGAAGAGTGCCTGGGCGCCTTCACCCGACTGTGGCATGAGCGCAAGGGCAGGGAAGGCGGCTTCGATCTGATTTCCCTGCTGCAGCGCGATCCCAATACCTGCGATATGGTGGAGCGGCCAAACGAGTACCTGGGCAATCTCCTGCTCCTGATCGTCGGGGGCAACGACACCACCCGCAATTCCATCAGTGGTGGGGTACTGGCCCTGAACCAGAATCCCGCCGAATACGACAAGCTGCGCGCCGATCCCGGCCTGATTCCCGGTATGGTGTCGGAAATCATCCGCTGGCAGACGCCGCTGGCCCATATGCGGCGCACCGCCACCCGCGATATTGAATTTCGTGGCAAGCAGATCGGCAAGGGCGACAAGGTGGTCATGTGGTACCTCTCAGGCAATCGCGACGAAACCGCCATCGATGATGCCGACCAGTTCATCATCGACCGCGACAACCCCCGCCACCATGTTTCCTTCGGTTTCGGTGTGCATCGCTGTATGGGTAACCGCCTCGCGGAAATGCAGCTGCGGATCCTGTGGGAGGAAATCATGCAGCGCTTTCACACGGTGGAAGTGGTGGGAGAGCCCGAGCGGGTGCGCTCGAACTTCGTGCGCGGCTACAGGAAACTGCCCGTGCGTCTGCACCCGCTATAGCCGGGGGCAGGGGAGTCCGGGCGGCTCGTCAGCCGGCACTTTCCCGACACAACGCCAGCCAGCGCTGCAGGGCGAGGCCGCCCATGCTGGTGCGCCGGCCCGAATTTAAGGTGCAGCCCGGGCCCTTTCTGCGAAGTCGTTATCTGGCTGCGCGAAACTCCGATGGGCTGAGCCCGTGCCAGCGTCGAAACGCCCGCCGGAAATTGGCGCTGTCATGGTAGCCCAGCAGGGCGGCTATCGCCTCCACGCTCAGCTCGCTCTCGCGCAAATGCCGCGCCGCCAGCTCGGCATACAAGCTGTCCCTGACCCGGCGATAACTGGTGCCTTCCCGCTGCAGGCGGCGGGCGAGGGTCCGCTTCGACACGAACAGCGACCTGGCCACATCATCCTCGCAAGCTGTTCCCGAGGGCATTGATAGCAGACGACGGCGCACGCGGTCTGTCAGTGACATCGAGGCGGCGGGCAGTTGCGCCAGCAGTTGCTCGCACAGGTCCCGGGCCAGGCCGTAGGAGACCGGGTCGCCCCCAACGTTGGGGGCCCGCAGCAGGCTTGCCGGCAGCAGCACCTGGCTTCTCTCACAGGAAAACAGCGTCGGCGAATGGAAATAATCCGGGTACAGCCTGCGGTAGGTGGGCGCCGGGAATTCGAATTCGAAGCGGGCGTTGCCCAGAGATGCGCCTGTGATGGATTCCACCAGGGCCTGCAACACCAGAGCGAAACATTCCAGCAGCATGCGTTTTTCATCCGCCGGCGCGCTCATGAGTATGCGCAGTGAACAATGCAGCCATGCCCCCGACTGTGCCAGGCCCAACTGGACGATGGCGATGCGCAGGGGCAGGAAGTCGCGCAGGGCGTGCAGCGCGGTGAGCAGGTCGGGGCTGCTCAGGGCGAGATAGCCGATTGGGCCGTGGGAAGAGGGGTCCAGCTGGAGACCCAGTCGCAGTCCCAGCTCCGGGGCCGGGTCCAGGCTGCGGGCGTTCTGGATGATTCGCAGTTGCTGGGCCCCGCTGAGCCGGGTGTCATCCCCGGGCAGCAGTACGCTGCGCGGCAGTCCGGTACCCTGCAGCAGTCGCGGCAGGTCACGCTCCTGCAGACCCAGTTCGCGGGCGAGTATCCGCGAATAGTTGCTGGTGATGAAATGGGCTGCTGACGCTGGAGGCATGCGCTATTGTCTTTAAATGACTCCCTTGTGTCAAAAAATGACCTCCCTTATATCGATGCGCAAGGTAAAGTGACGGCATCAATTACCAAGGAGCCAGCGCCCCCATGCCAGCAATCACCCTGATCGAATATAACGGCGCAAGTCACACCATCGAGGCAGCGAGCGGGAAATCCCTGATGCAGAATGCCCTGGAAAATGGTGTCCCCGGCATCGACGCCGACTGCGGCGGTGCCTGTGCCTGCGGCACCTGCCATTGTTTTGTCGAGGCCCGGTGGCTGCCAGCCAGCGGCGAGGCAGATGCCATGGAAGAAGCGATGCTGGGCATGCGCCCGGACCGCACCGGGCAATCGCGCCTGAGCTGCCAGATCGAGGTGACCGAGGAACTCGATGGCATGGTCGTGCGGCTACCCGAGTACCAGATGTAAACCAGGCCTGGAACCCAGGAGGAGAGACAAGATGAATGTGGCAGAAAAGTTACCCGATGCCTTGACCATGCCGCTGGCCGATATTGATGTCAGTGACCCGCGACTGTATGAGCAGGATGCATGGCGCCCTTACTTCGCGCGGCTGCGGCGGGAAGAGCCCGTACACTTCCGGGCCGATAGCCCGTTCGGGCCGTTCTGGTCGATAACCCGTTTTGACGACATTGTGGCGGTGGACAGTGACCACGGGTCGTTCTCTTCGGAACCGACCATTGTTATCGGGGATATCCCTGACGACTTGCCGGTAGAAATGTTCATCGCTATGGATCCTCCCAAGCACGACCTGCAGCGCCGGGCGGCCCAGCCTGTGGTGGCGCCGCAGAACCTCGCGGCGATGGAGGGGCTGATCCGCACCCGGGTCGAGGACATCCTTGACGGCCTGTCTCCGGGGGAACCCTTTGACTGGGTGGAAAAGGTGTCCGTCAACCTGACTACCCAGATGCTTGCCACCCTGTTTGACTTTCCCTTCGAGGATCGGGCCAAGCTCACCTATTGGTCCGACCTCGCCGCCGGGACGCCGGAAATGGCCGGCGGTGACGTGACTCAGGAGGAGCAGTTGACCGGCATGACCGAGTGCCTGCAGACCTTTACGCAGCTGTGGCATGAGCGCAAGGGCAGGGAGGGCGGTTTCGACCTTATTTCCCTGTTGCAGCGCGACCCCAATACCGCGGATATTGTTGAGCGCCCGATGGAATTTCTCGGCAATCTCATGCTGTTGATTGTCGGCGGCAACGATACTACCCGCAACTCCGCCACCGGCGGCGTCCTTGCACTGAACCAGAATCCTGCCGAGTATGACAAGCTGCGTGCCGACCCCGGGCTGATTCCCGGCATGGTCTCCGAGATAATCCGCTGGCAGACGCCGCTGGCGCATATGCGCCGCACCGCTACTCGCGACCTGGAATTCAGGGGCAAGCAGATTCGCAAGGGGGACAAAGTGGTGATGTGGTATGTCTCCGGCAACCGCGACGAAACGGCCATAGAGCGGCCGGAAGAGTTCATCATCGACCGCAAGAACCCGCGCCACCATATCTCCTTCGGCTTTGGTATTCACCGCTGCATGGGCAACCGCCTGGCGGAAATGCAGCTGCGCATCCTCTGGGAGGAAATCATGCGGCGCTTTCATATGGTGGAAGTGGTGGGTGAGCCCGAGCGGGTGCGGTCAAACTTCGTGCGCGGCTACAAAACGCTGCCGGTGCGACTTCACCCCCTGTAGAGCCTGGCGGGTTGACAGTCGGCTGGTCAAGCGGCGCTCTCCTGACACAATTGCAGCCAGCGCTGCAGGGCGACGCCATGAAACTTCCGGCGGTGGGTAATCAGGAACAGCTCGCGGCTGAAATCCCTGGCGCTGGTGTGCAGTTCCACCAAGGAGCCCCGCCGGAAGGCGTCAGTCAGGCTGATACGCGACAGGCAGCCCACCCCCAGTCCGGCTTCAACTGCCCGCTTGATCGCTTCCGTGTGCTGTAATTCCATCGCAATATCCAGGTCCGGCAGCAGTCCGTGCATGGCCCGGTCAAAGGTCTGGCGGGTTCCCGAGCCCCGCTCCCGCACGATCCAGGGCAGGGAGACCAGGTCGTCATCACCCAGGGCGGTGGTGGTCGCGGCGGGGTGGCCAGGGGCGGCGAACACGACCAGTTCATCGTCCCGCCAGTGCAGGGTTTCCAGTTCGGGATGCTGGAACTCGCCCTCGATCATGCCCATATCCAGTTCGAAGCCGGCGACACCCTCGGCGATGGTCTCGGTATTCGCCACCGTGAGGGCGACATCGGCGTCGGGGTAGCGGCCTCGGAAGTCTGCGATCATGGTGACTGCGAGGTAATTGCCGATCGTCATCGTGGCGCCGATATGCAGGCGCCCCATGCCGTCTTCCCCGGCAAGCGCCTGTTCGAAGGCCCGGGCCTGGGCAAGCAGGGTTTCGGCCTGGGGCCGGAGTTGCCGTCCCAGCTCGCTCAATTGCAGGCGCTTTCCCACCCGGTCGAACAGTTTGACTCCGAATTGTCCCTCGAGCTCCCGCAGGGAGCCGCTGGCCGCCGACTGCGACATCGCCAGATCCCGCGCCGCCCGGCTTATGTTTTCATGTCGGGCGGTAGCGAGAAACACTTCCAGCTGGCGCAGGCTGTAGCGCATTGTCCGAACCCTATATCTAAAATACCGATATATATTATCAAATAAACCCGTTTAGACGATAAAGAATTCCCACTTAGACTGCGTACATCAGCCACTGCTACCCGGAGACCGTTACATGGCAACTATCATGCGCGAGCAGGTGACCTCGGTGCACCACTGGACAGACCGCCTGTTCAGCTTCAAAACCACCCGTAACCAGGGTTTTCGTTTCAAGAACGGCCACTTCACCATGATCGGCCTGGAACAGGAGGGAAAACCCCTGATGCGCGCCTACAGCCTGGCCAGCGCCAATTACGAGGACGAACTGGAATTTTTCAGCATCAAGGTGCCCGACGGACCCCTGACCTCCAGATTGCAGTCCATCAAGGTGGGTGATGAACTGCTGGTGAACAGCAAGGCCACCGGCACGCTCATCCAGGACAACCTGCTGCCGGGCAGGAATCTCTACCTGATTGCCACGGGTACCGGGCTGGCGCCATTTCTGAGCATCATAAGGGACCCGGAGATCTACGAGCAGTACGACAGGATCGTGCTGACCCATGGCTGCCGTCACGTTGAAGAGCTCGCCTACCGGGAGTTGATTACCGAGCACCTGCCCGCCCACGAGTACCTCGGGGATGACGTGCGTGACAAGCTGATTTACTACCCCACGGTTACTCGCGAGCCTTTTCGCAACAACGGCCGCCTTACCGATCTGTTACGCAGCGGCAAGCTGCAGGCAGACGTGGGTCTGGGGCCAATCGATCCCGCCAGCGATCGCTTCATGATCTGCGGCAGTCCAACCATGCTCAAGGAAATCTGCGAGTTGCTGGACGGCCGCGGCCTGCGCGAGGCCCGTCACGGTGAGGCCGCCCACTATGTGATCGAGCGGGCTTTCGTCGAGAGTTGATCGGCCATGACGACGGCCTGAAGCGCTGGCGCGGCCGTTGTGCCCGGGTCAGTCCATCGAGCGGGGTTGGCGCCACATCAGCCACACGGGTGGTGCGCCGGGAGCAAACCGGATCTCGTCCATCACCTCGAAGCCATGTCCACAGTAGAAAGCCAGGTTTTCCGGCTTCGAGTTCTCAAGGTAGGCCGGCAGGAAGTCATCATCGCATTTTCGCAGTACGTGAGAGATGAGGGCACTGCCAATACCCTGGCCCTGGCATTCGGGCAGGGCACCCAGCAGAAACAGGTAGTAGTGAGGTTCGCTGGGGTGGAACCTCGCGGTGGCCAGGCCGCTGCGAGCGAAGCGATAGAGCCCGCGCGCGCCGCAGACACTGGCCATACGCCACAGGTTGGCGGCGGAAGCAGGCCAGCGCAATTTGCGATTCGGGCCCAACCAGGCAGCCGCCCCCCGACCCTGTGCATCAATATAGGTCAGCCCTCCCGGTAGAAAAACCGGCAGCGTGATGGTGAAGAAGGTACGGATAAAATCCGGGTGCGGGGATATCCAGTTCATGAGGGGGTCGTCATGAAAGGCGCGCACCAGTATGTCCACCGCCTGGTGTGGGTCCTGCTTTACCTTGATACCTGCTGTCACGGTCTGCTGTCACTATGTGTGGGTGCGACCAGGAAGGCGGGCAACCAGCGCGCGCCGCGCCGGTTGCCGCGCTGACCAGGGCTTAGTAGATCTTGATGTGCGACTGGACAGTGGGGCACTCGGGTACCGCGATGGAGTACTTGTAGTCCCCCTTGGGTACATCCTTGCCTTTCACCCTGCAGCGCAGCTGGCCTTTCTTATTGCTCTTGAAGTTGCACTCGCTCTGGCCGTCAGTGACAAAGGGGTTGGGGCTGCCCTGGTCAAACGCGATGGCAAAGGACTGTTTCTCGGTTATTTTCCAGGACACATGTTTTTCCTGCCGGGTGCACACGCAGCCGGATTCCTTGCTGCAATCCCCCCGGCCCTTGGCGTTGTCGTTCTTGCAGTTGTCGTGGTCGCCCTTGAACACGGCCTGCACCTGGCACTGTGAGCCGTCATCGGCCTTGGTCACCTCAATACGGACGGTCTGTTCGACGGCTTCGGCCAGCAGCGGTGCGGAAAACCCGCAGGTCATCGCCAGGATGGATGTGCCGATCAGCACCTTGAATCTTGTCAGGTTAATCATGTTATCGCTCTCCGTTAAGGGTTCCGTTATTTGCAGGCACATTGATTGCCGGGCGGCTGCGCCGCCAATCAACACAGCTGTGTATACTAGCCTGAGCGTGCGTACAAGAACAACGTGTGTTGAGGTGCCCTTGATGGCTATCGTTTCGCGAATGCGGTGCCGAATTGTTTTAATGTCCTGCGAGCCGGACGAGATGTGTCTGCAGCAATAAGATCCGGGAGGTCTTGATGAAAATACTGATACCAGTTGCGCTTGTGGTGCTCGCCATTGTCCTGCTGCGGATGCTGCTGTCCTCCCGGCGGAGAGGGGGCAGTAGGGTTCCCGCGCCGAAGAAACCCGGGGCGAACAGACCGGCCAGCGGCGCATCGTCGGTCCGGAGCGACTATCGAGCGGTGTCGGTCGAGTGCGGGCCGGAAGCCTGTGAGCAGGCGCTGGCACTCAGCGGGCGCCGCTTTCTTATTGGGCGGTTCGAACAATTGCCGCTCCCCGAGTGCACCTCGTCTGGTTGTAGCTGTAAATTCGTACACCACCGTGACAGGAGGGACTCCGACGGTGATCAGCGCGCGCCTACCGCCCTGCGCAGCGATCTCTATATTGCTTCGGGCAAGCCCGAACGCCGCAGCAGGAGAGGTCGGCGCAAAGATGATTTCGGTTAGCGGGGTATCCGCGATCTCCGCCAGTGATGGCTATCCCTGCGGAGTGTATATCCAGAGGCGGCCCTGGGCCCGCGGCACTGCTCGGCTGCCGCCGCATCTGCTATGCTTGGAGCACAGTCAGTGCCCGGCTGGGAAAGGTTGGCTGGCTTATCGGCTATAGCGAGGAGTAGGAATAATGAAGGCAGTGCGGGAAGACAGGCTGGACGACGACAGCGGGCGGGGCGGTTTTCCCACCAGGCAGGTGTTACTGGTGCTGGCGATCATAGTTGCCGGTTTTATGCTGTGGCGATCGATGGGGGACAAGCCGGTAGCGGTGGCGCCGGAACCCGTCGCCGTCGAGGAAATGATTGTAGAGCCGCCGCCCCTGCCGCCGGCTGCTGATATTCCGGCGCGACCGGAGCCGGTGGTCGAGGAGATGGCCGAAGCCGCCGTGGAGCCGCCGCCCCCGCTACCCCCGCTGGCTGAGAGCGACGACATGGTGCGCGCACGGATGAGCGCTGCCGGAGTAGCTGGCGAACTTGCCCCGCTGGAGCAGCAGCAGAACCTCGTCCAGCAGGGCACTGCGCTGATAGACGGGTTGAGCCGCGGCGTCGTGCTGCGCAAGCTGTTGCCACTGGACCCGCCCAAGGATGCGTTCACCGCCGTGGAGGAAGGCGACCAGATGTATATGAATCCGGCCGGCTACAAACGCTATGACGGCTACGTGGAGACTATCGGGTCGCTGGATACTGCAACCCTGGTGGACAGTTTTCACACCCTGCGTCCGCTCTACGAAGAGGCTTATGGCCAACTCGGCCTCAACCCTGAAGACTTTGACAATGCCCTGATCCGTGCGCTTGATCGGGTGCTGGCCACCCCGGAGATAGAGGAGCCGATAGCACTGACGCGCAAGTCGGTGATGTACAAGTACGCTGATCCGCAACTGGAGCAGTTGACCCCTATGCAGAAGCAACTGTTGCGGATGGGGCCGGACAATATCCGGCGAATCAAGGAGCAGGCCAGAGCACTGCGTGAGGGGTTGTTAAGCCAGCAGTAAAGCGGTTATGCGCCGCCAGGTAATTTGCGGCGCAGGTTTCTAGCGCTCCAGATACTGTAGCTTGTTGGGTTTGCCTGCCCATTCCTCGGCATCGGGAAGGGCTTCCTTCATCTCGGTGATGCAGGGCCAGACCTCCGCCAGCTCTGCATTCAGCTCAAGGAAAATCTGCTGGTCTTCGGGCAGTTCGTCCTCGGAGAATATGGCATCTACCGGACATTCCGGCTCACACAGGGCGCAGTCGATACACTCGTCGGGGTGGATGACCAGGAAATTCGGGCCCTCGTAAAAACAGTCCACCGGGCAAACCTCCACACAGTCCGTGTGCTTGCACCTGATACAGTCTTCGCCTACAACAAATGTCATTCCTGAACGCCTCTTGAAATAATCGCGGCCCCGCGCGGGGGGCGACAGTTTACCCGCACAGGGCGGGAATTTGAAGGGGGCTTTTCAGCCCAGGCGGGCCTTCAGTTCGTAGAGTTTTTCCAGCGCCTCACGGGGTGTCAGGCCGTCCACATCCAGGGCTTCAAGGGCTTTTACCACGGGGTGTGGAGCGGGAGAACTGAACAGGTCTACCTGGGCAGGGGGGGAGGCAATCGGGATGGCTGGCGCCGGACCGTGGTCGCCGCGCTCGAGCTCCCCCAGTTTCTCCCGGGCGGCGTCCAGTACGGGGGCGGGTATGCCCGCGAGCCTGGCAACCTGCAGGCCGAAGCTGCGATTGGCCGGCCCCTCCTGGATATTGTGGAGAAACACCACGTGGTCCTGGTGCTCCGTGGCATCCAGATGCACGTTGGCCATGGTCGGACACAGTTCAGGCAGGCTGGTCAGCTCGAAGTAATGGGTGGCGAACAGGGTAAAGGCCTGCACCGAGCGGGCCAGTTCCACCGCCGCCGCCCACGCCAGGCTCAGGCCGTCAAAAGTGCTGGTGCCGCGGCCCACCTCATCCATCAGCACCAGGCTGCGGGGGGTGGCGTTGTGCAGGATATTAGCGGTCTCCGTCATCTCGACCATGAATGTGGAGCGACCGGAGGCCAGGTCGTCGGAGGAGCCAATCCGCGTGAAAATACGATCCAGCGGAGCCAGCCTGGTCGCTGTGGCCGGCACGTAACTGCCGATATGGGCCAGCAGGGCAATCACCGCGTTCTGACGCATATAGGTGGATTTGCCGCCCATATTCGGCCCGGTAATCAGCAGCATGCGGCGCCGGTCATTGAGCAGGGTGTTGTTGGCTATAAAGGGTTCTTCCAGCACCTGCTCCACCACCAGGTGGCGACCTTCGCTGACCTCGAATACGGGCTCGGTGCAAAAGGACGGACAACACAGCCGCAGGCTGTCGGCTCGCTCGGCGAGGTTGGCCAGTACGTCGATCTCGCTCACTGCGGAGGCGGTATCCTGCAGGGCCGCCAGGTGCTCGTTGAGGCGCTCCAACAGGTCCTCGTACAGCGCTTTTTCACGGCTCAGGGCCCGGCTCTTGCTGGACAGGGCCTTGTCTTCGAACTCCTTCAGCTCCGGGGTGATGAAGCGCTCGGCGTTTTTCAGTGTCTGGCGCCTGACGTACTGCGCAGGTGCGCGGTCTGACTGGCCCCGGCTGATCTCGATATAGTAGCCGTGCACCCGGTTGTAGCCGACTTTCAGGCTGGCAATGCCCGTGGCCAGGCGTTCACGTTTTTCGATCTCCAGCAGGTAATCGCCGGCGTTGCTGCTGAGCTCTCGCAGTTCATCCAGTTCACTGTCGTAGCCGTCAGCGATGACCCCGCCGTCGCGGATGACCACGGGAGGGTTGTCGATAATGGCCCGCCCCAGCAGGTCGCACAGGTCGGGGTATTGCCCCACGCTCTGGCTGAGTGCGGCCAGCCTCGGGGCGTCAGCTTTTGCAAGGGCCGAGCGCAGCTGCGGCAGGGCCTCGAGCGAACTGTGCAGTCGGGTCAGGTCGCGTGGCCTGGCCGATCGCAGGGCTACCCGGGTCAGGATGCGTTCCATGTCGCCGATAGGCTTCAGGGCCGAGCGCACTGCCTCGTAATCGTAGTTTATGCAGAGGGCGCCGATGGCTCCGTGCCGGGCTTCCAGAACGGCAATATCGGTGAGGGGGCGGTGTAACCAGCGCCTGAGCAGCCGGCTGCCCATGGCTGTCACAGCGCGGTCCATGACCGAGAACAGGGTGTTGCGCTCACCGCCGGAGAGGTTGACGTCAATCTCAAGATTGCGGCGCGTGGCGGCGTCCAGGATGACGCTGTCGGCCCTGTTTTCATGGCTGATGCTGCGAATATGTGGCAGGTTACTGCGCTGGGTGTCTTTTACGTACTGCAGCAGGCAGCCGGCCGCGCCGATCGCCAGCGGCAGCTTGTCGCAGCCAAAGCCCTGCAGATCGTGGGTCTGGAACTGGGTGTTCAGGGCGCGGCGGGCGCTATCGATGTCGAACTCCCAGGCGGGTTGGCTGCGGGCGCCGTTGCGCCCCGTGACCTCGGGCAGGAAAACGCTCTCGTGATAAAGCGTCTCGGCGGGATCCAGGCGCTGCAGCTCGCTGACCAGCGCTTCCTCGCCGCTGACCTCCAGTACCCGGAATCGTCCGGTGCTGAGGTCGAGGTAGGCGATGCCGTAATTGTGGTGTTGCTGGCAGATAGCGAGCAGCAGATTGTCCACGCGGTCATCCAGCAGGGCCTCGTCCGATAGCGTGCCGGGTGTCACCACCCGCACCACTTGTCGCTCCACCGGTCCCTTGCTGGTGGCGGGGTCGCCGATCTGTTCGGCAATAGCCACGGATACGCCGGCTTTGACCAGCCGCGCCAGGTAACCCTCGGCGGCGTGGTAGGGTACACCGCACATGGGAATCGGTTCCCCGGCGGACTTGCCCCGGGCAGTGAGCGTGATGTCCAGCAGTTCCGCGGCCCTTCTGGCGTCGTCGTAGAACAGTTCGTAGAAGTCGCCCATGCGGTAGAACAGCAGGTCGTGGGGGTGTTTCGCCTTGATGCGCAGGAACTGCTGCATCATCGGGGTGTGGTCAGCGGCTATCGTAGTCAAGGTAGTCGTGTTCAATTGTATTTGAGGTTTCCGGGAGTGTTGCTGTGGTCAGCGGGGTACTTTAGCGCTTTCGCCTGGCCTTATACACCTCTTTGTCAGCGGCGCGCGGGTTCGGTCGCGCAGGGCTGATCCAAAACATCGATAAAAACGTAGAATTAGTACCCAAAACTCGAATTGTCGGAATGTTCTGAGTGGCTATCCTAGCACCGTTAGACAAGCTGGGCAGAACTGCGGCACAATTTGCAGCGGTGGCAGGCAGCGCGCTGTGGCTGTTCGGTGGCATTCCCTGAGGGACAGAAATGAGTACACGGCTCGGTATTATTGGTGGCGGACAACTGGGGCTCTACCTGTGTGAGGCGGCCCAGGGGCTCGGCGTGCACGTGTCAGTGATTGCCGAGTCCGCGGACGACGCGGCGCTGCGTTGTGCCGACCGGGCGATCGTCGGCGAGCTGGACAATGCCACTGTATTCCAGCAGTTCCTCGACGGTTGCGATGTGATCACCTTCGACAAGGAGGCGGTGCCCAACGAGTCCCTGGCGAAGTTGATCGATGCCCGCACTCAAGGGCGTGTGGCTGTCCACCCGGGTGCTGACACCCTGCTGATGCTGAAAGACAAGGGCCTGCAGAAATCCTGGTTGCAGCAGCAGAACCTGCCGACCCTGCCATTTCACATGCTGACAGGCCGGGCCTCTTCCCTCGAATCCGTGGTCGGGAAACTGGGTGAGGCGGTGGTGCAAAAAGTGCGCTGTGGTGGATACGACGGCCGGGGTGTTCAGATACTGCGTTCCCTGCATTCGGAGCAGCAGCTGTGGGACGTGCCCAGCATCGTTGAACCTTTCCTGCCTGATTGCAGTGAAATTGCAGTGATAACGGCGCGCGATCAGGCGGGTAATATCCAGACCTTCCCGCCGGTCAGTATGGAATTCGATCCCGAGCTGAACTCGGTAAAAACCGTGTCGATGCCGGCGGCCGTCAGCCCGCAGCTCAGTGCAGCGGCGCAGGCGTTGGCGGAGCGTGTTGTTACGCAACTGGAGGGTGTGGGTGTATTTGCCATCGAAATGTTCGTTACGCCGGCGCAGGAGCTGCTGATCAACGAGATTTCTCCCCGCGTTCACAATTCCGGTCATGTGACACTCGACGCCTGCAATGTGTCGCAGTTCGAGCAGCATGTGCGCGCTGTGACGGGCCTGCCGCTGCTGGCCATAGAGCAGCAATCTCCCGCTGTGATGCTGAATATTCTTTATACGGAAGCGATCAGGCAGCAGTGTCCCGACACCCCGGTCACTGACAGGGCTGCATATCCGGGCGCAGCGCTCTACTGGTATGGCAAAGCGCCCGGCACCATCGGTCGGAAAATGGGCCATATCAATGCGCTTGGCGGTAGCGTTGAGGCAGCCGGGAAGGCGGCCGCCAGCGCGCTGGAGAAGCTGTCTTCGAAGAAAAGCGAGCAGGCGGCATGAGCGCAGAGATTGGCATAATCATGGGCAGTGACTCGGATCTGCCGACCATGCGCGCCGCGGCGGCCATGCTCGATGAGCTGGGTATCGCCTACGAAGTGGATATAGTCAGTGCCCACAGGACGCCTGAAAAGCTGCATGATTACGCCAGCTCTGCAGAGTCGCGGGGCCTCAAGGTCATTATCGCCGGCGCCGGTGGTGCGGCGCACCTGCCGGGCATGGCGGCGGCCATCAGTGTGTTGCCCGTCATCGGCGTGCCGATCGGAGTAACGCGGCTGGAGGGGATGGACGCCTTGTTGTCGATAGTGCAAATGCCCGCCGGGGTGCCGGTTGCAACGGTCGCTATCGACAATGCGGCCAATGCAGCCATTCTGGCCGCGCAGATGATTGCCACCGGTGATCTCGAGCTGAGGGAGCGGTTGCGCGCCTACAAACTTGGCCTGCGCGACAAGGTGCTGCAGAAGTCCCATGCGGTGAAGGGCGAGTTCCCCGCATAGTGTCGGCTTTTCTGGGCAACCTGGGATCGCCTCCCCTGCTTTTTTTCTTCCTCGGCGTCATGGCCGTGGTGGTACGTTCCGACCTTGAGATACCCGGCCAGGTAGCCAAAGCCCTTTCGCTCTACCTGCTGTTCGCCATAGGCTTCAAGGGTGGGGTTGCCCTGGCCGAATCCAGTATAGATTCCGGCATGTTGTTAACCCTGCTGGCAGCCATGCTGCTGTCTGCCGGTATACCCGTGTACGCTTTTTTCCTCATGCGCAGGCGTATGTCGACGGCGGATGCGGCGGCAATCGCGGCCACCTACGGTTCGGTAAGTGCCGTTACCTTCGTGACCGCGGCGGGCTACCTGGATATCCAGGGCGTCGGCTGGAGCGGTTACCTGGTAGCTGCAATGGCCCTGATGGAATCGCCGGCGATCATCGTGGGTATCCTGCTTTACAATCATTACGGGAACAGGGGCAGCGCCTCGGCCAGCCTGTTTTCGTGGAAGCAGTTAGTGAACGAGTCATTGTTCAATGCCTCGGTTTTCCTGATCCTTGGCAGTATGTGTATCGGCTGGATTACCGGTTCCGCGGGTATGAACCAGGTGGAACCCCTGGTCAAGGGACTGTTCCTCGGGCTGCTATGCCTGTTCCTGCTCGATATGGGTATTGTTGCGGCCCGGCGCTTCAGGGACTCCCGCCAGGCGGCAGACGGGCTGGCCGCGGGGCAGCCCCTGCGGCTGATGCTTGCGGCGGCGGTGGGCATGCCCCTGTTGAATGCCGCGCTCGGTCTGGGCGTGGCCTGGCTCCTCGGCCTGAGTGAGGGCAACGCCTTACTCTTTACTGTGCTGGTCGCCAGCGGCTCCTACATCGCAGTGCCGGCCGCTATGCGGCTTGCATTGCCGGAGGCAAATCCTGGCACCTACCTGACCATGTCCCTGGCAATTACCTTCCCGTTCAATCTGTTGATAGGCATCCCGGCCTACCATGCCGTGATAAGGTGGTTGCTATGAAACCCTGCAAGCGAATCGAGATTGTAATCGAGGCGCCCCTCGCGCAGCGCCTGGCTGTGCGGCTCAGGCAGTTGGGAGCTCCCGGTTTTACATTGATCCCCGACGTTCGGGGCGCGGGTGACCGCGGGGAGCGCAGGGCCGACGAGCTGTCGGGCGATTCGAGTAATTGCCTTATACTGATCGCCTGCGATGACCAGGCCACGGTCGATCGCATTCTGGAGGCTGTGCGCCCGCTGCTCTCCAGTAGTGGAGGGGTGTGCCTTGTTTCGGACGCTCTGTGGCTGCGGCACTGAGGAGGAGTATTCCCATGAGGCTTGTTGGTCTTGTAATAGGCATTGTCCTGAGCAATGGCGTGCAGGCACTGGAAACTCTCGGTCGTGAGGAATTGCTGGCCCTGTGCCGGTCGGATAGCCCCAAAGAGGTCGCGGTTTGCGCCGGCTATCTCAACGGCTTCCTCGATGGCGCCTTTGCCACCGACCCGGGCGTTGTCGACAGTGTGGTGCGTGAAATCGAAACCCAGGAGTCGTTTTCCGAGCGGGCTATCCGCACTCGCCTGGGTAATACGCTGGAGCGTTTCGGCCCGTCCTACTATGCCGGCTTCTGCATTCCGGGCGACCTGCCCATGGAGGCTATAGTGGAGGAGCTTCTGGATGCTGCGCAACAGGACATCCACCATGCAGGCCAGGACGACAACGCCCGGGACTACGTCTACCGTTTGCTGCAGTCGCGGCATCCCTGCCAGGATCAGGCTCGCTAAAACGCTACCTGTTGCTGCCGGACTCGATAAGCCGCTGCACGTCCTCCCGCAGCGCGCGCACCTCAACCAGCAGTAGCTCCCGCTCGTCATGAGCGACTACCTCGGCACTTTGCGCGCTCTCCCTGTCCTGCATATGGATCATCTGCATCGAGTTTACGATCAGGGCGATGAACAGGTTGAGCACCGCAAAGCTGGTGACGATCACAAACGGAACAAAGAATACCCAGGCCAGCGGATAGACGTCCATTACCGGGCGCACGATCCCCATCGACCAGCTTTCCAGTGTCATGATCTGGAACAGGGTGTACATCGATTCCCCGATACTGCCGAACCAGTCGGGGAAGGCGGCGCCAAACAGCTTGGTCGCCATGACTGCGGCGATATAAAACACCAGGGTTAAAACGGCAATAATTGCGGCCATGCCCGGCAGGGAGCTGAACAGCGCGCCTATCACCACGCGCAGCTGCGGCACTACGGAAATCAGCCGCAGCACACGCAATACCCGCAGCGCGCGCAGCACGGCGAGGGGGCCGCTGGCGGGCAGCCAGGCAATGGCGACAATGGTGAAGTCGAACACATTCCAGCCGTTGCGGAAAAACGTCAAGCGATAGACCCAGAGCTTGAGAGCTATCTCAACGGTGAAAATAAACAGCGCCACACTGTCTATAACAGCCAGCAGCGACCCGGTGGCGGTGACAATGCCCGCCGAGGTCTCCAGACCGAGGCTGACCGCGTTGATCAGGATGACGGCGGTTATAAACAGTGTGAAACGGCGGGATTCGACGAAATCCCGCAAAGCAGACGCGTTTATAGCAATCGCCGGGCCGCCTGATTCGACTTGCACCTTGTCTGGTCTCAGCCTGCCAGGTAGTCGCCGGGATACTGGCGCAATTCACGCAGTTCCGCCTTCTGCATTCGCTTGTGCCTGCGCAATGTGCGTTTGACCGACCGCTTTGCCTTGCGTGCAGCCACAGTAACCGCCCGGTACAGGTCGCTGTGGACTGCCTCGAACCTTGCCGACAAGCGGGACGCCATTTGAACGCAGACCAGGGCCTTCTTGTCCATGCCACCCTTCGGGCCATTGATGTCTCCCAGGAAAACATCCACTGCGATAATGTTGTCTTCCGAGCCCGCCAGGTTGCGTGCCAGTTGTCTTCGTACATGCTCATCTATTGCGGGAGTGATTTCGAAACCCTGGGACTGTAAGTAGATTCTCATAACGTTGCTCCTTGGTTGTGACGGTCCCATATTACATCCGGGATGGGTTTCGTATAGTCGAAGTATTCGAGAAGCCAGTCAGGTAAATGCGAAGTTAAGCAAAGCTTATAAGCTGCCATCGATGCGGCAGGAATTCACGAAAAGCACTGTATTTATAGTATTTATCGAAATTGTGGGACGATGCAGCGAGGTCAAATCTGCATCTGCGGGTAACAATCGTTTATCGTCCGTGAAGCATTAATCGGAATTGACGAACATCAGCAACCGGAGTTCCGGATGGTTGTCCGAATGTCATTGGCTCATTATAGGTCCGGTTCGAGACTGGAGATGTTTTCGTGGCAAAGATATTGATAAGGAATCGGGCCGAGCCGGAATGGAATGCGGCAATTGAGGCCAAACTGCAGGTCATGCTGGGGTCCATGTTGACCGATATCAGCCGTATAGAGATCGACCTGGAGAAGTCGTCGGAACAGCGCGGCGGCGGGGTAACCTACGGCTGCAAGCTGGCGCTGACCGAGAGCAATGGTGAAAGGCACCTGCTGGACAATTACCAGCCGGATGCCAATCTGGCGATAGAGGGCGCAATCGCCAGGGCAAGGCGGGCGATCACGCGATTGAGTCGCGCCCGCGTGAGCTCGTGGAGACAGGCATCAGCCCAGTAGCAGTTCGCTCCGGGCGTTTTCAATGATCTTGAGAACCGCGGGGTGCTTCAGTTTGCGCTCGGGTGAGATCGCATAGTATTTCTCTTCCACCGCGATGGCCGGACCGATGCGCCTGCAGCGGTACATCTGCTCCACCTCCTCACTGATAGCGGCTGGAGCCGGAAAGA